>NZ_CP007028.1:1200000-1521037 GCF_000512735.1 Thermocrinis ruber
TTGCGGATGTGTTAGAAAAAATAGCCGACGATCCTAAGGTGAAGGGTGTGATCATTCAGGGAGAGGTGGGTGGCTCTTATGAAGAGAAAGCTGCGGAAACAATCCTAAGATTGTACAAAGAAGGCAAGTGGAACAAGCCCGTTGCTGCCTTTGTGGCTGGAAGGTTCCAGGAGAACTTGGAAGGTGTGTCCTTTGGACACGCTGGTGCTATAGTGGAAAGGGGCAAAGGTAAGGCTACCGACAAGATCAGGATGTTCAACGAAGTGGGCAAAGAGACGGGACTTGTAAAGGTGGCAGAGTTTTACCACGAACTGGTACATTGCATAGAGGAACTTGGAGTTCCAAGGGACTTTGAAGACACCACTCCCGGTGGAAAGGTAAAACCTCTTTATTCTACCATAGACGAAGAAACCTGCAAATTTGTAGGATAAGAAAAGGGGGCTTTGCCCCCGCTTTTATCTGTAAGAGATCTTCGTTTTCTTTCTTTCCATGTAACCCTTTCTTAGAGTGTATCCTTCTTCTGGATAGAGACCATAGAAGAGGTTCTGCACATGATTACCTTCTACAAAGAAACACCATCTCTCTAAGGCACTACCTACCACAATAAAGAGGAAAGTAAATTTTATAAAGTTGTAATCCACCCTGCCAGTGATCCACATATAAAGCACAAAAAACAGAGGGACTATGAAGGTAAGAATGTATGCCAAGGGAAGAATGCTGGGAAGCAGCTCCTTACCTTTTTTGTAGTAAAACTCCTCTGTGCAGTAATTATCCGTTGTAGTACCGGTGTCCAAAACCCTTATGGGTCTGTTGTGTGGAAGGTTCAGGGCTTCGTTAATGGTAGGTCTTTTTATGTAAAACTGCCTTATGTTGAAGGCAAGCCTGAAGGCAAGCCCCAAAGCCAAGAAGAGAAACGTCAAGAATATGTACGTTCCCACAAACTCTTTGCGATAAAAGTAAGTCAAAGCCAAAAAGGCAGAGGAGCCTAACATTAGATACATGTTCAAATAGTAAAGCACAGAGATGGAAGTATTCCACTCCAGGACAAACCTGTTGGATGCGTAAATCATGGCTGTAGAGAAGGCGCTCAGCCACCCAAGGATGAAAGTTATTATGCCAAAGAAGTGATACCAAAAGCCCGTATGATCAAAGAACCTCAAAAGGGCAAAGATCAGAAGGGTAAAGCCATAAGCTCCGCTAAAGACCGCCTCCCGCGAAAGCCAAGAGGTATGAAATCTCTTTATGGCCTTCCATGCCCTGAGCTTGTGGCCTAAGTGAAAGCTGGCACCTATGGCACCAAGACCTATAAGCACCAAGGATATAACGTTGGATATCAACACCATATGCTTGGGTAGGGCAGTATCCTTACCAAAGAGTGTCAAAAATTCCATAAAGTAGGTAAAGTTAAAGAGCCCAATGGAGATACCCGCAGTCAAAAAAAACCAAATCAAGGAAAGTGGTGGATGCATCCTTCAACCTCCTTTATAGTGTCTTCTAACCACCTCAAGGAAAAGTGGGTTTTCTGCTTCTAAAAGATGTTCATCCACATGAACCTTGGTCTCGGTCCGTGGGAGGTAATGGTTGGCTGGGTTTGTGCCCATGTCTGGGAATAGCACAAAGCCGTTGCGTTCCTTTATCATCCTGTAGGCTTCGCTGTTTGGATCCTCTATGTCTCCAAAGAACCTTGCCTTTGCAGGGCATGTTAGCACGCAGGCAGGCTTTCTGTGTTCCGGTGGCAAAGACTCGTCGTATATCCTATCTATACACAGTGTGCATTTTTTCATTACCTTGTCCGCCTCGTCAAACTCCCTACAACCGTAGGGGCAAGCCCAAGAGCAAAGCTTACAACCTATGCAATCGTCGTAATTGACGAGCACTATGCCATCCTGTTCCCTTTTGTAGCTGGCACCGGTTGGGCAAACGGGTACGCATGGTGCATCCTGACAATGTAGGCAAGACTTGGGAAGGTGGAAAACTTGCGTATCTGGAAATTCTCCCATTTCGTAGGTCATGATGCGGTTATACCAAACACCCTTTGGGTTCCTGCCGTAGGGATCAAAGTCCGATAGGGGTCCAAAGGAAGCTTGTGTGTTCCACTCCTTGCAGTTTGTAGCACAAGCATGACAACCAACACATGTGTTTAGGTCTATTACCAACGCATACTGGGGCATGGTTACTCCTCCTTTACAAGCCTTTTTGATAAAAGCCTTTTTAAGGCTAAAAGCTTACGAAGCAATAAGTTGCTCATTTCTCTCATTCTATTAAGCTTTTCCTCGTCTGAGGGCTGAGGATTTTTGGGGTCTATTTGCATGCTAATTCCATGAAACTCGCAATGAATTTTTTCTATTTCGTCCACCAAAGTCCTTACTTCCTCAGGAAGCTCACTCTTTACAGGTACCACCGTACTGTCCCACTCTACACCAAAATTACATTCATGGCAAGTTTTGTGGGTAAACTCTTCACCATCTTTTATGGCCCTTTCTAATCTAGATACATAAGTATCGTGGTGAGAAATAAAAATACCCACTTTGTTAGCAAGCTCCTTTAATACTGTAGACGGCATCTCTATACACCTCCTTCAAAGACTTCTTTTAGGTCTATTTCTATACCTAAAATCTCCGAGAAAACCTTTCCCTTTTCCCTTGCTTGGGAACTAAGTTTAAAACCGTCTTCTGTGTTCTTATAAATCTCAAAGGTCTTTCTATTTGGGTCTAAAAGCCAATACTCTTTTACTCCTACCCTTTCGTAAACCTCCTTTTTCACAATCAGGTCGTAGTAAGCGGTGGAGGGAGAGAGAATTTCCACCACCACATCGGGAGGTCCAAATATGCCCTTTTCTTCAACCTTTGCCTTGCCCTCTTTAAGAAGGACCGCTATATCCGGTTGAAAAACATTCTTCTCGTCAAGATAGAGGTCTATTAAATGAATTACAGTGCCCATTTTTGTTTCTTTCTCAAGTTTATGGAGAAGATAGAGGAGCCTTCCTGCCACTTTCTGATGTATAACCTCAGGGGTGGGGGTCTTTATCAACTCCCCATTTATGAGCTGATAGTAGGGCGGTCCTTCTGGAAGCCTTTCAAAGTCTTGGACGGTGTATTTTCTTTCTTCCGAGAGAACTTTCATGGCTTATACCTTAACACCTTCACCCATCTTTCTTTGATGTAATCCAGTGGTTCAACTTCAAACTGCGGATAAGTCTCTGGCGTTTGGTCCTCTGCTTTGTAAACCTTTACCTTTGTGTCAAACCACGCCAAGTGTCCGGTTATGGGGTCTCCGTAGTAAATCTCCCTTCCGCCTATATTGATGCTGTGTGGAATTACATGGTTTAGCAGAAAGCCCTGATGCCCTTCCTCCGCCTCGGGCTTTAGTCCCCAAGCACCTTTCATCTTTCCTATGGCGTTCCAAGTCCATACAGAGTTGGGTTCTGTGGTGTTGGTTAAAAAGACCTGACATTTTACCTTGCCGATTCTTGACTCTACCCAGACCCAGTCCAAGTGCTTTATGCCAAGCTTCTCTGCAGTCTTGGGGTTCATGTAAAGGTAGTTCCTTGTGGATATCTGCCTTAGCCATGCGTTTTGAGAGTCCCAGGAGTGATACATCCACTGGGGTCTTTGGGTAAAGGCATAGAGAGGATAGTCTTTACCAGAGACCTCCTCCTCAAAGGGTGGATACCAGAAGGGTAGTGGGTCAAAGTATTTGACTAACCTGTCCCTGAGTATAGGGTCGTTGGGTGGTTGATTTTTACCTTCCCAGAGCCCTTGACCCGCAAGCCTGAAGGTTTGCAAGGTCTCAAGGTAAAAGTTAAAGATTATTGGTGCCACCTTTTTAAGGAAGCCCACACTAACCGCCCACTCTTGGTAGTCTTTGTTAACATGCCTGTAAAATCTCATATTTTCTGGCAGTTTGTAGTAGAAAAAGCCCTTATTCTTTATGTACATCTCAAGCTGGTTGGGGTTCGGTTCTCCCACAAAGTGCTTGTCTCCGTTTTTACCCCTCCAACCCGCCAGAGCACCCACGCCCGGTCTTATCTGCCAGTTTATAAGAAAGTCTTTGAAATCTTTGTATTTCCTTGAACCATCCGGATTGACAAAACCCGGAAGCTTTAGCCTTGAACCAAGCTCTACCATTACATCACCCCAACCCATCACATCGTAACCGTTAGCTTTGGGGTCTATAATGGGATGCCTTAGGGCATCTACAGGTCCATCCACTGCAGAAGGGGGTCTGTCAAGCAAAGACAAAGCAAACCACTGCTCCAAGTAGGTAGCGTCGGGTAGAACTAAGTCTGAGTATGCTACCTGTTCACTGTAAAAGGCGTCTATGGTGATAATCCTGGGAATTATGTAGTTTCCTGCAGGGTCTGTGGCGGTAAGGGCTTGAATGATGTATGGTATGTTTTGGGAGGAGTTCCAAGCCATATTTGCCATGTAGATCATCAAAACCTCTATACCGTAGGGATTTTGCTGGTATGCGGCGGGAATCACATTCTGGATAAGCCCGTGGGCGGTAAGTGGAAACCACCAGCTGTATGCCCAGTCTATTCTAACCGGGTTTCCTTTCTCATCCACCAAGAGATCATCAGGGTTCTGCGGATATCCAAGGTGGGGTCCTGGATACACTTCTCCATACTTTATTTCGTCTGGTCTAGTGATTTTGTAGGGTTTTGGTAGGTCTTCTATGTGTTTGGGGTACGGGGGCTTGTTCAAAAAGCCTCCGGGCACATCCACCACCCCCAACATCATCATGAGCATAAAAACAGTCCTTGCGGTCTGAAAACCGTTGGTGTGGGACGCTATGCCCCTCATTATGTGAAAGGAGACGGGTCTTCCTATGAACTTTTTGTGTTTTCTGCCCCAAACATCGGTCCATTCTATTGGAATCTCTATGGGATGGTAGAGGGCTATAGTGCCCATCTCTTTGGCGATCCTTTCTATATCCTTTGCGGGGATGCCAGTGATCTTTTCTACCTTTTCGGGGGAGTAATCTTTCACAAGCCTTTCTGCGAATATATCAAAGGCGGGTCTGACCTTGTAGCCCTCGGGAGTGGTAAATTCTCCAATAAAGGCAGGGTCCAAGTCCTCTGGGACGATGCGGTCTGCAGGCTTAAAGCTTTGGCTCTTTTTGTCAAAGACCATGGGTTTGCCTTCTGAGTTCCTGTAAAAGAGACCATCCTTTGAAGTGCCGGGTGCTTGAATAACAAGCCATGGTGCGTTTGTGTATTCTTTTAAAAACTCCCAATTTACCAGATTGTACTTAAATAGCACATGCATTATGCCGAGGAAAAAGGCGCCGTCCGTTCCCGGCTTTATGGGCACCCATTCGTCAGCTACCGCACCGTAGCCCCAACGGACGGGATTTACCACCACAAACTTTCCACCCTTACGTTTCATCTCCTGAATGCCAAGCTTGAATGGGTTGGAGGAGTGGTCTTCTGCCACACCCACCAGCATAAAGTATTTGGTGTTTTCAAAGTCCGCCTCTCCAAACTCCCAGAAGGAACCACCTATAGAGTAAAGCCCTGCTGCAGCGATATTTACCGAGCAAAAGCCACCGTGCGCCGCCCAATTGACGGTTCCTAGCTGGCTTGCAAACCAGCTATTTATAGCCTGCATCTGGTCCCTTCCTGTGAAGAAGGCAATTTTGTAGGGACCTTTCTTCCTTGCCTCTTCCAGCCATTGGGTTGCGATCTGAAGGGCTTCTTCCCATTCTATTTCCTTAAACTGCCCTGAGCCACGGGGTCCTACCCTTAAAAGAGGTTTTCTGAGCCTTGCGGGGCTATATTCTTTCATTATGCCCGACGAACCTTTTGCACACAAAACACCCTTGTTGGTGGGGTGTGCGTCATTTCCCTTTATGTATGCAACCTTGTTGTTTCTAACATATACTTCTATACCACATCTACAGGCGCACATATAGCAAGTGCTGTAGGCCTTCCTGTCGTAAAAGCTACCGCCTATGTCCATAACGGAACCTCCTGAACATAAAAGTTTATAAGCCTTTCTCCTTTTTTACTTTCAACTCTCTTATAATTTTATAAGCCTCTCTTATACATTGGTAGGAAAATATTTAAGCAGACTCCTTTACAGACTTCACTCCAAGGTGTTATAATTATAGATAGATGGGTGCGTAGCTCAATGGCAGAGCGGGCGGCTCATAACCGCCCGGTTGGGGGTTCGAGTCCTCCCGCACCCATTTTTAGCTTAAAAACCTCTTCAGCACATCCCCAAAAAAGACAAAAATGCCTATCCTCACCCCACGAGCTATCATACTTGCTATAAGAAAGGTAAACAGAGGCATGTTGAAGATGCCCGCAAGCCAACAAACTAACTTGTAAGGCTCTCCCAAAAGCACCGCAAAGAAGCCATACCTATTGAAAAGGGCTTCCCCCTTTGTGTATAGCCTCTCTCCAAAGATCTTTTTTACAAAGCTTTCCCCCAAAAGCTTTGCCAAAAAGAAGGCTACAAGAGCACCCAACAAGTTGCCAATAAAAGCCACAAAACCGGCGGTGTATGGGTTTAGCTTAAAAAAGGGTGCGGCGGTTATGAAGGGATAAGGTGGTATAGGCTGGATTATAGACTCAGTAAAGGAAAGAACAAAGAGAGCAGTGTATCCATGCTCCATGACAAAATCTTCTGCCCACTTTTTCAACTCAGGAAAAAACTGCTCTATCAGATTTCTACCTCCATTCCGTCATAGGCACAGAGGGTTTTCACTCCTGTTTCCTTTTCCACCTCTAAGGCTATGTCTTGCAGGTAATGGTTCATAAGAATTTCATAGCCAAAGTGGGTGAGTATGGCAAGCTTTGGTTTTAGGTGAGCCAGTAACTTTTTTGCGTCTTGAACTGTAAGGTGCTCTATATACTTGGTTTTTTTGTAAAGGGTGGTGTTTATGATCATTAAATCCAACCCTCTGGGATAAACCTCAAGCATACGGTCCTCATAGAGAGCACAGGAAACATAAAGTATTCTCTCGTTGTAGAGTATGGCGTAGGTCTCTGTGTGATGATGTTTGTGCTTCATAACCGCCTTTATGCGGAGACCATTGTAGTTGTACTCTTTGCCCTCCTCTAAGATAAATTCTCCTGCAAGCCTCTCTTTTCTTATAAAGGGAAGGACTACTCTGCTTTCTCCTTCAAGGGCAGACCTTGGTGCAAACAGAACCACTTCCCTCTTCTTTCCACCGTCGGTGGCAGACTCTATGACAGAGTTTATATCCGCAGAGTGGTCCAAGTGTATGTGAGACAGAACAACGCAGTTTATCTGCCTTGGGTCAAATCCCATTTGGTGGAGATAAACAAAGGCACCCGGTCCAGGGTCCGTATGAACCCAGAGGTCCGAAAGCCTTAACAAAAAGCCACCAGCCCTACGTAGATGTCTGAAGACGCTTGCCCTTCCGCCTGCAGTGCCGAGAAATATAAGCCTATCACTCAAGTATTATAGACCCGCTGGGGCAGTCCTGAGCTACTTTCTGTAGCCTCTGGAGGGTGTCCTCTTTGAAGGGCTTGATATAGACTATAGGCAAACCATCTCCCCTGTTTGCAAAGACCTCAGGCACTTCTTCGTAGCAGAGACCGCAGGCGGTACAGGTATCTATATCAACTATTATGCTTCCTCTGTAATTATGGAGCCACTGGGACATTCGTCTGTGACCTCTTTTACCTCAGCCTCAAGCTCAGGGGGCACTACCATATATCCATCGGGTCCAGGAGAAACGACCTCCGCAATGCCATCACCCCTGTTTTTGTAAACCTCTGGAACCCTGTCGTAGCATAGCTCACAGGCGGTGCAAGTGTCTGGGTCCACCTTTGTCTTTATAGCCATACCTTAACCTCCTAAAAGTTTTGAAGTGGATAAATTATAGCACATTTAGAAAATAAATATGTTTTTAATCATCTTTTGCCCAAAACCTCCGCTACAGTTTTTCCTATAAAGGCGGGATTTTCTATTACATGAACCCCTGCGTCCCTGAGGGCCGACATCTTAGCTTGGGCAGTACCTTTCCCACCGGTGATTATAGCACCTGCGTGTCCCATTCTTCTACCCGGTGGTGCGGTTATACCGGCAATGTATGCAAAAACAGGCTTCTTTACGAACTGCTTTATATACTCTGCCGCTTCCTCCTCTGCAGTCCCACCTATCTCACCTATCATGAGTATAGCCTCTGTCTCTGGGTCCTCGTTGAACATAGCAATCACATCCTTGTGGGATAACCCATGTACAGGGTCTCCACCTATACCCACTGCGGTAGATTGCCCAAGCCCATAGCGGGTAAGCTGATGGGATGCCTCATAAGTCAGTGTTCCACTCCTTGAAACGATCCCTATGGTGCCCCTCTTGAATATGTGTCCGGGCATTATGCCCACCTTTGCCTCTCCTGGGGTTATTACACCGGGACAGTTGGGACCTATAAGCTTTGCCTTTGGGTAATTCCTTAGCATGTAATGCTTTACTTTAAGCATGTCTCTTACAGGGATACCCTCCGTTATGCAGACTATCAATTCTATACCCGCATCTAAGGCCTCCACTATAGCATCCGCTGCAAAGGCCGGAGGTACAAAGATCAAGGAGCAATTGGCAGAGGTTTCCTTTACCGCTTCCTCTACCGTATTGAAGACGGGGATGTCTTCTACCTTTTGCCCACCTTTACCGGGGGTAACGCCCGCTACAACCTGAGTGCCATAAGCCTTACACTGGAGGGCATGGAAAGAACCCTCCTTTCCTGTGATACCTTGCACCACTACCCTGGTGTTTTTATCCACCAAAATTGCCATAGGCCTCCTCCAAAAGTTTATGATAGAGGTTATATAATTCTAACACTTTTCCGCAAAATGGCGTTTTAAAAACTTCAGGTGATAATTTTTCAGTATATTTTAGAGTATGCGATTATAATTAACTTGTTATACCACCAAAGGAGGTTGTGTTATGGAAGCCTCAAGGAGAGACCTTTTAGGCTTTGCGGTGGGAGGCTTGGGCGTCCTGGGGGCAATAGGTGTGTTATATCCTATAGTTAAGGTGCTTTCTCCCAGCCAAGCTTCTCTGGCAGGAGCCAGAGTGGAAGTGGATGTTTCCCAAATACCAGACCTTCAGGTCAGGGTTGTTTCTTGGAAGGGCAAACCTGTCTTTGTAGTCAAGCTACCGCAGGGATTTCAGTGGAATGGCAAGAGGGCAAACGACAGAAACACAAAGCTTCTGCAAGGACAAGACGCCTACGCCCTTGTGGCAGTATGCACCCATCTTGGCTGTGTACCCCTCTGGAAACCACAGGGAGAAGGAGAGTTTAACTATCCCGTGTTCCACTGCCCATGTCATGGAGGGTTCTACTCACCATGGGGCGACAACATTGCAGGTCCTCCACCAAGACCACTGCATGTACCCCCTCAAAAGAGGGAAGGCAACAAGCTTATCATTGGAGAAGAAGGTTTCGTAAAGGAATTAACTTAAGGAGGTTTGGCCATGATCGGAAGGATCGGAAGATGGTTTAACGAAAGAGCAAAGCTGTCAGAACTATGGCAGTCCCAAATGGTAGATTACAAAGTTCCAAAAAATCTAACATTTCCTTACGCCTTTGGCGTAATGGCTATGGTGGCTTTCCTAATTCAGATAATCTCTGGCATATTCTTGGTAATGTACTACCAACCCAACATCCACACTGCCTTCGATAGCGTTAACTACACCATAATGAAGGAAGTTCCCTTTATGTGGCTAATTAGGCATGTCCATGCAGCAGGTGCTAACTTCTTCCTCGCCATAGTTTATCTTCACATATTCACTGGAATATACTACAACGCATACAAAAAACCTAGGGAACTAACCTGGATTGTGGGCTTTTTCATATACTTTGTCCTTCTTATGACCGCCCTATCCGGTTATCTCCTACCTTGGGGACAGCTCTCCTACTGGGGAATGGTGGTTACCACTGAGATACCCACCTCCATAGACAGCGCCCCCATCATAGGCAAGCTAAAGATCGGAGAAACCATATCTATATGGATGAAGGGTGGTTATGAACTGGGACAGATAACACTCGGAAGGTTCTATGGACTTCACATATGGCTATTGCCTCTAATTCTTTTGGGTCTTGTGGCCTTTCACTTTTACCTTATCAGGGCACATGGCATAACCTCACCAGATGGCAGGGAGATAGATAAGAAGAAGGAGGGTGTTCCCTTCCATCCCTACATAACCCTTAAGGAAGGTGCTTACTTGATGGGATATTTGGCAGTTTTCTTCTTCTTTGTGTTCTTTTATATGAAACACTTTTTGCCCGCAGATAACTACGACCCAGCCAATCCCTTCAAAACACCCGCCCACATAGCACCCGAGTGGTATCTTTTGGCTTTTTACACCATGTTTAGGTCCATTCCAGACAAGTTCTTGGGTTTTGTAGTGTTCAACTTAGCCCTTCTCCTTCTGTTGATCCTACCATTCTTGGACTTTTCGCCCCTAAGGAGTGCAAGAAATAGACCTCTATTCTTTGTGATGTTTTTGGTGCTCGTAATATCCTCTATGGCTCTTACCATATTGGGAACAATGCCTCCAACCCCAACCAACGCATTGCTTGGACTCATATTTACCTTAGCCTTTCTCTCTTTCTTTATCTCCATGCCCATAATATCCATCTTGGAATGGGGTTGGTACAAAGCCAAAGGAGGTAGCAAAAATGATTAAGACAATATTCTTCACAGTGCTTACCGTGGCCTTTTTCTACATAGTATGGATCAACAACATCTTTGCCCCACACGAAAAGTATGAAATGCCCCAAGAACACGGAAAGATCGCTATGGACTACAAGTATGCAAAGGAAGGGAGAGAACTATTCATTCAGAACTGTGCGTCTTGCCACTCGGTAAGGTATGATGCCCTCTACTTGACACAGGTGCAGGCTAACCCTATGCTGGCATCCCTTCAAGAAAAATACGGAAAGGTCCTTCCAAGAGATGTTTACGAAGCTGTCTTTATGAACGACCTAAACGCCCTTAAGGAAGCCTTCGGAAAGGTTCCCCCAGACCTCTCTACCATATACTTGGTAAAAGGTCCAGAGTATCTTTACAACTTTATCCTGGAACCCCAAAAAGTTCTCCCCGGGACTATGATGCCACCTGTTATGACTGGAAGACCAGAGGAGACAGCCAAAATCATTGCCTATTTGAGGTCTGTATCTGAACCACCCCCTCAGGAAAAGGCAAAGAGAAATCTTATGGGCATAGTGACCATAGGCTATCTTATAGTTATGGGCATTCTAATATGGCTTTGGAGAGATAGAATTCTCAAGAAGATGGGACTGCACTAAGACAGAAGTTTTTCAAAAAACATCCCCCACACCGGGGGGTGCTTTTACAATATTTTTTTGCATGTTCATCAATCAAAGCGTGAAACTCCTTATAGATGGTTAGGTCTTTTGGAATATTCTCCTCCACATAGCTTTTTAGGTCTTCGTATCCACCATCCAGACCATACAGCCTTTTGAAAAGCCTTTTTGTGTAGGTGTCTATTACAAAGCTCAGGCGACCTCCCGCATACAAAAGAATTGCGTCTGCAGTTTCCTTGCCAATACCTTTTACCTTCAAGAGTTCTTCTCTGCTCACTTTTTCCACCACATCCGTTGGATTAAAAAACTCCGCAACATGCTTTAACCTCTGGGCTTTTAGCCTGTAAAAGCCTGAGGGTCTTATTAATTCCTCAAGCTCTTTAGTGGATACCTGCCGAATAAACTCAAGGGAAAGCTCTCCATATTTTTTAAGGTTTTCCAAAGCTTTTTCTACGTTCCTCCATGCGGTGTTTTGCGTCAGCACTGCCCCTATTATTATCTCATCCCTCGGGTCTGTGCCCTTGGCTCTATGATAGCCTTCGTCCACAGGCCACCAACCTTGATAGCCGTAAAAATCAAGTAGCAATTGATAAAGCTGAACTAAGGATAGCATGAACCTTTTCCTTTACCAACTTTGGCTCTTTTTTGTATTCCTTTCCCAGCTCAAGAGCTTGCGTTGTGGATATTATTCCTTCCTTCCTCAAAAACTGTAAAAACTGGGTAAAGTTGTGTGGTTTTTTAACATCCAAGGCACCCCTCTCAAAGTCAAGGAGGTAAATCCTTCCGTCTTTCCCTACCAGTAGATTCTTGTCAAGCCTCGCAAACTCATCCCTGTTGATCCTAAGACTGTCCAGGAGATAGGCGATCTCCAAAACCTGCATGTATAAACTCAGCTTCTCCTCAGGACTAAGGGAAAGCTTTTCCATGGGCACACCATCAATAAACTCATACATGATAAAATCTTCTCCACTGAGAATAAGCTTTGGAAAGTAAGGGTAGTCCTTTAGCCTTTCTAAAATTCTTGCCTCCTTCCTTATGGCGTACTCTTTCTCCTGGGCTTTTGCCACCTTTATGGCAACTTCCTTCCCTTCAAAAAAACCCCTGTATACAATTCCCCTCCAGCCCTCATCCAAATAGGTTAGACCTTGTATCTTGGGCTTTAGCTCCTCAAACCTCATCTACCACTTTGTATCCCCAGCTTTCCACTGCGGACTTTAGGCTCTCAAAAGACACATGATCTTCCACCTTCACCTTTGCACGCTGTTCATGAAGGGATACGTCCACCTCAGAGACACCCTCCACGCTGTAGAGGGCATTCTTTACTGTCCTAACGCAATGCTCACAAGTCATACCTAAAATCTTTAGCTCTATCTCTTTCATAATATTTCTAGTATAACCCTTGCATCCTCTTTGGTGTTCATGTTGATAAAGGCGTAAGAAAAAGGTTCCACATCCTCCACCACTTCGTAGCCTACCTTCTCCACAAATTCCATAGCCCTCAGCCCACCACCCTTCAAATACTCCTCAAGGGCGGGTTTTACTCCCTTGGGATACACCCCAAAGAGTGGGAAGATTTTACCCTTAACCTTAAAAAGCGTTATCTTGTCTTTTGACCTTTCCCAAATCAGAGAAATTAGTTCTCCTTTAATAAGTGGCATGTCTGCGCTTAAAACGACCACTTTATCTTGGTTGGTATGAGATAAGGCTGTATATAGACCCGCTAAGGCGAACTGCTCTTGGAGGATGTCCTTCAAAAGTTCTACTCCTTTCAGAAAGCTATACTTTTGTGGTTCCTTTGCCACTATGAAAACTCTGTCGCATACACTCTGGGCTTGTTCAACCACCCACTGGATGCAAGGTTTACCCTTTAAGGGAAAAAGTGTTTTATCCTCTCCAAACCTTCTGCTTTGCCCACCCGCAAGTATATAGCACTCCATCATTCTTTTTTGAGTATTTCCTCCAGGGTTTTTCTGTAGAAAGGGTCGTCCTTCATCTCCAAAGCCTTTTTTATATAAAGGAGGGCTTCCTCTTTTTTACCCTGCTTGTTTAAAACGTAGGCTAAGTTGTTCAGCACATCTGGGTCCTCCTTTAGCTTAAGGGCTTTTCTGTATTGCCTTTCAGCCTTCTCATACTCTTCTCTTTGGGCATAGATATTTCCCAAATTGAAGTACGCTAAATAGTTTTTCTTATCTTTCCTTATGGCTTTTTTATACTCTTCCTCCGCCAAGTCCAACTTTCCCTGTTTTTCGTATAGATACCCTAAGTTTATATGTTCCTCCGCGGTCAAAGGGTCTTTTAGGATTATGATCTGTGGCACCGCACAGCTCCCGCAGAGCATAATAATGAGAAGAGAAACAAGCTTTTTCATTCTAAGGGAATATTGTATGTTTCGTAGCCAAAAAAGTAGCCATGTCCGTAGTCCGCACCGCAGTCTATGGCTAACTGAACCTTTTTGTATGTGTCTATTTTTTTGAATATTACCTTTGCCCCAAAGCTCTTGGCATAGGACACCGCCTTGGCAACGTCAGACTTGCTGGAGTTCATATAAAATTCCTCTTTTACAAAAACAAAATCAAAGGCACCCAACTTTATTTCCTCTGCCTCTTCTCCCATACCATATTTTGCTATATAAAAATCGTCCAGGGCACTTTTCAGCTTAAGTTTTTTTATGCTAAGCAAGATTTTTGCAAGAGTGTCAGAGCTTAGGTCAGCAGGTAGGCAGATTACAAAATTGCGACCATATAAAGGTAGGCTTTCTATGTGTATAGATATTGGCATATTTATGAAAATCTCTTTGTCCCTTGAAAATTTTGTCACTCCCTTCAAAACGCTTAACTCTGCCCTCTTCTTTAAACTTTCATCGCCGACCTCTTGAAACCTTAGTTCTTTTTCACCATCCGTAATAATGCGGGACAGCACTTTGTACCCAAAGAGCTGTTGTGTCTTTAAATCTACTATGTGTTCAAGTACCATCTCTGCTTTTAATTTTTTAGCCCTTTCCCCTATGATTATATTTTACTCAAAAAGCACACTACTAAAGCTATGCCTTAAAAATTCCTGAAAGTTCTCCACGACCCTGAAGGCATCCTTTAAAAGTCCCCTTTCTTGCTTTGAGAGTTTTTCCGGGTCTATGTAGTTATCCGGCTCCTTTCCTTTGATGATCTTGTCCGCCTGTTCTCTAAATCTTAACATGTTCAAAAACCTGTACGCTTCCAAAAGGTCTCTTCCAAAATTCTTCTCCAAGATGCCCCTCTCCATAAGCACCCTTATTCGGTCGTAGGTGTTTCTCTCCAAAATCACATTAAAAAGACTAAGACACCTGACGCCGTGGGTTATAGGAAATATTCCACCCTTCTTTAGGTCAAGCTCTCCCTTGTGTTCTCCACTTCTTTCTACCACGAAGCCTTTAAAGAATGTTAAAGGTGGCTTGAACTTTAAACCTTCACTTATAAAATAACCCATGAATAAGCTTTTCCCTTTTATTTTCTTATGAACATATTCTTCCAGTCCATCCGCCAAAGTTTTATCTCCAAAGACGTTCCTAAAGTCAAAAAATATGGCGGAGTTCAAAACATTTTCTGGAATGGGAGTGTCTATCCAAGCGCTGATCCTTTTTTCCCACTCTCTTTCTGAACCTCTCCACTCTGGGTTTGATAGCATCACATTCCCCGGACAGGGTGGAAAGCCTACCTTTAATAGCACCTTTATATACTCCTCCGAGAACCTTTTGAAATACTCCTTGGCGTCAAAGTCAATGATGGGAAGGTCTCTGTATATTAGGGCGTTGTCTTGGTCTGTTTTTAGGCTCTGCTCTTGCCTACCCTCACTCCCCAAAACTAAAATACAGAAAGGAACTAAAGGCTCCTCTCCAAGCCTTGATATGGTCAAAAAGACTGCCCTTTTCATAAAGCGGTCGTTTAACTCCGAGACATACTTTCCTACCCTCTCTGGGTCAGCCCCTTCCAAAACAAGTTCCACCACCGCCTTTGTGGTCTGCCTGTATAGAAAAGCCAAACTTTCCTCATCCTTAGCCTTCTCTATCTCCTTAAACAGAAACACAAAGTTCTTGCTCTCATAGAGGATAATATCCCTATCTTCCAAAATCCCCGAGGGCTGTTGGTTGGAAAAGACAACCACCCTCCTTATGGCATGCTTGGACATTAGGGTAAGCACATCCATAAGGTAATCCCTTTCATCCACTCCAATTACGGGAAAGGTTGCCACCTCAGAGGCTTTTGTCTCCCTTGGGTCTTTACCCTCTCCTAAAACCCGCTTGATTATATCCCTTTCTGTGATTATGCCGTAGCCATCTTTGAATTTAACGAGGACTGCCCGATGATCCTCCTTTGCCATCAGGTTTATTACTTGGTCTATGCTGTCATTTTCTCCCACAATGGGTATCCCTTTTGGGTTTAGGTCTTTTACTTGCACCCTTGCCAGCCTTTCCAAAAGGGAACTACTTTCTTCTTTCCTTCTTTCAAACCTTCCGGTTAGCTTTCTTAGAAAGTATTGGTTAAAAGCTTCAAAATCCTTGCAGAGCTTTTTGAAGATCTTATCCGGCAAGAGGAAAAGCAAGGTATCCTCGTAGGCTATCGCGGTGGAAGAGGGTCGCTCACCGGTCAGAAGGGACACAAAACCAAAGCTATCACCCTCCTGAAGGTAATCCAGCACCTCGGAACCTCTCTTCAAAAGAACCACACCCTTTCTAACTATGTAAAGACTGCTGAGCGGTGCAGAACCCTCTTGGAATATTACCTCATCCTTTTGGTAATACTGAACTTGAAGGTTATAGACCACGCTTCTTAAGACCTCCAGGGTAAGGAGGTTAAAGGGCTCGTGTTCCCTCAAAAACCTTTCTGCATCAAGCATTTCACAAAAGTTTTATCACAAGAAACCTAAGGATCAAAAGGCTCACCAAAAGCAAGAGGGTATGACAGCAGGGAAAGAGTTTTCTGTAGGGCTTGTATAAAGGCTCGGTAAATTGGTAGAAGAACCTGTAAAAAAAATTGTTAAGGTCCCTTGTAAAAAATTCAAGGGCGGCCCGCCCAAGGACGAGCCACATAAAAAAGGCAAGGGTGTAATTCAAAAACTGCTCTAAGGTCATTCCTCAGCACCGGCCTTGACCGCACCCTTGGGATACCTAATGTGTTCCACAAACTCTTGAATTTCCTTGGGTGGCGGAGGAGTAAGACGGGAGACCACAAAGGTAACTATGAAGTTAAGGGGCATGCCAAAGATTCCCGCAGCGATGGTCTTTATTCCAAATAACTCAAAGCCGTAGAACCTGCTGGCTATTAGGTAAGCAAGGGTTACACTAAGACCCACCAGCATGCCAGCCACAGCACCGTATTTATTGGTCCTTTTATCCCAAATACCCAACACCAGGGCAGGAAAGAGAGAAGAGGCGGCTAAGGAGAATGCCCAAGCTACCAGCTCAACGATTATGGCGAGCCTGAAGGATGCTACATAGGCACCGAGCAGGGCGACCACTAAGAGCAGAGCCTTTCCGATCTTAACCCTTGTGGATGGAGAAAGGTTTGGGTTGATGATCTTGTAGTAAAGGTCGTGGGATATGGCGTTGGATATGGTGATCAAGAGACCGTCTGCGGTGGACAGCGCCGCTGCAAGACCACCCGCTGCCACAAAGCCTGCTATAACATAGGGAAGACCGGCGATCTCAGGGGTGGCCAGCACTACCATGTCTGGGTGGATCTTTATCTCCGCAAACTGTATTATTCCGTCGCCGTTGAGGTCCTTTATGGTAATAAGTCCAACCTTTGCCCACTTTTCAACCCAGGAGGGCATTTCGGAGAAGGCTTTGCCCACCAGGTTTAGCATCTCATACCTGCCAAAGGCGGCGTAGGCGGGTGCGGTTAGATAAAGGAGAAGTATGAAAAACAGTGCCCATGCTGCGGAGGTTCTTGCTTCCCTAACGGTGGGTGTGGTGTAGAACCTCATTATGACGTGGGGCAATCCTGCAGTTCCGAGCATGAGCATTAGGGTTAGTGCTAAGAAGTTAGCCATACCCTTAACGTCAGAGGGAGGTGCTACGTAAGATTTTGGAGGCTTTGATGCGGCCTCTGCCTCCTTCATAGCCTGTGTCCATTTTTCCTTAGCCTCTTCGGGAGACTTTGGATAGTCTTTTAACTGTTTTTCAAGCTCGGCCCTCTTGGGGTCGTCGGGTGGCAAAGAGGCGAGCTTTTCTTGTAGCTGTTTCCTTCCTTCTTCCCAACTTTGAGGCAGTGCGGCGATCTTGGCTTTCAGCTCCTCTGCCCTTTTCTTGTGAATTTCCCTAACTTCCTGCTCTTTGGGGTCATCCTTTAGCTGGGCAAACTTTTGCTCTATTCCTTGCAAGGCAAAGCCGTAAGATATTTGGGATATGGGATTTCCTGTGTATTTAAAGGATAGAACGGTAACGGGTATAAGGTAGGCAATTATTAGCACTATATACTGGGCAACCTGCGTCCATGTAACTGCCTTCATTCCACCCAGGAAAGAGCAGACCAATATTCCCACCAGACCCAAGAAAACACCCACCTCAAAGGGCAAACCCAAAAGCCTACTGGCTATGATACCCACACCGGTAATCTGAGCAACTAAGTAAGTAAAGGAAGTTATGAGGGTTGCTATTATTCCCACAAGACGGGGGATCTTTCCACCATATCTTGCGTCCAAAAAGTCGGGTATTGTGTATGCACCAAACTTTCTGAGGTATGGTGCGATCAGAACACCAAGGAGCACATAACCACCAGTCCATCCCATTATGAAGGCAAGTCCGTTGTAGCCTTGCAGTGCCAAGGCACCAGCCATACCTATGAAAGAAGCGGCAGACATCCAGTCGGCGGCTGTAGCCATACCGTTGAAAACCGCAGGCACCCTTCTCCCCGCCACATAATACTCCGCCACTTTGCCCGTCCTTGAAAGAATACCTATAGCGGCATAAACTGCAATGGTACCAAACAGGAATACATAACCTATAAAGGTGGGAGAGAGCCCAAAGAGCTTTTCACCTATGCCCAAAAGGATCAAAAGCAAAATCAGACCGCCAGTATAAATAGAATAGACCTTCTTTAGCCTGCTAACAAAGCTGTCCTGCACCATCTTACTCCTCCTCTACACCGTATTTTTTGTCTATTTGGTCCATCTTTTTGGAGTAGAAGATGATAAGCAGTAGAAATACTATCAAAGATCCCTGCGCACCCATATAGTATCCCAAAGGAAATCCAAAGATTACGATCTTGTTTAACCAGCCAGATATGAGGGCTGCGCCGTAGGAAACCAGCGCCCATATTATTAGCACCACAACCATAAGGTTGCGGTTCTCTCGCCAATAGCTCTCTAATTGCTCCTTTGACAGCATCCTACCACCTCCTCTTAAAAGTTTGTGATTTATTTTAGCTATTTTTTGATTCAAGTCAAGCATATAAGACTATTCTAATAAGCTAAAAGTCCTTTTTAATTTCAAAAATATACGATTTTAATCATATGTTTTTGAATTTTAAATTTTCTCTTGCCAGCTAAATAGACAACGGTTTATACTTTTTAAAAACATCACAAGGAGGTAAAACATGGAAGAAAGGAGTGAAGTTCTTTTGAAGGTAGAGGACAAGTATTACCCTCCCAAGCACATTGTAGAAAGGGCGTGGGTAAAGGACTACGAGAGCCTGTATCAGGAGTCCATCAAAGACAGAGAGGGTTTTGGGGCTAAGGTGGCGGAGGAGCTTCACTGGTTCAAAAAGTGGGACAAGGTTTTAGATTGGCAGTTTCCCTACGCCCAGTGGTTTGTAGGTGCCCAAACAAACATTACCTACAACTGCCTAGACAGGCATGTCTTAAACGGTAGGAGAAATAAGGTCGCATACATATGGTTGGATGAGGACAACAACGAGCAGAAGATCACTTACGGAGAACTTTTGGAACTTGTCAATCGCATCGCCAACGGTCTAAAGTCCTTAGGTGTTAAAAAGGGAGACAGGGTATCTATATACATGCCAAACAGCATACCCGCCATAGCTTGCATGTTAGCCTGTGCCAGAATTGGCGCTATACACAGCGTGGTTTTTGCGGGCTTTAGCGAAGGTGCCCTCAGAACTAGGATAGAGGACGCCAAGGCTAAGGTGCTCATTACCGCCACCTATACCAAGAGAAGGGGCAAAAAGATAGACCTTCTGGCAACCGCTCAGAGGGCTATAGACGGGCTATCCTTTGTGGAAAAAGTGGTGGTTTGGGACAGGGATGGAGATGTGCTCAACGGAGAAAATCCACTCTTGGTTAGCTTAGACAAGCTGATAAAAGAGTCTTCTCCTGTTTGCGAGCCGGAAGTTATGGACGCAGAGGACCCGCTGTTTATCCTCTACACCTCTGGCACAACAGGAAAGCCAAAGGGAGTTCTCCATACCACCGGTGGTTATATGGTGGAAACTTACTACACCACCAAGGTAGTCTTTGATGCCCATGAGGATGACATTTACTGGTGCACCGCAGACATAGGCTGGATTACAGGGCATTCGTACATAGTCTATGGACCTTTGGCAAATGGGCTAACCTCTCTAGTGGTGGAGGGTGCTCCAGACTATCCAAACCCAGGCAGATGGTGGAGCTATGTGGAAAGGTATAGGGTAAACATCTTTTACACTGCACCCACCGCCATAAGGATGTTCATGAGATTTGGAGAGGAGTGGCCTGCCAAGTACGACCTGTCTTCTTTAAGGATACTTGGTTCTGTGGGTGAGCCTATAAACCCAGAGGCTTGGGAGTGGTACTACAAACACATAGGAAGGGAAAGATGTGTGATAGTGGATACTTGGTGGCAGACAGAAACGGGAGCCCATATGATCACCACCATACCCTCCTATCCAGCCAAACCCGGTAAGGCAGGAAAGCCCTTCTTTACCATAGAGCCCGCAGTGGTGGATAGCCAAGGTAATCCACTTCCTCCTAACACAGTTGGAAACCTGGTTATAAAGTCCCCTTGGCCCTCCATGCTAAGAACATGCTGGGGAGAGCCCGAAAGGTATGAAAAGTATTGGACCACCATACCCGGTCAGGTCTATTTCACCGGAGACTTGGCTACCTACGATGAAGAGGGCTACATAATGATCCTCGGAAGGGCTGACGATGTGCTGAATGTGGCAGGGCATAGGATAGGAACCATGGAGGTGGAATCTGCTTTGGTGGATCATCCAGCGGTGGCTGAAGCGGCGGTTATAGGAAAGCCTCACGAGATAAAGGGAGAATCTATAAAGGCTTTTGTGATCCTAAAGAAGGGTGTGGAACCCTCCGACAGGCTAAAGGAGGACATAAAACAGCATGTCAGACAGGTGCTTGGTGCCATTGCGGTGCCAGATGAAATAGAATTTGTGGAAAAACTACCAAAGACCAGAAGCGGTAAGATTATGAGGAGGGTTCTGAAGGCTCAGGAGCTTGGACTGCCGGTAGGAGATGTTTCTACCTTGGAGGACTAAAATCCCGGGGGCTTTTGCCCCCTTAGGCTTTTTATCCTGCACCCGTTGACACCATTTGCAGTTAATTAAGCGGTTTTCTTTTACTGAGGTTTAATACTCTCTCTTGAAACGGCGAGCAAGATAAAAGAATGTTGACAGATTATATTTAAAGCTATGGAGACAAAGACCCAAAACCTAAAGGAAATTTATGAACAGGACTTCTACCTGTGGGTAATGGAGAACCTAAGACTTCTCAAAAACAAAGAGTATGACCTTGTGGATTGGGAGAACCTGTTGGAGGAAATAGAAGATATGGCAAGGAGGGAACTGAGGAGTCTAATAAACCTCATGGCAGTTATTATGGAGCATCTCTATAAATGGGAACATTTCAGAGAAACCAAATGTATGGGAAGTAAATGGAAGAAAAGCATTATTAGCGCAAGAACTGACATAGTAAAACTTTTCAAGGATGCGCCTTCCCTTAAGGCTAAGGCTCAGGAAAAAGAAATCTTGCAACGAGCATGGGAGGATGCGGTGTTAAACCTAACAGCATGGTTCAAATGGAATGAGAAGTTAGCCCTTAGGTACTTTGGCACGTTTCCCAAAAAAGAAGACTTTCCAAAAGAATGTCCCTATAGCTTTGAACAAATTATGGAGTACGAACCATGGCTTGAAGGGTGAGGCAGTTATAAAAATTTTTGTGGTTTATTGGACAATCCCTTTTAAGGGAATAAATTTTGAAAACAATATGATTTTTGATAACAGGGAGACCGCCGGGCGCTTGCTGGGTGAATGGTTAAAGGAAAAGCTCGGAAAGGAAGGGAATTACATAGTTCTGGGTATTCCAAGGGGAGGAGTGCGGGAATTGGGTAAAAGCGCCCCTGCCCCATAGTTGATAGGGCAGGGTAGGAGCATTTGCATCTCCGCTTCAGGGAGAGGTGCCCTGGAACGGATCTCCTACAAGGACAAAGACCTCGTCCCGATTAGTGGTAGGGTTATAGGCAACGCCAACCATAACGCGGTTGTCAAGGCTTACCGCAGAGATAGATTTAAGGGTAACCCCTGACGGTAGCACGCTTGCAAAGACGGTGTTAAGGTTCTCCATTGTCGTGGTGTCGCTCCTCCAGCGAACGGCATTTGACCCATCGCTTCCGAAAACGTAAGCAACTCCACTCCTGACGCGCACGGCACCAACACCAATGCTCATGTTGACGGTGTAAACATTGCCTCCGTACCAAACCTTGATTCGCGCAATAGTACTAGAGTTGCTGTCCGAGAAGGCCACCGCCTGCCCATCGGGGGAGATCCGGCTCCAGTAAGCCCCGCCAATTGAGGAGACCAGCTGGGTGTAATTATTGCTGTTCAGGTCGTAGACCCACCCTTGGTATGTCAACTGAGCGGAGGCCTTGCTGGCATCCGGGGTGATGTCGTGGAAGATGCCGTAAGCAACGCTGGTGTTCTGATGCCAGATGTTGTAGTTTTTCCAGATGGTAGGCGTAGGGGAGCTCGGGTATACCCGTCCCACGATGTAGACATCGCTTCCACTCTTGGCACAGGCGTAGGCTACGTTGCCGCCATTGGGATCATCGGGAAGGGGGATGGGCTGGAGTGTGGTTAGGTCCCAGGCCAGAGCCCTGTCCGCCCAAGATGCGTCGGTATACGGGCTACCGTAGCCGCATCCAATCGTGCCGTCGGCGGTGACTCCCAGAACAACCCCATAAGGATAACTGGAAAGACCCGTGCTCAGGACGATAGTCTGTGTAGCAATGTTTGCCAGCCAGTAAAAGCCCGGAGAGAGGGAGCCGGCGTTGATCCTCCAGACCATGGGCTTAGTATTGCCGGACACGGAGGCACGCCCAACAAGAACGCTTCCATCACCTGAAACCTGGTAAACGTAAGCGTTGGTGATCGTGATGGTGGTGGTGAAGTTAGCGGAGCATGTTTTGTTGGCATCCATGTTTATGCTGCATGTGGTGCTGGTGCCACAACTAGAGCAATCACCAGTCCATCCTGCAAAGGTGTAGCCAGAATCTGGTGTAGCAGTCAGTACTACTGTGCCAGAGAAGCTTGCAGAGCATGCGGAACCACCAGAGCCACAGTTTATACCCGCAGCAGTGGCTGATACAACAGTCCCGTTTGTGGGTGTTGGGTTGATGGAGAGCGTGTAAGAACCCCCACCGCCGCCGCATGCGGTTAGGAAAGCACTTAGGGTCAGCATCAGCAAGGCAAGAATGAAAACTTTTCTCATGACTTTACCTCCCTAGCTTTTAGAGAAAAATATACACTCTGAGAGAAAAATCAAGCGAAGAGATTATAAAGAGGGTAGCTATTTGAGCATTTGAGAGTTTTGGAATGTTAAGCATTTTAACACCTTCTGCCGGGAGTTAGTGAGTGTTATTATACTCCCTGCCTCAGCAAGTTTTTTTGCTACCAAACCTTAGCCTTAAGCTAATTTCTCACCCGAGGTATCAAAAAAACTACCCTATAATATCCATAGGCATGAATTTCAACCTTTTTGGCTATCTGTTCCTTCTACTTGCGGTATGCTTTTCCTTGCCTTTGCTGATTTACTCTAACCTTATTAGCAGAGGGATAAGCTCGGTGCCAGTGCTGAGGGTGGAAAAGCCAAGGGTAGCAGACTTTAGACCTGTGTTCAAAAGGGAAGAGCAAAAGCAGCAAAGAGAAGTGTCCGTCAGACTGCTTGCTACTGCAGTGGGGAGCGTAAATTTGGCACTAATTGACGCGAACGGACAGGTTAAGACGGTTCGGGTGGGCTCTGAGGTGGGTGGCTACCGGGTTGCACATATAGACAGGAACTACATAATCCTTTCAAGGGGTGAGGAGAAAAAGGCAATAGGCTTTAGCTTTGCAAGGGTGGAGGCTAAGACTACAGAACCTAAAGCCATAGCCCAAGGGGAAACACAAACCCTTCAGGCGGTAGTCCAAAAGAGGGAAATAGAAAGCGTTACCGCGGACCCTGGCGTTATGTTCAGACAAATAAGGCTTGTACCTTATGTGCAGGATGGAAGAACTACAGGCTTTCTCTTTGAATGGGTGGACCCTCAGAGCATGTTTTCAAAAGTGGGCATAGTGCCCGGAGATGTGCTCGTTAGCATAAACAATCAGCAGATAAAGAGCGGAGAAGATGCCTTTAGAATACTGCAAGTTCTGAGAAACGAGAGCAGTTTTAAAATAGGGCTTATCAGAGAAGGCAAACCAGTGGAACTTTTGGTGAGGGTGGAATAGATGCTAAGGTTAATACTGTTTTTGCTTTTGGGCTTATCTGTATGTGTTTATCCGCAAACTGCGGAGGAACTTCAAAAATTAGCCCAAGAGCAAAAAAAGACGGGCAGGGTCTTTTTAAACTTTCAAGATGCGGACATATCCCTTGTAGCTAAGTTTATGTCTGAGCTTACGGGTAAAAATATCATCTTGGACCCGGCAGTGAGGGGCACCATTACGGTGAGCTCCGCAAAGCCCGTCAGCGTGCAAACCGCATGGGAAATATTTCTCTTAGCATTATCCCTGCAGGGCTACGGAGTGGTGGAGGAGAAGAACTACGTAAGCATAGTGCCCCTGCAAAAGGCTACCTCTCTGGCGCAGTTAAAAAAACCCTCCCACTCAGGGGAAGTGATCGTATACATCTACAAGGCGGAAAACACCCAAGCCCTCCAGCTTCAGCAGGCGGTCCAACCCTTTCTCTCTCCCAACGCTAAAATTACGGTACATGTCCCTTCCAACAGCCTGATCATTGCAGACGTAGCCCAAAACGTAGAAAGATTAAAGAAGCTCTTAAAAGAGCTTGACTCTCCAGAGAGGGGCTTGAGCGTCAAGTTGTATAAGCTACAGAAGGCTAAGGCGGAAAGCGTTTTTCAAAGCATTCAGGCTCTGAGCTCTGCCTTTCAACAACAGCTCGGCACACCAATTTTTATAACCTTTAGCAAAGACAGCAACTCAATAGTGGTGGTTGCCAATGAAAAGGTTCAAGGTTTAATAAAGGAAGTTATAGAAACCCTTGATGAAGAAAGCCTCGGTCCCTTAGAGAGGAGCTTTTATATCATAAAGCTGAACCATATCTCCGCAGAGGAACTATACAGAAGCTTACAGACCCTCTTTGGGAGCGGACCTCCCACAACTCAGGCAGTCCAACCTCAAGTTCAACCTCAAGAGCGTAGGACAACTCCACCGGATACGAGGGGCACGGAAATACCACTGAGAAGGGAAGAATACAGAACACCCCAAAGGCAGACAACTCCTCTGACAGCTATAGAAACCAGGGAAGGGCTAAGGATAGGCTTTGACAGGGGCACCAACTCGGTAATAATTTACGGCACTCCACAGGAGTATGAAAGCTTAAAGTCCTTCATAGAAAAGATAGACGTCCGAAGGAAGCAGGTGTTGATCGCCGCCACTGTAGTGGAGATGAGCACACGTCAGGCTCTGGAGTTAGGTGTTCGGTGGCAGATACTTGGAACACAGGGGGGTGCTGCCTTTGGGGGTGCAAGCCTTCAGGACGTTTATAGCGCGCTCCTTTCGGGAAGCTTTGTGATGGGCACCCTCAGCAGAAGCGGTACATCAGTTACCATACAATCCACTACCCTCTTCTTTCCAGATCTAGTGCTTTTGTTCTCCCTTTTGGAAAAGGGTAGTGGTTTTAACATTATTTCTAACCCGAAGGTGCTAACCCTTGACAACCAAGAGGCGATCATAAAAGTGGGTCAGGTGGTGCCCTTTGCGTCTGGGGTCAAGTTTGACATAAACGGACAACCTATCATTACCTACGACTACAAGGAGGTAGGATTAAGCCTAAGCGTCACGCCTACCATCTCAGGAAAGGACCTAAGGCTTTTGATCAATCTCAACCTTCAAGAGATAATAGACTTTCTTAGACCGCAGATAGGTACCCTCAGCTATGCAGTACCCGTCACATCCAACCGCCAGCTAAACTCCGACGTGGTGGTGGAAAACGGACAAACCATAATAATTGGTGGGTTGGTGAGCACAAGGACCTTAGACAATATAGAGGGTGTGCCGGGGCTAATGAATGTGCCGATCCTTGGCTGGCTCTTTAAGAGAAAAACCACCTCCGAAGACAAGGTGTCCCTGTTCATATTCCTAACGCCCTATGTGATAGAAAAGCCAGAGGACCTATCAAAGATCACGGAGGAACACCAAAAGCTCGCACAGGAGCTGAGAAAGAGGGTGGAGGAGGCAAACAAAAAGAAGAGAACAAAAAATGAAGCTGAAGATTAAAGAGGTTCTTCTGCTGGCAGTTCTCTTTGTGCTTTTTTCTGTCTTTATTTTGTTTATTACCCTCCCAAAGTTTTTACTGCTTGATAGGGTGCTAATGGAGAAGGGCATATACCTTATGGCACAGGGTGTAGAGGAGGGTCTGTTTCATGTAAAGCTCAGTAAGGTTCAGGTCTATGATAAAAGCTCAAAGCTTGCGGAATTTGACTCTGCAGTGTTTTCTATAAAGCCCTTTTATCTCTCTCTGAAGGGTACCTGTCAGGGTGGTAGCTTGGAGACAAAACTTTTTTTAAACAAAAAGATTGAGATAGAAGGAAAAAACTTTGGTTGTCTGAGAGGAGCACGCGTAAAGTTTGTAAGCTTGGAGCTGATGGATGGCATAAAGGGAAAGCTTGAACTTGAGGACCTAAGGCTTAGGGATTTAAAGGTGGATGGGCTGACGGTGGAGTTCAAAGGCAGAACCTTCAGCGGGCAAGCGAGGATTCTGGATTCCCTGATCGTAGGAGATGGTGTGGTTTCCTTCAACAGGGCAGACCCGCTCCGCTCTTCCATCAACGGCAAGCTAACAGGCATGGGCTTGAACCTTCAGATTTCGGGAACCCTTCAAAATCCATCGGTAGAAGTGGTGCGATAAACTACCTGACCATCTGTGCGATCTTTGAGTATTTTTTATACACCTTTAGCACATACTCGCTGTTATCCTTTGCCCTCTCTCCCTTGTTGTAGCAATCTATTGCCTTCTTTAGGTTGTTTGGGTAGGAGTCCATGCATCTTCTTAAAACCATGGCGCCAAAGTGTATGTTATAGCAGGGTTCCCATATCCACTCCTTGGGAATTTTGTATTTTTTCAGCCAAAAGGAGTTTATCTGCATAATACCGTAATCTACGCTTCCGTTTTTGTTGTAATTGACCGCCTTTGGGTCAAAACCGCTCTCCACACTGGCAATGGCAGAAAGAAGGTACGGGTCCACTCTGTACCTTTCCCCCGCATCAAAAAAGCAGTGATAAAAACCAAAAGAAAGGTTAAAGAAAGCCAAGAGAATTAGCCACCTCAGCCCCATAGCCCACTCCAAAGCTTTTCTATTCTTGCGTCCCTTTGCAAAAGGTTTAGGTAATTCACCACATACTTGCCCAAGATGTCCAGCTCCACATTCACCAGGTCTCCCTTTTTTCTTGACCTAAGGTTTGTGTTTTGGTAGGTGTGTGGGATAATGTTTATGCTTATAATTTCTCCCTGAATGTAGTTTATGGTTAGGCTTATGCCGTCTATGCCGATGGAGCCCTTTTCTACCACATAGGGTAAATACTCCTTTGGCACTCGGACCCTCAGTTCCCAATGTTCTCCTCTTTGGGAAAGGGCTTCTATGGGAGAGGTAAAATCCACATGCCCTTGCAAAAAGTGTCCCCCTATGCGGTCCCCCACCCGCAGGGCTCTTTCAAGATTTACTGGGTCTCCTTTCTTTAAAAACCTCAGATTACTCCTGCTAAGGGTTTCTTGAGATAGGTCAAAGCTGAGCAACTGACCTTTCCATTCCACCAACGTAAGGCACACACCATTGACCGCCACGCTATCACCCAACTTTAACTCCCCCAAAGAGCTCCTTACTACCAACCTTGCACCCCCCGGTGTGGGCTTCAGACCCTCAACGATTCCCACCTCTTCCACTATGCCGGAGAACATTATAGGACCACCTCCTCCGCAGGAAAGACAGGTCCCTCGTAGCAAACCCTCAAAAATTTTCCATCCTTTGATGGCACCACACAGCCAAGGCATACACCCCAACCGCAAGCCATGTCCGCCTCCAAAGAGAGATAAACCTCCCTGCCCTTTGCCATCTCCTTGAGAGCTTTCAGCATCTTTTTAGGACCGCACGCATGAACAACCCAGGATTCATCAAAGTCCTTTAGGGCTTGTAGAACGCTACCCCTTTGCCCCTCGGAGCCATCGTCGGTAAAAAGTTTGTGCTCTATGCCATTCTCCTTCAGCCACTCCTTCATTACCAAAAGGCTTGAACTCCTCGCTCCGTAGCATACAAAGACCTCTTTGCCAAGGGCTTTTAACTCCTTTGCCAGAAGGGAAAGTCCAGGCATGCCTATGCCACCACCTAAAAGAAGGTGCTTCTGTCCATCCAACCTAAAGAGCCTGTTTCCCAAAGGACCAAGAATTTCCACGCTGTCGCCTTCCTTGAGCCTTGCCATCAGGGCGGTGCCCCTACCAACCACTTGGTAGTATATGCTTATTCGGTCCTCTTTTTTGTCCGCTATGGCAAAAGCCCTCCTGCCCATAGGGTCAAGCCCATTCCAACCCTTCAACATCACAAAATGTCCGGGTTTTATTTCCTCCGGAAAAGGAAACTCCAACTCCATAAGGTAGGTTTGCGGACCCACCTCTAAGTTTTTTAACACTTTAACCCTTAACTCTCTCATTGCTCTTCCTCAAAAGCTGATCTCCAAGCAGGTTAAAGGCAAAGACCACCAAAAAGAGGGCAACACCCGGCGTCAAAAGCCACGGATAGGCACTGATCAGAGGAATATTCCTTGCTTCCGAAAGCATGTTACCCCAGCTGGGCACAGGCTCCGAAACACCCAAACCCAAAAGGCTTAAAGCAGATTCTCCCAAGATAAAGCCCGGAAAGGAAAGAGTGGCAGAAACGATCAGATAGTAATAAGTGTTCGGAAGGATATGCTTAAAGAGAATGCGGAATGTGCCCGCACCGTAGGTCCTCGCTGCATAGACAAACTCCTTTTCCCTCAAAGAGAGCACCATTCCCCTGACCACTCGCGCCAGCCCCGCCCATCCCACAAAGGAAAGAATGAACACGATGGCAAGAAAGAGCTCAAAGCTACCCATGTTTAAAGGAAAGACAGACCTCAAAGAGAGCATAAGGTAGAAGGTAGGAATAGAAAGAAGGACCTCCACAAGCCTCATCAAAATACTATCCACCCTGCCACCCAAAAGACCGGAGATCCCCCCTATAACCGAGCCCAAAATAAAGGTAGTAAGCACACCCACCAAACCAATGGTCAAGGAGACCCTTGCCCCATACACAAGCCTTGAGAAGATGTCTCTGCCCAACTTGTCTGTGCCCAAAAGGTAAAGATGACAGGGCTCTGCCACCGAAAGGAGCTTAAAGCCATAGGGTGTTTTACGGAAAAACTCAAGCCTGCAGGTGGTGTTCGTTTTCTCATAGACCTTAAAGAGGGGGTCCTTTAGCTCGTACTTATGCACGTAAGGTAGAGTAGGTCTGCCATCCTTAAAGAAATGAATGCGCGTGGGTGGATGGTAAGGTACCTGTCTGTTTTGCAGGGCGTAAGGATAGGGGGCTATAAAGTCTGCCAGAAGGGCAAAGAGAACAAAGATAAAAATCACCGTGTATGCAAACCTCAAACCCACCGCTTATATTTTAAAACTAATGCTAACACTGATAAAAGAGCCAATTCTGCTTGCCTTCTTGATCGTCTCCTACAACTTTGCCCTGGTGCAACTGTCCCAAATGTTGGATGTTAGGCTCTATCCTTCTTCTCTGCCTGAACAACTTCATCTGACATTCTTTTTATCCGCCCTGTATGTAGCCTGGCTCTTTGGTGAGAGGCTGAGGACTGTGGCGTGGATCGGTCTTCTGTTTGTGTTTAATGTGCTTTTGCAGGCAGTGGTGGAGCAGAGGTTCAGCCTTGTGTTGGAGCAAATGCCCGCCTTTTTAATAACCCTGCTTGTCATAAGGCTCTTTGAGTCGCCCGTAGAAAAAAGGTGGAGGCAATTCCAAGAGGAAAAGCAAAGACTTGAGGAGGAGCTTTCAAAAAACCAAAAGGAACTAATGGAAGCCCTAAAAACTAAAAAGCTGTATAAAGAGTTAATTGAAAAGCTCACCAAAGAAAAGTACGAGCTTGAAAAAAGAATAGAGAAGCTAACGGAGGAGGAAACGGCAGAAAAAGAAAGGCTCTTGAAGGAAAAGGAAGACATCGTAAAAAAGTTAAACTCCCTCAAAGAAACCCTTAAAGACTACGAGGAAAGGGTAGAGAGGCTAAAGGAGGCAAACAGAAGGCTTTTTGAGATGTTGGAACTTCAACAGGAGAGAACAACCGATAGAGAAGACAGAGAACTTTCAAAGCTCAGAAGCGAAAGAAAAAAATTAATGAAGGAGCTTTTGGCTTTGGAGGAGCTTTTGGAGGAAGTCTCAAGGGAAAACTTAAGACTTAACGAGGAAAAGGAAAACTTACGCCGTCAAGTGGAAGAATTGCAAAGGCAACTCTCTTTGACCCAGCTTCGTCTGGAGGAGTATGAAAGAATAAAATACACAAAAAAAGAACTCTACCAAGAGATGTTGGATTTGGTCCTTGACCGTATAGAGTGGGAAGGTCAAGCCCTTGAGGAATTTATCCAATTGGACCATCAAAGAAAGAGAGAGTTTTTAAAGGAGCTCATGCTTTTGAACATGAAGGAACTGGGAGAGGTCTTTGAAACCATAAAGGGTGTAAAAAACACCTTTAAGCTAAAGCCAAAGGGTGGTAGAATTTACTTTACCTATGGCAAAGAAAAAACTTGGCGTATTCTTGGTATTCTTGATGAAGAGGACCAAAAGCATAAAGATAGGTTCATAAGGGAGTTTGTTAAATGGAGAGGGTAGCCATCACCGGTGCCACGGGCTTTGTGGGTAGGTATGTAGTCAAGGAGCTTTTAAACAGAGGCTACCAAGTTTATGCGCTCGTTAGAAACGCCAAGAAAGTAAGGGATATTTTCCCCGATGGCGTTGATGCCCTTGAGGTGGATTTTTCCGACAAAGATTCTTTAAGGAAAGCCCTTGAGAAAGTTCAGCCCCATTATGTTATCCATCTGATTGGCATACTAGTTGAAGACAGAAGGTCTGGCTCCACCTTTCAAAGGGTGCATTATCTTTATGCAAAGAACTTGTATGAGATATTAAGGGAGCTATCTCCCAAAAGGGTGGTTCATATGAGCGCACTCGGTACCCATAAAGACGCACCCTCTTTATACCACCAAACTAAGTTCATGGCGGAGGAGTTTTTGAAGACTTCCGGGCTAAAGTACACTATACTTAGACCCTCCCTAATCCTTGGTCCAGAGCAAAGGCTCTTTGCGGATATGTGGAACATTACCAAATATCTGCGGGTGGTAGCCTTGCCCGGAGGGGGTGGGTATCTCTTTCAGCCGGTGGATGTTAGGGATGTGGCCTGCGCCTTTGTGAGCGCCATGGAAAAGGAGGAAGCGGTAAACAAAACTTACGAGCTATGCGGTCCAGACAGGGTTAGCTTTAAGGAACTCTTAGAGGACATCTTTTCCCGTTGGAACAGAAAGGTTCTCCTTTTACCAGTGCCAAAAATTTTTATGTATATTGCGGGAAAAGTGGCGGAAAAGGTCCTCAGCCCACCACCCTTTAGCTCAGACCAGATGCTCATGATGTGGAGGGATAACATCTGCGGGCTTGACAAGGATGTGGAGTCAGACGGTGTTAGAAAGCTGTGCAACAAAGAGCCCATACCTTACAAAGAAAGCTTGGAGTGGAGTTTGAAAGAGTTTGCTAAAAGAATGGTATAATTTTCAGTCCAAAATTTGCGGAGGTGTTGGTATGAAAACTCTGGCTTATGGATTTCCAAAGCTCGGCGAAAAGAGGGAGTTCAAGTCTTTGCTTGAAAACTTTTGGAAGGGTAAGATAGACGAGACCCAGTTTGTGGACGGAATGAACAACCTCCGTCGGTGGATGGTGGAAAACTACAGGCAAAATGTGGATATGATCCCCTCCAACGAGCTATCTTACTACGACTTTGTCTTAGACACTGCGGTAATGCTTTCTGCCATACCCTCCCGCTTTGGACAGTATGAAGGCTTAAAAACCTACTTTGAAATGGCAAGGGGCAAGTATGCCCTTGAGATGACCAAATACTTCAACACCAACTATCACTACTTGGTGCCAGAGCTGGAAAATGCAGAGCTAAAGCTCTTGAAGAACTACCTCCTTGAGGAGTATAGGTTCTTTAAGGCTATGGGAGTGGAGACCATCCCAAAAATCCTTTCACCCTTCACCTTCTTAAAGCTTTCAAAAGTCCTCAAAAGAAAAGAAGAGGGTCCATTCCCAATCCTTGAACTTTCAAAAATAGAAGACCAGGCTACCTTTGAAAAATACTTCAATGCAGTTTTTGGAGTTTATGAGGAGGTTTTCAAAGAGTTAAAGGAGGAGGGTGTAAAAGAGGTTCTTGTAGAAGACCCAGCCCTCTGCTTGGAACTCAAAGACTATGAGTGGGACCTGGTGGAGGAGATGTATTCGTGCCTTTCAAAGTACTTGGACATATACCTTTTAACTTACTACGACAGCGTTTCCGACTACCAAAGGTATATAAAACTACCCGTGAAGGCTCTGGGCTTTGACCTTGTTTCCAACAGGGAAAACCTTGAGAATATAAGAAGGTTTGGTTTTCCAGAGGACAAAGTGCTCATAGCGGGTGTAATAAACGGCAGGCAGGTTTGGAGGGCATGCTTGGATGAGAAGGTCCGATTGGTGGAAGAGCTTAGCAAACATGCTAAGGATGTTATCATTGCTAACTCCTGCCCTCTCTTTCATCTGCCCGTTAGCGTGGAGCCAGAAAATGAGTTGGATGCTGAGCTAAAAGAAAGGCTTGCCTTTGCAAAGGAAAAGCTTTTTGAGCTGAGAACCATAAAGTCCGCCATTGAGGGCGACCAACAGGCAAGGTTGGAGGTGGAAAGGGTTAAAAAGCTCCTCTCCATTAAGTTTGGAGAGGTTCCTGAGGTTAGGGAAAAGGTCAAGAATCTGCGGGAAGAGGACTTTGTGAGAGATGTGCCCTACCAGGAGAGGATAAAGCTCCAGCAGGACATCCTAAAGCTTCCATTGCTCCCCACCACCACCATAGGCTCTTTCCCACAGACGGAGGAAGTCAGAAGGGCAAGAACCGAATACCGCAATGGCAAGCTAAGCCCAGAAGAGTACGAAAGGTTTATAAAAGAACAGATAGAGAAGGTCATAAGGATTCAGGAAGATATTGGACTGGACGTTTTGGTACACGGTGAGTTTGAAAGGACAGACATGGTAGAGTTCTTTGCAGAAAAACTTGGTGGAATTGCTACCACCAAACACGGATGGGTTCTATCTTACGGTTCAAGGGTCTATAGACCACCCATCATATACGGAGATGTTTATCGCCCAGAACCCATGACCCTAAAGGAAATCACCTACGCCCAGTCGTTGACCCAAAAGCCCGTTAAGGGCATGCTAACTGGACCTGTCACCATACTTAACTGGAGCTACTACAGAGAGGACATTCCCAAGGAAGAGATCGCATACCAAATAGCTTTAGCTTTGCTGGAAGAGGTAAAGGATTTAGAGAATGCTGGCATCAAGATAATACAGATAGACGAGCCTGCCTTTAGGGAAGGGGCACCCTTAAAGAAAAGGGATTGGCCCCATTACTTTAGCTGGGCGGTAAAAGCCTTTAGGCTCTGCTCCAAGGCAAAACCCCAGACCCAAATTCACACCCACATGTGCTACTCGGAGTTTAACGAAGTCATAGAGTACATATATCAGATGGATTTTGATGTTATATCCATAGAGGCATCCCGGAGCAAGGGAGAGATCTTGTCCGCCTTTGAAAACTTCAAAGGTTGGGACAGACAGATCGGCATAGGTGTTTATGATATACACTCTCCCGCTATACCGGACAAGAACAGCATAAGGCAAATTCTGGAAAGGGCGATGAAGGTGTTGCCCGTGGAACTACTTTGGGTAAATCCAGACTGTGGACTAAAGACAAGAAGGTGGGAAGAGGTAGTGCCAGCCCTCAAAAACATGGTGGAATGTGCGGAGGAACTGAGAAAAGAGCTGGTTAGTGTTTAAGAGATATAGACCACTTCGTTCATGTGGAAGAGCTTTCCCACCACTCCGGGGGAAAGCCTTTCCTCCAAACTGTTTAAGAGGTCTTCCTCGGACTTCTTAAGCTGGTAGTTGGTGGTGATGAGAGTACTGAGTTGATGATTGTAGCGGTATGTGATGAGCAAAGAGAGAACCTCTATGCTCCAGTCGGAGAGCCTTTCACTGCCCAGGTCATCCAGCGCCAAAACAGGAACCCTCATCAAAAACTTGAGCATCCTACTGTATTTATCTTCCTCGGAGCCTGCGTAAAATCTAAGTTGAAAGAGCATCTCCTTAGTATCAAAGAAAAAGCCTCTGATCCTTTTTTGTCTGTATAGTGCCTTTAGGACACCCACTACCAAATGGGTCTTTCCCATCTGGGGAGGTCCCACTAAGGTAATGCCCTTGCCCTCCTCGGGATTAAAATTGAAAACAAACTCCTTACAAACTTCAAGGGCTCTCCTTTGGGCTGGTGAAATGGGTTGGTAGTTATCAAGCTCCGCACTCCAGAACTTTTTAGGAATGTTCAAAAGCCTTTGAAAGTTCTCCTCCTTAAACCTACATTGGCACAATTCAACCACATTACCCTTATCCACAAAGCCCGTTCCCTTACAGATTGGACAGTTTTTGTCTGCCATGGTATTATATTAATCCCACGGGGAGGAAAAAATGAAAATAGTAATGCTTCTTACCCTTGCCCTCTTGTTCTCCTGCACGCCCACCATAAGGCAGAGCATATTCCCTTACAAAAACAGCAACATAGATGTGGTCAAAAAGGGAAACTTTGGCTTTTCGGAGGAGGAGGAGAAGTTTTTAGCACAAGAGGCTAAGGTCTTTAACATAGAGATCCCAGACAGAGAGGAGATAAGAAGGTTTGTCAATTATTTTCTGGCAAACAGGCAGTCCTTTGAAAATACCCTAAGAAGGGCTAGCTACTACATACCAATAATACTCCCTATATTGCAAAAGCACGGTCTGCCGGAGGAGCTTGCCCTATTGCCCGCAATAGAAAGCGCCTTCAATCCATTTGCGGTTTCCCGTGCTGGCGCTGCTGGGCTGTGGCAGTTTATACCCTCTACCGCAAGGAGGTATGGACTTAGGGTGGATGGGGAAATAGACGAGAGGTTTGATGTGATAAAATCCACCGAGGCTGCCGCCATGTATCTGAAAGACCTCTATCAGGCGTTTAAAAACTGGGAGCTTGCCCTGGCAGCCTATAACTGTGGAGAAAGTTGCGTAGCAAGGAGGACAGGTGGGATCAACTTTTGGGAGACGCAGAACTTTCTCCCTCTCGAAACAAAAAATTATGTACCCGCCTTTTTTGCCGTTTTACTTCTTACAAGATACCCAGAAAAGTATGGCCTGAACATCAACATGGAAAAGGTCGGATTGGTGGTAAACAAAGTTCAGGAAGAAACAAAAGTAGAGAAGGTTTTAGCGGATAAGAACCTAAAAGAGAGCGTCTTTAGGGACTTTAACCCTCACATAAGGGGAGATAGGATTCCGGCGGGGACATACATATATTTACCCCAAGGGCAGACCGCCTTAAAAGAAGAAAAAACGATACTACTGGAAAACGGCGCAAAAGTAATAATCAGATGATGGATTGGATTGAGGAGGAGCTACAGAAAATACAACAGCAAAAACTCCTCAGAAGGCGATCTCTACGGGAGGGCTTAATAGACCTTTGCTCCAACGACTATCTTGGTTTAAGAGAACATCCCGAGGTAAAGGAGGAAGCCATCAGGGTAATAAAGGATTACGGTGTTGGTAGCGGTGCATCCGCCTTGGTTTCTGGCTACACGATTCACCACAAGTCTTTGGAGGATAAGCTGGCGGATTTTAAAGGGGTTCCCGCCTGCGTCCTATTTGGTTCTGGATATCTGGCAAACCTGGGCACAATACCCGCCTTGGTCTCCGAAGGAGACATGATCCTCAGCGACCAACTCAACCATGCGTCCATCATAGACGCTTGCAGGCTCTCAAGGGCAAAGGTATTCGTTTTCCCACACCTTGACTATGAGAAGGCTGAGGAGATTCTAAAGGAAAACAGAAAGGCTTACAGAAGGTGTCTGTTGATCTCCGACAGTGTTTTTAGCATGGATGGAGACATAGCCCACCTTCCCACCCTGCTAAAACTCTCTCAGGAGTACGATTGCATGCTAATGCTTGACGAAGCCCACGCAACGGGCACTTTGGGGGAAAAGGGTAAAGGAATACTTTATGCCTTTGGTATTCCTTGGCAGGAAAACATTATATTAATGGGGACCCTCTCAAAGGCTCTGGGCTCTTATGGCGCCTTTGTGTGCGGTTCCCAAAGGCTCGTGGATTACCTCGTAAACAGGGCAAGAAGCCTCATTTTTTCCACCTCTTTGCCTCCTTCCCTGTGTGCGTCCGCAAAAAAGGCTTTGGAGATTTTGGAGAGGGAAAAGTGGATGGTGCCCACTTTGAAGAGTGTGGCGGAGGAGATATACAGAAGACTTTCAGAAATGGGCTTTTTTGTAAAGTTCTATGGTACTCCCATTTTACCCATAATGCTCTACTCGGAAGAAAAAGCCCTTGAGTTGTCCAAGTATCTACTTGAAAGGAGCGTCTTTTTACAGGCTATAAGATATCCCACAGTGCCAATGGGCGAGGCAAGGCTAAGGCTTACTGCAAGCTTGAAATACAAAAAGGAGGACTTGGAATATTTCTATACGTTGCTAAAATCCCCTCCCCCACCCTCCCTTCACTGACCCCCTCTCTCCGGAACCCAACTTCTAATCTACCTCACCAAGTTTATAGTATCATCAAGGATCGTATTGGTCGCAGTTATAGTTCTTGCGTTAGCCTGATAAGCCCTTTGGGCGGAGATCAGGTTTATAAATTCGGAGGCAATATCCACGTTTGACATCTCCAACATACCAGAACGCACCTTTTCTGAACTACCGGCAACCATTATGGTTGGCGTTGAAATGGAGGTATACAGATTTGCACCCTTTTTTATCAACTCCTCAGGGTCGGAAAAGACCGCTATGGCTACCCTGTACGAGGGCAAAGATTTTCCATTGGAATACACACCAACGACTGCACCATCCTCAGATAGCACGTAAACATCCACCAGGTCGCCCTTAGCATATCCATTCTGGTCTGCGGTTATTACAAAGTCTGCGGAATACTGGGTAATGTAAGAGTTTGATATGGAGCCTCCTACACCTGGGGCCCCAGTTTGAGGTGTTTCACCCACATATATACGCCAATCGGTGTTGGCGGGGAATGTTCCACCGCTGGGGGTAGCGGTGGGAACAGTTAATGTGGCTGGATTTAGGTAATATAGAAAATTCCTTCCATCTGGAGAAGGTTCCCTGAGAACCGTAGTATTGTCATATATCAACTTCCCTGACGGGTCAAAGCTCACAGTCCAATCTCCCGACAGTTCGTATCCGGGTGTAGCTGGGTCTATATCAGACCTAAGATATATTTCCCACGTGTTTGTTGTAACTCTTCTAAAGAAGAGGTCCGCCTGATAAGGAGTTCCCAAGCTGTCGTATATGGTTATGGTGTATTTGTAGTTATAGGAAGCAGGGTTTGTAGGGTCAAAAGCTACCGCTGGTATACCTGCATCCGCGTTTAGGTTGGAAGGTTGTAAAAAGTTTATGGTGCTTGTGGCTTTTGGCGTAAGCTGTTGCACAACATGTATATCCTCCAAACCTGTGCCAACAATATTTCCTTTTTCATCAACTTTAAAGCCCTGAAGCTTAAATCCTGCCGAATTTACCATATACCCATCCCTGCTTAGTCTAAACTGCCCATCCCTAGTGTAATAGGATATTTTGCTGATTGGATCTTTTACTATAAAAAGCCCCTTTCCCTGTATTGCAAGGTCTGTGTTCACGCCTGTTTGCTTAAAGTTGCCTATAGTCCAAAGCTTTTGGGTGCTATCCACCAAAACACCAGCACCGTAGGTGGTAGATTTCACGGTATTGGTTACAGTGTTTAGTCCTATGGTAACGGAGGATACCACGTCCTGAAAGATAGGTCTACTTCCCTTGAAACCAATATTATTCACATTTGCCAAATTGTCTGAGGTTATATCCATCCATGTTCTGTAGGCATTTAGCCCAGTTACTGCGTTAAAAAAACTTCTCATCATGACTACACACCCCCCAAGTATATTATTTTTGATGGGTCTATCATGCTACCATCCAAAAGCTCAAAAAGTAGCTGTCCGTTCATCACTGCTGCAGCTTTTATACTACCCTTTATCCCAAGTTGCACGTTTGGATACTCTAAACCATCTTTAAAAACCTTTACCCGAAACTGTCCCTTTGGAAGACCGTCCAAATTCAATTCGTTTAAGCCTTTTTTTAAATCTATCTTTATCTCTTTCACCACTTGATCTCCATCAAAGAATTTAACGGTAGCTTGAGATACATCCTCAGGTGATAAAAGGTAATATTGCCCTCCCTTTACAGTATTTACCTCTTCTGTGGAAAAGATAACATCCTTTCCTACCAAAGAAAGGCTTGAGATAAGCGTTGATTGATTAAAGAGGGCTTTAAGACCTTCGGTAAAGGAGCGTATATCGTTAAAGAACCTGACTTGGTTTAGCTTTACCATATCGTCAAGCATCTTAGAAAGGTCTTGGGTTTGGAAAGGGTCTTGATAGCGCAGAGTTTCCATATAGATCTTCAAAAAGTCCTCAGAGGTAAGGTTATCCACCCCCGGCGCGTAGTTAGACGGGAGAACCTTCGGCTCCTGTGGTTTAAAGCTCACTTGCATTTTTTATCCCTCCCTGTGCTTTTTACTCAACTCCTCTTGCAAAATTTGAGCAAAGCTTTTGTCTTGCACCTTTGCTCCCTTCAAACTTCCCTTGAGGTCGTACAGCCTTTCCTCCTTTCTGATCACTATTTCGTTTTCCTTCACTTCTAACTTTACTATGTCACCCTCCTTTAGGTTCAATTTCTTCCTGACTTCGCTGGGCAGGGCTATGAGCCCCCTTGCCATAATCTTTACTACCTCATCCATGGTGTATGAATATATGCCATATGTTTGACAATGTCAAGAGGTTTGATGAAAAACCTTAATCTAACATACTCAACTTTCAAACATCCCTTGTTTCCAGAGAACTTGAGTTAAAATAAATAGGCTAAAACTCTTCAGGAGGTGTGCATGAAAGCTCTGGTGGAGCTTGCCAACAAGGCAAGGGAAGTAAGCGGAGTAAGGATTTACAAGAGGAATGTGGAAGCGGTGCTTTCTGCAGTTTTGAAAAGTGGAGATTTTTGGGAAATAGTAGATATGTCAAGCCTGCCTGTGCCCGCCGCATCGGGCATAGTAAAGGTTTTAATTGACGAAGGCATTCTCTTTATTGACGATGAAGAAAACATAAAACTGACCCAAAAAGGTTTTGATTTTGTTAGAGAGCTGGGCATAGAAACCTTTGAAGATCACTCTTGCAAAGCCTGTGAGGGCAGAGGAATACCCTTTTATGCAAACATAGAACTGTACAGGGAGTTTTTACAGCTAACAAAGGACAGACCAAAGGCTATAAGGGACTACGACCAGGGTTCAGTTACTCCCGAGACCACCATATCTCGGGTGCTTTTCATGGATTCAAGGGGAGACCTAAGAAACAAGGACATCATAGTTTTAGGGGCGGAGGATGACTTAACTGGTCTTGCAATAGCCCTTACCCGAAAGGCAAAGAGCGTTTTGGTCATAGACATAGACAAAAGGCTCATTGATTTTGACAATCAAATATTCAAAGAGTTGGGCATAGACAACGCCAGGGCGATGGTTTGGGATCTCAGGAACCCGCTACCTGAGGATATCCTGGGGAATTTTGATGTTTTTGTCTCGGACCCACCGGAAACATTGCCCGCCTTTAGGGCTTTCATAGGAAGGGGCATTGCTACCCTGAGGGAAGAGGGAGGAGTAGGATATTTTGGCTTGACCCTAAGGGACTCTTCTGTCTTCCGTTGGAGGGACTTTCAGATATCCCTCACATCCGAGTTTGGCGTAGCCATCACAGACATAGTGCAGAACTTTAACCATTACATAACCTGGGATTATCACTCGGAGACAAAGGCGGCAGAGTTAGCCCCTGTAAAGAGGGAACCTAAGACCATATGGTATAAATCCGCTTGGTACAGGATAGAAGCCCTGCCCGGCTTTAAGAGGTGGAACGAACCCATTTCCGATGATGTCTTTTATCTTGACGAGGAAGGCTCCACCACTTGAGGAGAGACTGAGGGAAATTTTAGAAAAGGAATACGGAATTTCTGACGAAGGGACCTACCAAGCCCTCCTCAAGCTAATGAAGGGCTGGCTAAAGCCTTCCGTACCAGGGGAAGGCATTTCTCTTACAAAGGATGGTTCTTACACCTTAATAGCCAAAGAGTATGGTGAGCCCTACCATAGCCTTACCGCAGGAGCCCTAAGTGAATGCGTAGAGAAGTTCCTAAAACCCTCCGGACTTCTTGAAAGGGTAGAAGGGAGTAAGATAATCAGAGTGGTGGATGTAGGCTTTGGACTGGGCTACAATGTGGTGGTCATGCTTAAGCACCTGAGGGATGTGAAAAAGGACTTATACATTGAGGTTCTATCCTTTGAAAAGGAACTACCCAAAGAAGTTCCCCCACCGCCGGAGGAATATTTGCCATACTGGAAGCTACTTTGGGATAACCTACCCTCCTTTGAAAAGGATGGTATCTCCTTCAGACTACTTTTGGGGGATGCGAGGGAAAGGGTAAAAGAGATTAAAAGTTTTGATGCAGATGCCATTTTTCACGATGGGTTTTCTCCTTACAAAAATCCCGAGCTATGGACCTTGGATTTTTTGGCTCTTCTCACAAAGCTTTTAAAAAGGGATGGTGTGTGGGTTTCTTACACCTCTTCCCTTGCGGTTAGAAAAGCCCTAAAGCTTTTGGGCTTTAATCTGCAGAGCACGTATCCTGTAGGAAGGAAGATGGGAGGGACAAAGGCAGGCTTTGAAATTGAGGAGTCTTTGACGGAAGTAGAAGCTCAAAAGCTCAAAAATTCTCCCTTTGCGGTGCCCTTTAGGGATCCCACTCTGAACAGAGAACCCTTGCACATACTAGCAGATTATGGGCTTAGGGTGCTTTATAATAAAAGTTAAGGAGGTGCATTATGAAAATCACACTGAGCGTAATAAAGGCAGACATAGGGGGATTTGTGGGACACTCCGGTGTGCATCCGGAGGTTTTGCAAAAGGTTCAAGAGGTAGGGCTTAAAGAGGTAGAAAAAGGTAATCTCATTGATTGTCAAACACTGGTCTGCGGTGACGATATTGCCCTGGTTATGACCCATCAGCACGGTGTGGACAGCGAGCTGGTGCACGGTATAGCCTGGAGGGCCTTTGAGGAGGGAACGGCAGTTTCCAAAAAACTAAAACTGTATGGCGCAGGACAGGACTTGCTCTCGGACACCTTCTCCGGGAATGTTAAGGGTATGGGTCCGGGTGTGGCAGAGATGGAGTTTGAAGAAAGACCATCCGAGCCTGTAATTGTGTTTTTTGCGGATAAAACCTCCCCCAGTGCGTGGAACTTGCCCCTTTATGAGATGTTTGCAGACCCAATGGTCTGCGCAGGCTTGGTCATAGACCCCAAAATGCACGACGGCTTTACCTTTGAAGTGTTGGATACCTATACAGGAAAGGCAGTTAAGCTATCAACTCCCGCGGAGCTGTATGACCTTCTGGCGCTGATCGGCAGTGTGGAAAGGTATGCGGTCAAGAGTGTATGGAGGAATTCGGACGGAGAGATTGCGGCGGTTGCTTCCACCCAAAGGCTCTCCCTTATCGCTGGCAAGTATGTAGGAAAGGATGACCCGGTTATGATCGTTAGGGCTCAGTCTGGTTTTCCTGCGGTTGGTGAAGTGCTTGAGCCCTTTGCAAGACCTTGGATAGTGGAAGGATGGATGAGAGGGTCCCACAACGGACCTCTTATGCCCGTATCCTTTAAGCAGGCAACTCCCACCCGTTTTGATGGACCACCGAGGGTAATAGCGGCGGGCTATCAGATCGCCAACGGCAAGCTAATAGGTCCTAGGGACCTCTTTGATGACCCAGCCTTTGACAGGGCAAGGGAACAAGCCCAGCTTATGGCAGACATCCTCAGAAGGCAGGGTATTTTTGAACCCCACAGGCTACCCTCCGAAGAGATGGAATACACAACCCTTCCTAAGATCCTCAAAAAGCTGGAAGACAGGTTCTACGAGCTGGAAGAGGGCAAAAAAGCCCCCACCGGTGAAGAGCATCACACAGAAACGGACTGAAAGATGGAAAAGGTCTATAGTATAGAAGAAAGGGTGGTCCTCATAGTGGAAGAGTTTCTGGATAATGTGAAGGAAAAGGAGCCCTTTGCCTATTATTTGGAGGATTATCGTTTTAGGCTCAGGGCGAAGCTGGTGGAACTTTTGGCTACTCCCGCCTTTGACAGTGCCTTGGAGGGCATGTTAAAGTGCATAGAAGCCCGTATAAACAAGCTTGACCTTGAAAACGAAAAGGAGCTCAGAAGGGTTTTAGAGGCGGTAGAAAAAACCAATGAACTCTTAAAGGAGTTCCTTGAAGGGGACAAGGTAAAGGACAAATCGGTGCTATCTAAAGTATCTGGAAGGCTAGGCACCATAGCGGAGGAGCTAAGGCTGGAGATAAACAGAAGGTTCGGAGGATTCTTCAACAGAATAAAGAAGCTCTTTGGTAGGTAGCTCTTAGTGCTTTTCTTCTACTTTCACCGCAAGGATTTGATGGTAAAGCTCCCTTAAAATTTTCACATAATCCTCTTTGCCCTCCTCCACCAAGTCCATGAGGGCTTCCAGCTCCTTTGTCCATTCCTCAGAAAGAAACTTCTTTATGCTCTCTTCGGAGCTCAAAAATTCGTAGACCTTTTTGCCGAGGTTCGTAGGTATAAGAAAACCTTTCTTTTCTATCACATAACCCCTCTCTACGAGCTTGGCTATTATGGTGGCGTAGGTGGAGGGCCTGCCTATGCCTCTATTTTTCATCTCCTGCACCAACTCGCCGTGGGTGTAAAGGTAAGCCTTGGGTTGAACCTTTAGCGTCTTTCTATCTTTAACGTCTAACTCACCAAAAAGTGGAGGTTGCAGTTCAAACCTGAGGATTCTGTTCCAGCCATCCTCCAAAATATCTGTGACTAACTCCCGGGAAATTTCAAAGTCCCCCGCCCTTATGAGCACATCTATAACTTTAACCTTCACCGGTCTCATCTGGCTTGCCATAAACCTCTTAAAGATGAGCTCATACAAGAGGAGGTGATCTTTGCTAAAGCCGTCCACTCCTAACTGACCGCTGAGCCATAGGGACCTTAGTTCTTCTGGTTCCAAAGCTTTGGTAGGTCTAATACATTCATGGGCTCCACCTTCTCCCCACACCCTTGGGCTAAAGTACTCCTTTCCAAATTCCTCCTTTATGTATTCACCCGCTAAAGCTATGCCGTAGTCTGAGACCCTAACTGAATCTGTTCTGTGGTAGGTTATAAACCCCCATTCAAACAGGCTTTGGGCAAGCTCCATGGTCTTTGGCAGAGAAAACCTGTACCTATCGCTGGCATCCTTTAGCATAGTATCCGTTCTGTAGGGTGGAGGAGGATTTCTTAGCTCCTCCCTCTCTCCGAGGACTTTTATATCCACCTTTTCCAAGCTTTCAAAGAAGGCTTTTGCTTTATCCTTTTCCTCAAAGGTAAGCTCAAGCAAAAACTTCCTGCCATTTTGGGAGAGGTCTATTTGCACCTTATAAACTTTCTGCCTGTATTCCTTTTCCCTTTGTATGATCCAGCCCAACACGGGCGTTTGAACCCTGCCCGCAGAGAGCCAGTTTTTGCCGAGGGCACTCCAAAGTCTTTGGGAAAATTCAAAGCCTACCCACCGGTCGGAGACCCTTCGGACCACCTGAGCTTTAACCTTGTTTTCGTCTATGTCCCTGAGTTCTTTTAGGGATTTGATTATTGCCTTCTTGGTAACCTCGTGGAACTCCATACGCCTTATGCTTTTGACAAAGGGTCTGAGCAGGTTCGCTATGTCCCAACCGATCTTTTCACCCTCCGCGTCCGGGTCTGTGGCTATAAAAACTTCTTGACTCTCAAGGGCTAATCTTCTAAGGCTGTTGATCACATCCTCCTTTCCTTCAATTGCTTGATAAATTGGGCTAATATACCCATCCACCAAAACTCCGTGAAAGCCACCCTCGGTCACTAAATCAAGGACATGCCCCAAAGACGCACTGATCATCAAATACAGACTTTCGGTGGATGTTTCATAAACCTCATGCCCGTTTACTCTCCTCCTGACAGGCTTTCCAAAGAAGTTGGCTATGGTGCGCGCCTTGTTGGGAGACTCCACCACCAAGAGGATGGGCTTTAGCAATGTGTTCCTTTCTTGAACCTCCTGTCCCTCAAGGAACTTTCTTATCAAAAGCCTATCCCTGTCTATTTCAGCAAGGACGCTTTCAAGGTCAATTTGCCCTAGCTCCACAAACTCTATATCGTCGCTGAACCATCGGACTTTTTTCTGTAAATGCTTAAAAACCCTTCTGTCATCCACCAACACCAGGCTTAGACCTTTGCTTATTCCACCCGCAAACATACGGGATGTCCTACCGCTGGCTTGAAGATAGCCGGTGGCATCGGAAACAAAAAGCTTACCACCATCCTCTTCAAGCTTAAGGGTAATATCCTCCGAAGTTTGCAAGAGCCTTGAGACCTCCTCCGAATTGAAAAATTCCTCTATCTCCCTCTTGAGGTTTTCAATCTTTTCCCTAAGCTGAGGTTTATCTTGCAAAAACTCCTCGCTCAGGTATTGGTATTTTTTCAAGGCTGTAAGCCAATTGTCAATTTTCTGAGATAGATGCGGAAGCTTTTTGACGATCTCCGCCCTTATGCTACTCAAAGCCCAGAGCAGGTGGGAGAGGTTCTCCTCAAACCTCAGAGAAACAACGATCTTTGGCACTCCGTAGAAGATGGCATACCTTACTACGTGAGGCATGTCAAAGCCCCTCGCCAGAGGGTTCCTATAGGACGCAATACCTATGAGCACATCTACCTCTCCCTTTTCATAACTGGCTAAGTTTTCTTCTGAGAGCTCCTCGTAGGTTAAACAGGCTATCCCCTTTTGGGAGAGTTCCTCCTTTAGGACATCCACGTACTCCTTCCCTCTGTCGGAGGGAACAAAGATCAGCCCTCCCTTGCCAAGCTTTCTGATCCACTCCTCCAAGGGAAGTTTGTTTATGTCTTCGTAGGTGTCCAACACGTTCCTAAGGTAAAAGGTGGGAGTTCCTACCTCAAAGCCCAAAAGTTCCCTAAAGAGCTTGATCCTGCTTGACCTTGGGTTAGAGGTAGCGGAGGACACCACAAGGACACCCTTTCTCTTTTGGGATACTCTGGCAACTTGTTCAGAGAGTTTTTTTATCTCCTCCCAATCCTCTTGACTCTTATTTAGCTTTTCCTTCAAACGGATAAGCCTTAGGGCTAGCTCTATATCCTCGGGAGAGAAGTTAAGAAGATAAAGGGCTTTGTCTATGTTTTTAGCAGTCTTCAAAAAGGAATCCACATCATCCACAAAGATAAAGGCAAAATCCTTCGGTAGGCTCTCATAGTTTTTGTAAAGAAACATGGAGGTGGAAACGAGCACCAAAAAGTCCCCCTCCTCTAACCTTTTCTTCTTTTCCCTTTTTTCCTTCTCTGTATCGTCTCCAAAATAGAGGATGTGCTCTTCGTCCAATCCAAAGCTTTTTAGCTTCCTTACAGTCTGTTCCACCAACAGCTTTGTGGGAAGGATCACATAGGACCTTTTGTTTTTCTTTGCCAAAAAAGAGACCATAGAAAGACCGAAGGATGTCTTGCCCACGCCAGTAGGTGCCAGTAGCCCAAAGGAATGTCCCATAAGCACCCTCTTTGCCCATGTCCTTTGCAGATCCCAAGGTTCCGCAGACACACCCTTTCTGAACTCCTCCACCCATTCTAAAAGTTCTTTTTCCACTTGGCAAACTTCCCAAAGGGTTCCTTCTTTTAGGCTCTTGCAAGGGTCCCCCTCTTTGGGCATACACCTTTCGCAGGGAAGTCCCTTCTCAAGCCTCTCTACGCTTATATCTCCACCGCAATTAGGACAAAGCTTGCTAAATATCGCCTTTACCATTTAGTTAAAGATTATACAAGACCTCCAAACTTAACCATTTCTTAACACACACTGCATAAACTCTCAAACTGAAAGGAGGTGGAAAAAATGAAAAGGTTGATAGTGAAGGACAGAAAGTTAGCCAAGAAGTTGGAAGATAGGCTAATAAAGAAGGGCTTGGTGGTAGCCCTTTGTGAAGGAGAGGAAAACTCTCCCCTTCTCAAAAAGGCGCAGGTGGTTATACAGGTCAAAAACGCTTAAAGAAGTTAAGGGTGTATTCTAAGGCAGAGAGGTAAGCTAAAAGGACCGAAAACCAAAGCACAGGGCTACCCAAAGGGCTACCGAGGGCGAGCAAGACCAAGGTGGTAAATTCTGCAAAGGTCTTGAGCTTACCAAGGGAGGAGGCACTCATAAGGTAGCCCTTTTCCACTGCAAAGCTTCTCAAAAAGGATATGTAAAGCTCCCTTATCAGCAAAAGGACAAAGGCGTAGGGAGAAACTTGCCCAAGGTAGAGATAGGCAGAAAGGCAGGAGAGCACAAAGACCTTATCCACGAAAGGGTCAAGGAGAACACCCAATTTGCTTACCTCATTCCTTTTCCGGGCAGTGTCTCCGTCCAACCAATCGCTGAGTGCTCCCAAAAGGATCAGAAGAAGGGCTAACTTGTGATGTTGGTTCAAGATGGAGGGTACAGCTAGAAAGATCAGCAGGAATCTAAAGAGGGTTATGTAGTTTGCCATTTGGGAAAATTATAACACGCAAAAATGTGCGTATACCGATATTATGAAATCTTAGTCTATTATGCTTAATTTTTTAAACAAGACCCCTTGACAAAGGTGCAGGATGTTAATATAATATCTATTAGCAAAACCCCAATAAGGAGGTGGAAAACATGGCAAAGCTGAAACCACTTTACGACAAGATTGTGGTTAAAAGGCAAGAAGAACAAGAACAAAGAACTGCATCAGGAATAATCATACCCGATACAGCCAAAGAAAAGCCACAAATCGGAGAAGTAGTAGCAGTGGGAGAGGGCAAACGCCTAAACAATGGTGAAATTGCCCCACTAAGGGTAAAGGTGGGGGACAAGGTAGTCTTTAACAAGTATGCGGGCACAGAGATAGAGCTTGACGGTGAAAAGTATCTCATAATGTCTGAAGATGAAGTTTTAGCAATCCTTGAATAAAAACCAAAAGGAGGTGAAGCCATGGCAGCAAAGAAGGTAATTTATGGAGAAGATGCAAGAGCTAAGCTAAAAGCTGGCGTAGATAAGCTTGCCAATGCTGTAAAGGTCACCCTTGGTCCAAAGGGAAGGGAAGTAATCATTGAAAAGAAGTGGGGTTCACCCTTGGTTACCAAGGACGGTGTAACTGTTGCTAAGGAAATAGAGCTAAAGGACCCCTATGAAAATATGGGTGCCCAACTGGTGAAGGAGGTTGCCTCCAAGACCGCCGACGTGGCAGGAGACGGTACCACCACTGCAACAGTCTTGGCACAGGCAATCTTCACAGAAGGATTGAAGGCAATAGCCTCCGGTGCCAACCCAATGGATATCAAGAGGGGTATCGACAAGGCGGTAAGCGTAGTGGTAGAAGAGATCAAAAAACTCTCCATACCTGTCTCCGGTAGGAGGGAAATAGAGCAAGTTGCAACCGTGTCCGCAAACAATGACCCAACCATAGGAAAGATTATCGCAGATGCTATGGAAGCTGTTGGAAAGGATGGTGTGATCACCGTAGAGGAGTCCAAGTCTGCGGAAACCACCTTGGAAACAGTCCAAGGTATGCAGTTTGACAGAGGTTATCTATCTCCTTACTTCATAACCAACCCCGATAAGATGGAGTGTGTCCTTGAAGAGCCATACATTCTCATATATGAAAAGAAGATCTCCAACGTAAAGGACTTGCTACCAGTCCTTGAACAAGTTGTTAGGGCAGGAAAGCCCATCCTCGTAATAGCGGAGGATGTGGAAGCAGAAGCTTTGGCAACATTGGTAGTGAACCACATAAAGGGTGTAATAAGGGCTTGCGCAGTAAAAGCACCCGGCTTTGGTCAAAGGAGGAAGGATTATCTCCAAGACATAGCCATACTCACCGGTGGAACTGCTATCACTGAAGAACTCGGTATTAAGCTTGAAAGCGTCACCCTTGACATGCTCGGAAGGGCAGACAAGGTAATAGTAGATAAGGACAACACCACCATAGTGGGTGGTAAAGGTTCCAAGGAAGCAATACAAGCAAGGATAGAACAAATCAAGAAGCAAATTCAAGAAACCACCTCTGATTACGATAGGGAAAAGCTCCAAGAAAGATTGGCAAAACTCTCCGGTGGCGTTGCCATAATCAGGGTCGGAGCTGCCACTGAGGCTGAAATGAAGGAAAAGAAGGCAAGGGTAGAGGACGCAGTGCACGCTACCAAGGCGGCGGTAGAAGAAGGTATAGTACCGGGTGGTGGTGTTGCGTTGGTAAGGGCTTCTGAGGCCTTGGACAACCTAAAGGTAGATAATCCTGACCAACAGATCGGTGTGGACATAGTCAAGAAGGCATGCAGGACACCACTCAGGCAAATAGCTGCCAACGCAGGCTTTGAAGGATACGTGGTTCTTGAAAAGGTGATCGCCCTCGGAAAGGAAAAGGGTGTAAATTACGGATTTGACGCAGCAACCGGTGAATACAAGGACATGGTAGAGGCGGGTATCATAGATCCCACCAAAGTGGTAAGAACTGCCCTAATGAACGCAGCATCCGTAGCTGGAACCATGCTAACTGCAGAAGCACTGGTGGCAGAAATACCCGAGGAGAAGAAGGACAAAGTACCCGCCTCTCCAGAAATGTCTGACTTGGACTAACATAACCAGCCCCCGTCAGGGGGCTTTTTTTAATTGGACCTTTTTACGAGCCATTATCTCAGAGACCTGTGCTGCCTTTTGGGAATCCATAGCAGACAAAATAGCCGCTGATTGAGTCGCCTTTAGGTTCAGAAGGATCTCCGCAGCAAGGTTTGGGTACATGTTGTTCATTATAGCTCCCGCTTCGTCAGGATCTGCCTTGTTGAAGATGGCAATCAGCTTTTGAAAATCTGGAGGGATCTCTTCCTTTTTGGGTTCTACCCTTTTGAGTTCTTCAAGCTTTTTTCTTTCCTCTTCTAACTTCTTTAACTTTTCCTCCAACTCCTTGGAAACAGCCTTCAACTCGCTTTCTACCTTTGCCTCTTTCTTTGCCTTTATCTTCTTCTGAAGGGCACTCTGGTCAAAAGAGATCAAAGGAAAGATCAGCGAAAACACAAGGAATTTTTTTATAAGATGGAAAAAGTTTGCCCTTTGCATCTCAATAGAAAACTCTTTTCTTCTCATCTCCGTTTCCAACTTTCCCTTTACTACTTCAACCGCCTTTATGTCCTTGTATATGATCTTTAGTTCATCCTTCCTTTTTTCAGCTTCCTTTTCAAGCTCTCCCAAAGCCCTTTCAAGCTCACTTTTTTTAGAAAGAAGGCTTTTATATTCTATAAGCTTTTCAAAGCTGAAGGCTTGCTTTATGGTCCTTTCAAGCTCTGTCATTCTGTCCTCAAGAGAAGCTATTTCCTCTTTTAACGCTTGGGCTCTTGCCCTTAACTGCTCCAGCTCCCTCGCCCTTTCCTTTTTTTGCCAATCCTTTATCCTCAAAACTCCTTTAATCCACCGCATATATTCCCCTCAGGTTCCTACCCTCCTCGTCCCAATCCAAACCGTAGCCCACCAAAAATTTATCGGGCACTTCAAAACCCACATAGTCCGCCTTGAGCTCCACCTTCCTCCTTTCTTTTTTATCAAGCAAGACGCAGACCTTAAGCACAGAGGGCTCCTTTTCTCTCAAAAACTCTACCACCTTCTTTAGGGTGTAGCCCGTGTCTAAGATATCATCCACAAGGAGCACCTTTTGGTCTTTTATATCCATAGAAAGGTCCTGAAGGATACGCACACTGCCCGAAGACTCCTGAGAGGAACCGTAGCTTGAGACCCACATAAAATCCACCTTTACTGGCACCGAAAACTCCCTTATGAGGTCTGCGGTAAAGACAAAGGAACCCTTAAGCAAAGACACCACCACAAAGTTTTCTCCCAGATCCTTCTCTATCTCCTTTGCAAGCTCTTTGACCCTCTCCTTTATCTTCTCCTCCGGGATTAAAAGGCTGAGGGACCTTCCTTTTATGTGCATGGTTTAAATTTTATTCGTAATCAAAGTTTTTCGCTTCCAGCCAAAGCTTATCCATCTCCTCCAGGGTCATATCCCTTAGTTCCCTTCCCATCTCTTTTGCCCTTTTTTCCATATATCTAAAGCGCTTTTCAAATCTGTCGTTTGCCTTTTGCAAACACTCTTCCGCATCCACCTTTAAAAACCTCGCCAACTCCACCACTGCAGTAAGCAGGTCTCCAATTTCATGCTCCACATCCCGTTTATCCCCCTTTTGAATTGCCTCCTTCAGTTCTTCCAGCTCTTCCGCTATCTTTTCAAAAACCTGTTCTATGCTTTCAAAGTCAAAGCCCACAAGGCTTGCCCTGTCTTGCAGTTTTTGGGACCTCATTAAGGCAGGAAGGCTCCTCGGCACTCCATCCAGAATGCTTTCTCTATCCTTAGCCTTCTTTTCCTCCCACCTCTTTAACACCTCCTCCGCACTTTCACACCCAAAAACATGGGGATGCCTTTCTATAAGTTTTTGATTTAACGCCTTTATAACATCCCACACATCAAAGGCTGAACGCTCCTTTGCAATTTGGCTATGAAAAACCACCTGCAACAGTACATCTCCGAGCTCTTCCTTCAGTTTTTGATCGTCTTTGCTGTCTATGGCGTCCAAAAGTTCATAAACCTCTTCAATTGCATACTTTCTTAAGCTTTCGTGGGTTTGCTTTCTGTCCCAAGGGCACTTTTCCCTCAGGTTCTCCATTATCTTTAAAAGCTCCTCAAAGGGAGTCATTGGTATTCCACCGTTTTTATGTGCACTTCCTTTAGCTGTTTGGGAGACACATAGTCCGGCGCACCCGTTAGGGGGCATATACCCTTTTGGGTTTTTGGAAAGGCGATCACATCCCTTATGGAGTCCAACCCACGCATTATGGCAAGCAGACGGTCCAAGCCTATGGCTAGACCTCCGTGGGGCGGTGCTCCAAAGCTCAAAGCCCTCAAAAGAAAGCCAAACTTCTCCTCCGCCTCCAAGGGAGATATGTTTAAAAGTTTAAAGACCAGCTCCTGAAGGTCCCTACGATGGATCCGAATGGAACCACCACCCACTTCATAGCCGTTGATGACAAGATCATACGCCCTCGCCCTTACCGAATGCACAAGCCTTTTCCTCTCTTCCAGATCCTCCGTCTCTAAGGCTTTTTGTAAAATCGGAATATCCTCCTCCCTTGGAGAGGTAAAGGGATGGTGCAAAGACACAAACCTGCCCTCTTCTTCGTCCCACTCCATTAGGGGAAAGTCTACCACCCAGAGAAAGTCAAAGCGGTCCTTTTGCTGAAGGTTAAAGAGTTTGGCAAGATGAAGCCTTAAATTTCCAAGGATTTTATAAACCATCTCCCTTTTGTCTGCGGAGAACAGTACGGTATCTCCGGGCTTTGCCTTTGTTCTCTCAAGGATTCCCTTGATCTCCTCTTCCTTTAAAAACTTGGTTATAGGGGAGGTTAGCTTGTCCCTTTCAACCTTTATCCATGCCAAGCCCTTTGCACCCAATGATCGAACGAACTTGGTAAGCTCATCCAGGTCCTTCCTTGAAAGCTCTCCCAAGTTAAAGTTTATAGCCTTTATTACACCACCCTTATCTATGACATCCTTGAACACTTTAAACTCGGTGTTTTTGAAAAGGTCTGTAAGTTCCACAAGCTCCAAGCCAAACCTTCTGTCGGGCTTGTCGGAGCCGAACCTCTCGATGCACTCTTGGTAGCTGAGCCTTTCAAAGGGTGTTTTTACCTCAACTCCCAAAAGCTCCTCAAAGAGGGTCTTTATCAACTGCTCTGTGATGGCTATAACATCCTCCTCATCCACAAAGGACATCTCAAAGTCTATTTGGGTGAATTCGGGCTGTCTGTCTGCCCGCAAGTCTTCATCCCGCAGACATCTGACAATCTGAAAGTATCTGTCAAAGCCCGCAACCATAAGAATTTGTTTAAAAAGCTGAGGAGATTGTGGCAAAGCGTAGAACTTACCCGGATGCAACCTTGAGGGCACTATAAAGTCCCTTGCTCCCTCTGGTGTAGATTTGGTCAAGAAGGGCGTCTCCACCTCCACAAAGCCGTTCTCCACAAAGACCTTTCTTATTATCTGATAAGCCCTGTGCCTGAAGAGGAGGTTTTCTTTCATACTTTCCCTTCTAAGGTCCAAGTATCTGTACTTGAGCTTTAGCTCTTCTGAGATGGGTGTTTCTTCATTCACCGGAAAGGGCAAAGGCTCTGCACTGTTTATAAGTTCCACATAGTTTGCCAAAACCTCAAAGTTTCCCGTTTTTAGCTTTGGGTTTTCTGTACCGGGTGGTCTTCTTCTGACAACTCCCTTTATACATATAACGTCCTCTGAGCCCAGCTTGTCTGCCACTTCGTAAGCGGAGGGAGAGCTTTGCTCCTCCACCACCACCTGCACTATACCCTCTCTGTCCCTCAGGTCTATGAACACCACCCCTCCGTGGTTTCTGACCCTATGGACCCAACCGCAGAGAACAACCTCCTTGTCTAAATCCTCTTGGGATATTTGTCCGCAGTATTTGGTGCGTTTCATCATAAGCAAAAGATTATAAGGGATGTGAACTACCCCACCTCCTATAAGGTGGAGCTTCCTGCTTCAACGCATGATGGCTTTTTAGGTATCCCGTAAGGGATACGGTCATCCACCAGAGCATGCTCCACAGGCTTAACTTCGGGTCGTTCCAACCCTAGGTCCCTTGATTATCGGGACGCTTATTAGTATAGACCAAAATAAGAACCCTGTCAAGTCTGATTTAGGTTAAAAAGGTTTCCCGGGCACCTTTTCCCAATCCTTGAGGAAAAGCTCTATGCCTTTGTCGGTTAGCGGATGTTGGAAGAGTTTCTTCATCACCTCAAAGGGCATGGTGCATATGTCTGCCCCTATGAGCGCTGCCTCCAACACATGCATGGGATGTCTTACGCTTGCCACTATTATCTGAGTGTCAAAATCATAGTTGTCAAAAATGGTCTTTACATCCCTTATGAGCTTCATGCCATCGCTGGAAACATCATCCAACCTGCCTATGAAGGGAGACACAAAGGTGGCTCCCGCCTTTGCGGCAATAAGTGCCTGAGTGGGAGAAAAGACCAAGGTAACATTAGTGGGTATTCCCTCAGATTCAAGCTCCTGAACCGCTATCATACCCTCCGGCGTCATGGGGATTTTCACCACCACATTATCACCAAGCTCCGCCAACTTTCTTCCTTCTTCCACCATACCCTTGGCATCCCTTGATACCGTCTCCAGGCTAACGGGACCATCCACCAACTGCAGTATTTCCTTTACAACTTCCATAAAGGGTCTTCCTGTCTTGGCTATGAGGGTTGGGTTGGTTGTAACGCCATCCAGTATGCCCCATTCTAAAGCCTGCTTTATCTCATCCACATTTCCTGTATCTAAAAAGAACTGCATGGCAAACCTCCTTTACCTTATTTTAATTCCCTCTTGATCTTTTCGTAGGCACTCACCAGGTATCCTAGGAAGGCGTTTTCCGGTTGAGCTCCCACAAACTCTGCCACACCCCTGTTTATAACGATCTTTGGCACACCAACCACCTGATAGGCCTCCGCAAGGTCCATGTTTTCGCTGGCGTCCACGATCACTGCGCTTATATAGTCGCTTGCGATGGCAAAGTTCATAGCCATCAGTGCAGCAGAGGGACAGTAGCCACAGGATGTGGTCACAAAGACCAAAATTTCCATGGGTATGTCTATGGACTGGAGTATCTCTAAGGTTCTTTCGCTAAGTCTGGGTTTTCTCTTTGAAACTTGAATGATGCCGTTTATGAGGGTTGAAAACTCAAGCCCCGCAGGAAGTCCCACATACCTTATGCCATAATCCTTATCTCCCTCTATAACAATGGTAGGCACCCTCTCAATGCCATAGGCGGATGCTTTGTCTTTGTCTATCAACGGTGAGTATATTTCAAGCTTTACTTTACCTTGGGATAGGCTTTCCACTTCCTTAAGAAGTTCTTCCGCAGTAGAGCATGTCTCACAACCTATAGCTTGGCTAAAAAGCTTTAGATTCACAGGGTTTTCAAGCTCCTTTTCGAACATATCCCTTAGCTGTGCTCTCACTTCTAAGCTCAAAAGCATTTTTTGACCTCCTTTATGAGTTTATAATTATAAGCTCAAATGCTTAAAATCGGCATCACCATAGGAGATCCGGCAGGAGTGGGACCAGAGATAATAGTGCGTCTGATGGACCACCTGGATCCACAGTACGCATACATGATATACGGAGAGGAGAAGATCTTAAAAGCCTGTGCAAAGGAACTTGGAAGGGATTTTACCGCCAATTTAATAAACAGCCCACAGGAAGTAAACGCTCCGGGCGTTTATCTCATTGACCTGAACATATGCGACGTAGAAAGACCATCCCCCTCTTACACTTCAGGAAAGGTGGCAGTAGCCTATTTGGCAAGGGCTGTGGTGGATGCAGTCTATGGCAACATAGACGGGCTTTTGACCATGCCCATAAGCAAGTTTTGGGCTAGGATGGCGGGCTTTTCTTACGAGGGTCAGACGGAGTTTTTGGCACAGGCTTTTAGGGTAAGGGATTATGCCATGTTGATGTATTCAGAGACTATAAAAGTTGCCCTGCTCAGCACCCATATATCTCTGAAGGAGGCAATAGAAAGGGTCAAGAGGGAAAACATAGTAAAAAAGGTCAAACTTTTGGCGGAGGAGTTTAAAAGGTGGTTTAAAAAATCCCCCCAGATTGGAGTTTTGGGATTGAACCCCCATGCAGGAGAGGGTGGAACCATTGGAGAGGAGGATATAAAAGAAATTGCTCCCGCGGTGGAGGAGTTAAAGTCTATGGGATACATAGTGGATGGTCCCCTATCCCCGGACATTGCCTTCTTAAACAGAGACTACGACCTATTTTTGTGTATGTATCATGACCAAGGGCTAATACCCTTTAAACTTTTAGCCTTCAGAGAAGGAGTAAATATGACCCTTGGAATTCCCTTTCCAAGGACTTCTCCCGACCACGGAACCGCTTACGATATAGCCTGGAAAGGAATAGCAGATATCTCTCCCTCCCTACATGCTTTAAGGCTATGCGAAAGGTTGGCTAAAAACAACAGGTGAAAGGGGGCGCAAAGCCCCCACAGGAAGATTACTTCTTCTCTTCCTTCTTTTCCTCTTTCTTTTGTTCTTGCTTTTGCTCTTGCTTTTGCTCAGCCTTTTTAGCCTTCTTGTGTTTCTTTTCCTTCTTCTGCTCTTGGGAAGCGGGCTTTTCTTCCTTCTTTTGCTCAGCTTGTGCGGGCTGAGCGGCTTGTTGTGCCATTGCGGCACCTGCAAAAGCTACTGCTAAAAGGGCTGCTAAAAGTTTCCTCATGGCAACACCTCCTTATAGGGTTTTGATGTGATTTATATTACAGTTTTAAAGATGAAAATTTCATGAAAAAATGGCGGAGCCTATCCTAACTATGGTGGCACCCTCTTCTACGGCCACTTCAAAGTCCTCAGACATGCCCATGGAAAGGTGAGGAAGCTTTATCTTATACAACTCCTCCAGCTTTTCTTTTAACTTTCTTAGCTTCACAAAGTAGGGTCTTACCTCCTCTGGGTTTTCCTTGTGAGGAGGGATCGCCATAAGCCCGAGAACTCTCAGATTTTTTAAACTCAGGCAGTATTCAAAGAGTTTTTCTAAGTCCTCCTCATAAACACCTCCCTTCGTCTCTTCCTTCCCTACATTTACCTCAATGAGAACATCCTGAACCTTTCCGAGCCTTTCTGCCCTCTTTTGAATTTCCTCCGCAAGGGACGGCCTGTCTAAGGAGTGGATTAAAGATACTTTGTCTATGATGTACTTCACTTTGTTGGTTTGCAAGTTTCCTATAAAGTGCCAGTCTATGGGTAGGTCCTTGAGCTCTTCAAACTTCTTAAGAAAGTCCTGGGCTCTGCTCTCTCCAAAAACACGCACGCCACATTGATAAGCCTCTCTTATCTTTTCTGCGTTGGCATACTTTGATGCACCAAGGAGCAGGACCTCCTCTCTTTTTCTTCCTGCCCTTTCGCAAGCCCTTGCGAGCCTCTGCTCAATCTCTTGGATTTTGTGGCAAATCACATTATAATTATATCCTTAGCCGGAGTGGCGGAACTGGCAGACGCGGGAGATTCAAAATCTCCTGCCCGCAAGGGCGTGGGGGTTCGAATCCCTCCTCCGGCATAAAAAAAAAACGATGAAAAGCATAATAGTTCTCTTTTCTGGAGGATTGGACAGCACCACCCTTCTGTGGCTTGCAAAAAAGGAGTTTGACAGGGTTATTGCCATATCCTTTGATTACGGGCAAAGGCACAAGGTAGAGTTAAAGCACGCAAAAGAGTTAGCAAAGCTGGCGGGCGTTGAGCATCTAATAGTGGATGTGCCATCTTTGAAGGGAATAACCACCTCCGCCCTTTTGGAGGGAGGTCCAGAGGTGCCTTCAGAAGATTACTCCAACGCACCACCCATTACCACAGTGCCCATGAGAAACCTGATCTTTTTAGCCATCGCGGGGGCTTACGCGGACGCCTTGGGGATAGACACGGTGGGCATAGCGGTGCATTCTTTGGATACTCCTTATCCCGATTGCAGACCGGAGTTTATAACCTCCGCCCAAAGTGCCCTCACTGCAGGTTCTATCTTAACTGCTACAAAGAAGGTTCCCATGAAAATTTACGCACCCTTTTTGGGCATGACAAAGAGGGAAATTGCCCTTTTGGGGAAGGAGCTGGGAGTTCCCTTTGAAAAAACATACTCCTGCTATAGGGGTACAGAGCCACCCTGTGGAGAGTGTGCCACCTGCAAACAAAGGGAGGAAGCCTTAAAAGGACTTTTATGAACAGCCTTGAGCCAAGCCACTTACCTCAAGCTTTTATTTTGGTCCTCTTTGCGGTAGCCTTATCTTACTTTTACAACCTACGGGCAGAAAAGGATTTGCTTGAGAGCTCCATAAGGACTACGGTCCAACTTCTTTTGGTGGGCTATATCCTCCAGTTTGTCTTAAAAGTGCAATCCTTTGCCTTTCTAATGCTCATTCTCTTTTTGATGTCTATCTTTGGGAGCATAACTGCAGTGGAAAGGTTCAGGCTACAGGGTAGCTTTGGAAAGCTCTTTTTAAAGAGCTACATAGCTCTGGTGGTCCCGTCCTCCTTTGTGTTTGTTCTGCTCTATCTGATGGGCTACGTTAGAAAGGACCCGGTTAGTATGATCACTCTTTGGGGCTTGGTGCTTGGCAATTCCCTCAGCAACGTTTCTTTGACCTTTGAAAGGATGCGTTCAGAAGCCTTCAACCGAATAAGGGAGATAGAGGCAAAGGTTGCCTTGGGTACTCCGTTAAAGAAGGCTATGGAGGAGGTTATCCAAAACGCTATAAGAGTGTCTATGATGCCAAAATACAACATGCTCAGGTCTGCGGGGCTTGTGCACATACCGGGCGTGGCGGTGGGCATGATCGTGGCTGGTGCAGACCCAATCGGTGCAATGGTCTTTCAGGTGGTGGTGATGTTTGTCTTGCTTACGGTATCCTTCTTCACTTCCTTTTTAACAGCCCTTTTGACTTATAGCTCTGTGCTTAGATAGTTATAATACTATGCCTGTGGAGGAGGTTTATAAGCTTTACGGGCTCACGAAGGAGGAATATGAGAGTATAGTCAAAAGGCTTGGTAGAGAGCCAAACCATGTGGAACTTGGTATTCTTGGTGCCCTTTGGTCGGAGCATTGTTCTTATAAATCTTCAAAGAGGCTTTTGAAGCTCTTTCCTACCCAAGGAGAGCATGTAATTCAGGGACCGGGGGAAAATGCAGGCGTTGTAAAGCTTGATGATAAAGTCTGGCTCGCCTTTAAGATAGAAAGCCACAATCATCCTTCCTTCATAGAACCCTTCCACGGCGCTGCCACAGGTGTGGGTGGGATCATAAGGGATGTGCTCTCTATGGGTGCAAGACCTATAGCCTTGATGGATTCTCTGCGGTTTGGTTTGCCACTAGATTCAAAGACAAAACACATAGTAAAAGGCGTAGTAAAGGGCATATCCCACTATGGCAACTCGGTGGGCATTCCCACGGTGGGCGGAGAGACCTTTTTTGAAGAGTGCTACAAGACCAACCCTCTGGTGAATGCTTTTTGCCTTGGCATAATTCCTGCGGGCAGGATGTTCCGGGCGAGGGCAACAAAACCCGGACAACTGCTCTTTTTAATAGGCTCTTCCACTGGAAGGGATGGCATACACGGTGCGGTTATGGCGTCCGGTGAGTTCAGCGAAGACACAGAGAGCAAAAGACCCAACGTGCAGGTGGGAGACCCTTACTTTGAAAAAAAGCTCATAGAAGCGCTCATGAGGATAATAGAGGAAGATCTGGTGGTGGGTATTCAGGACCTTGGCGCCGCGGGTCTTGCGGGTGCATCCTCCGAGCTGGCAAACAAATCCAAAATGGGCGTGGTGCTATACCTTGAAAGGGTGCCTCTCAGAGAAGAGGGAATGAACCCTTATGAAATTCTCCTTTCTGAGAGCCAAGAGCGAATGCTTTTGGTGGTAGAAAGGGACAAGGTTCAAAGGCTGAAAGAACTGGCAAAGGATTTCCACTTGGAGGGTGAGGTGGTGGGGGAAATGACCGATGATGGTATGTTCCGTGCCTACTTCCACGGGGAGCTTGTGGCAGAACTGCCCGTAAGCCTAATAACCGAGGAAGCACCCGTTTACGAAAGACCAAGCAGGGAGCCCGATTACATAAAGCAGGTTAGGTCCTTCAAAGAAGAGGAGTTAGAGCAAAAGGACATAAAGGATTCCCTTCTTAAGCTTTTGTCCTCTCCCAACGTGTGCTCCAAGGAGTGGGTTTACAGTCAGTATGACTATCAAGTGGGGACAAACACGGTGTTGGTGCCAGGGGGAGATGCTGCGATTCTGCGTATAAAGTGGGTAGTAAGCCCGGAGATAAAAAGCGAAAAGCTCGTAGCCTTGAGCTGTGAGGGGAACGGCAGGATGGTCTTTCTGAACCCTTATGAAGGCGGAAAGTACGTAGTGGCGGAAGCCCTCAGAAACCTTGCCTGTGTGGGTGCACAGCCCTTGGCCATAACGGATTGTCTGAACTTTGGAAATCCAGAAAGGCCGGAGGTAATGTGGCAGTTGGAGATGGCAATAAGGGGGATGGCGGACGCCTGCAAGTTCTTTGGGGTGCCCGTAGTAAGCGGAAATGTGTCCCTCTACAACGAAACGGTGGAGGAAAAGGAAATCAGAAACATATACCCAACTCCCATTTTGGTGGCAGTGGGTGCCATAGAAGGGAAAAGGTTCGTAACCCACAAGTTTGAGGAGGAGGGTAGTTTGGTCTTTTTGATAGGAGACCTGAAAAGAAGCTGGGGCTTGGGGGGTAGCGAATACTTAAAGGTGGTGCACGGAATTGTGGCTGGAGATGTGCCCGCGGTGGACCTGAAGAAAGAAAAGTTACTGCATGAAACCCTAATAAAGCTAATAAAAGAGGAAATAATTCTTTCTGCCCACGATGTATCCACCGGCGGACTTATGATTGCCCTCTTAGAGTGCCTCTTTGGCACGGGACTTGGTCTAGAGCTAAACCTTTACACCGAGGAAGCCCTTGATAGGTTCTTCTTCTCCGAAAGTCCCACAAGGGTGGTGGTTAGCGTAGAAAAGGATAAAGAAGAACTTTTGAAAAACTATGTGGAAAGCGTGGGATTGGATTGGCTATATTTGGGTAAAGTAAAGGGTGAGCCAGAGCTTATTGTGAAACTCTACGAAGAGCCCATACTCAAAGAGAATGTTGAAGATCTGGAAAAACTATGGAGAGATTCTTTAGCCAATATGCTTTAACCTACTTGGCGGTCTGCTTTTTTGTATTGATGGTAGACCTTTATACAAAACACCTGGCGGAGCAGTTTATAGAGGGAGAGGTCCAAATACTGCCTTTTCTCAAGCTGGTTATGGTTTATAACAAGGGCGTAGCCTTTGGACTCTTTTCCCAAGCTCCCGACTGGCTGAGGCTTCCCATCTTGCTACTTTTTCCACCCATTGCGGTCCTTATAACCTTTATATACTCCATAAAGCAAAAGGATCCTGTGGTTTCCCTTTGCATGGGTGCCATAGGTGGTGGAGCCCTTGGGAACCTATACGACCGCCTCTTTTTGGGACAGGTAAGGGACTTTATCTACCTTTCCTACGGGAAATTTTCCTACCCTGCCTTTAATTTGGCGGATGCCTCAATCTCTGTTGCAATAGTTGTTTTTCTTTTTTATGAGTTTTTCAGGAAAAGAAAAACTTACGATCTGCACTGAAAATTTTCATTTTTTATTCATATAAAAGTCGTAAGCTATAAATTAAGGAGGTGTAAAAATGAGGAAGTTGGTTTTGGCACTTCTTATGATTGGCGGACTGTCCTTTGCAAAGGATCGTGTCTTCTTTTCCGTGGGAATAAACCTAGGCATTCCTTATTACTGCCCTGAGAGGGTGGTATACGTGGAAAGACCGGTGGTTTATCGTTCCTACTACACTCCCGTTTATTACATGACAGTGGAGAAAAGGATAGTCATAATTCATAAACACAAGCACAAACATCGGAAACACTGGAAAGAGTGGGAGTAATTTAGAAAAGAAAATTTGACAACATATATCCTGCGGATTAAGCTTTTCGGGGAAGGGGGTTTATTATGACTGAAATCTACATCAACGGAAATTTATACAAGGTAAGCTTGCCCGAGGATACTCCTCTTCTTTGGGTGATAAGGGAGCATATTGGCTTGACTGGCACCAAGTTTGGATGTGGTAAGGGTATATGTGGAGCTTGCACAGTCCTTTTGGAAGAGGAGCCCATCCGCAGCTGCATAACTCCCTTAAAGGCGGTAAAGGGTAAGAGGATAACAACCATAGAGGGTATCCCCGCCAACCATCCGGTAAAGAGGGCTTGGGTGGAGTTGAACGTGCCCCAGTGCGGTTATTGTCAGCCCGGTCAGATAGTGGAGGCTTACGCACTCCTTAAGAAAAACCCAAGGGCGAGCAGGGAGGAGATAGTAAGAACCATGTCTTCCCACCTTTGCAGATGTGGAACTTATCCAAGAATTTTGAGGGCAATACTTAGAGCCCAAAGTATGATGGGGGTTAAAACATGATAGACAGAAGGGATTTTGTAAAGCTTACTGGTTTGAGTTTGGTACTTGTTTTAACAGAGGGAGGGTTCAAGATAATCAAAGGAGCACAAGAAGAAATAATAAACCCAGTTCTCTGGGCAAACATAACCAAAGACAATCACCTTGTTTTTTTGGTTAACAAGTCGGAGATGGGGCAGGGGGTATGGACAGGGCTTGCTATGTTGGTGGCGGATGAACTGGACTTCCCTTGGGAGAGGGTAAGGGTAAGGTCTGCACCCGCAGGACCTCAATACATAGACAGAAAGTTAGGCATGCAACTGACGGGTGGAAGCACCAGCGTAAGGAATATGTACGACTTTTTAAGACAGCTTGGTGCCACAATGAGGGAGATGATAATAAATCACGCCTCTGAAGAGTGGAAGGTGCCAAGGGAAAGGCTAAAGGCAAAAGGAGGCTATGTTTTTGGAAATGGAAAAAAGGCTTCTTACGGAGAGCTTTGGGAAGGGGCGGTAAAGCTTCCTATTCCCCATAAGGTTAAACTAAAGGAGCCCTCCGAGTTTATATACATTGGCAAAAACATTCCAAGAATAGACGCCAAAGAAAAGGTGGATGGAAGTGCTATCTTTGGTATTGATGTAAGGCTCAAAGATATGGTCTATGCGGTGGTGGAAAGACCTCCAGCTTTTGGCTGTAAGCTAAAGAGCTTTGACCCAAGTCAGGCGAAGCAGGTGGAAGGGGTAATAGATGTGTTTGCCATATCCACTGGGGTGGCGGTGTGTGGCAAGGATTTCTACTCAGCCCAAAAGGGAAGGGAGAGCTTAAAGGTAGAATGGACCGAGAGCTCAATAAAGGATTTTAACGACCAAAAGTTAGCACGCTACTACCTTAATGCCCTAAACAGGGCGGGTGCGGTGGCAAGGCATGATGGAAACCCAGAGGATGTAATATCAAAGGCTAAGGTAAAGGTGGAAGGCGTTTATCTTTTGCCCTATCTCTATCATGCCACTATGGAACCCATGGCCTGCGTGGCGGATGTGAGAAAGGATAAGTGTGTGGTTTATGCGCCCATTCAATCTCAAACTTGGGCTTTAAAAACCGTCAGCAAAATAACGGGCTTGGACGAAAAAGACATTGAAATATACACCACCTATTTGGGTGGAGGCTTTGGAAGAAAGGCAAACGTGGAGTTTTTAAGAGAAGCAGTGGAGGTATCCAAAAAGCTTGGAAGACCAGTAAAGCTAATATACACCAGAGAGGATGACGTAAAATCCGGCTGGTATAGACCTATGAACGCCACAAAGTTTGTGGGAGCCTTGGATGAAAAGGGGAGGGTAGTAGCCATACATCACAAAATAGCTGTGCCTGCGGTCTTTGAGTGGGCAGGAATGCCCTCAAAAATAGATAGGGCGGCGGTGGAAGGAATAGAAAACATGCCCTATTCGGTTCCCAACTTGCATGTGGAGTTTGTAAAAATTGACCTTCCTATACCTGTTTGGTTCTGGCGTTCGGTGGGAAGCTCCCACAATGCCTTCACCCTTGAGACGTTCATAGACAGGCTAGCAAAGGCGGGTGGTAGAGACCCAGTGGAGCTAAGGCTTGAACTACTCTCCAAAAATCCAAGAGCTCGGCGGGTAGTAGAGGTGTGTGCTGAAAAATCGGGATGGGACAAGGGTTCTCACAGGGGAAGGGCTATGGGATTAGCTTATCATTTCTCCTTCGGAAGTCATGTAGCCCAATGTGCAGAGGTTTCCTTGGACAAAAAAACGGGCAAAATAAGGGTACATAAGGTTGTATGCGTGATAGATTTGGGTCCCACAGTGGTGCATCCAGATTTGGTGGTTTCTCAGATGGAGAGCGCCATAGTTATGGGCTTAAGTGCGAGCCTAAAGGAAAGGGTGAGCTTTTCAGAGGGAGGTCCTCAGAGCCTTAACTTTGATACATATCCTCTCCTTATTATGGAAGAAACGCCGGAGATAGAGGTGCATATAGTAAAAGGGCAAGGACCCATGGGTGGCGTGGGAGAGCCCGGTCTTCCACCCATAGCACCCGCGGTGGCAAACGCATTACTCTGGGGATACGGCATAGAGGTCAATCAACTTCCCATGACTCCCGATTACATAAAAACTCTCCTATAAACCGCAAAAAGCTCGTTGCCTGAGGAAGACTACTGCCTTATAATTATCTTAGTCAAAGCTTACAAGGGAGGTTTGCCATGAAAGAATGCCTAAGGTTGATAACCGAAAGGAGGTCAATTACCTTCTTTGACCCAACCAAAGAAGTTCCCGATGAACTTATAAAGGAGATTTTAGAGATTTCCGCCACCGCACCCTCCGGATACAACCTCCAACCTTGGGAAGTGGTAGTAGTAAAGGACAAGGAGAAAAAAAGGCAGTTAAAGGACATATGCTACGGACAGCAAAAGGTAGAGGATGCCTCCGCCAACATAGTGTTTATTGCAAACCCAAGGGCAGGCTTTGAGCATGTGGATAAGGTCCTGGACAGCTGGGTGGAGCTCGGCTACGTACCCAAAGAGGCAAAGGAAAATCTAAAGGAGAACATCCAGAGGGGATGGACCGACAGAGATAAAGCTATAAGAAAGGCTATAAGGGATACCGCCCTCTTTTGTATGACGGTTATGATCGTAGCAAGGGCTTACGGGCTTGAGACCCATCCAATGGAGGGCTTTGACGAAGAGAGATTAAAGGAGTTTTTGGGGGTAGATAAGGATAAGGTTATACCCGTCATGCTTGCCATAGGATACAAGGACCCTCAAAAGGAACTACTTCCAAGGGCATACCGCTTTAAATTTGAAGAATTTGGCAGGTTTCTATGAAGTTTATAAACACAGACCTAACCTGCAGGCTTGACGCCCTTCCCTGGACAGGATTTCACACCAGGTTTGTTTTAGCCCTCGGCATCACTTGGGTTTTAGACGCCTTTGAAGTGGTTATAGTCAGTGCAGTCCTAAAGCCCATGGCAGAAGCCCTCCAATTTACCACCCAGCAGGCTTCCCTGATGGTAAGCGGTTTTCTCATAGGTGCCATACTGGGCTCCTTGATCTTTGGCTACTTGGCAGACAGGTTCGGCAGAAAAAAGCTCTTTATTCTTACATTGCTTCTGTATGCCGGGGGCACTTTTTTAACGGGCTTTGCCAACAGCTTTGAGTCCGCCTTGCTCTTTAGGATCTTGGCGGGTGCGGGCTTGGGTGGAGAGTTTGCAGCGATCCAGTCCGCAATAGACGAGTTTGTGCCCGCCCGCCACAGGGGAAAGGTGGATGGCACCATCACCGCCCTTTGGAACTTGGGAAGTATTATGGCTTCTTTATCTGCTTTGTATCTTTTAAAGCATTTTGACGAAGGCTTTGCTTGGAGGCTCGCCTTTTTTATTGGTGGTCTTTTGACCCTTTTGATCATATACATAAGGATATATGTGCCCGAGTCTCCCAGGTGGCTCATTTCCAAGGGAAGGCTGAAGGAGGCGGAGGAAATTGTCAAAAAGGTGGAAAGGGAGGCGGGCATCTCTCCAAAGGTGGAAAGTTGTCAGATTCCCGTTTTTGAGGGTAGCATATGGGATGCCACCAAGCTGATCCTAACCAAATACCGGTGGAGGTTTCTTTTTAGTGCGTCAATGAGTTTTACCATACTTACCACCTACTACGGCATGATCACCTTTTTACCTCTGGGTCTTTCAAAGGTCTATAATCTTAGCTCCAAGCAGGTCTCCGAGGTGCTCTTCTTTGGAAGTGTGGGAGGACTGATTGGAGGTCTTGTGGTAGCCTTTCTAAACGACAGGGTAGGGAGAAAGGTGCTTGGGGTTAGCATAAGTGGGCTCTCCGCTTTGGCGGTTTTTCTGTTTTTGCTAACGGACGCAAACCCTAAAGTTCTTTACTTTTTGTATTCGTTGATCGCCTTTTCCTTTGCCTCTGTGGCTTATGTGATCGCAACGGAGATATACCCATCCTACATTAGGGCATACGCCATAGGAGTGCTCTCCGTTGTAGGAAGGCTCTCGGGTGCCCTTGCACCACTGCTTGTGACAACCTTGGCTAGCAGAGACTACCTGCTCGGACTTTTGTGTATATCCCTCTTTTGGTTGGTGGGCTTTCTTGCCTTTGTGATATACGCCATCAAGGGAAAAGAGACCAAGGGCATGCCCATAGAACAGATAAGTTGAGGGTGATTTTCCTCAGTTTATTGACCTAAAATCCAGCTTATCTTATAAAAAAACTTTGCAGGAGGGGTATCATGGAAGCGGTAAGCTTTGAGTATAAAGCCTACAAGCCAAGACCTTTTACCAAGGAGGAGAGACCATACACTACCATACTCTTTGGTGGGCTTACCTTTAAACACGAAAGGCTCATAACGGGTGCCCTGGAAAACATGGGCTATAAGGCAAAGCCCTTGCCCAACATAGAGAGGATAGATTTGGACATAGGGAAGGAGTACATAGATGTGGGTGCTTGCTGTCCTACCACCTTTACCGCAGGAAACTTAGCAAGGGCCCTTATGGACATTGAAAAGAGGGAAGGAAGGGATGCGGTAAGGGATAGGTACATTTTTGTTACGGTCGGTGCCTGCGGACCTTGTAGGTTCGGACAGTATCACGAATCCTACGAGAGGGTCCTTGAAGGGCTAAACCTACGGGACTTTAGGCTCTTTCTTTTGGACCTTTTGCAGCTTGAACAGTCTGCAGAGGGTGGAGGTTTGGAAGTAAGCATGCCTCTTACCCTTGGGCTCGTCTATGCCATGTTCATGGGAGACCTGATAACGGACATGGAATACGCCACAAGACCTTACGAAGTAAAAAAGGGTCAAACAGACCAAGTGGTAAAGGACAGTGTGGAAGTGCTTTATGAAAGACTCAAAAAGAGACCCATAGTGGGCAAAAAGCTCGGGAACTTCCTTTGGCACATACTCACCGATTACTTCGTGGATGCCCTAAAGGAAGTTAAAAAGCTCTGGGATGAGATAGAGGTGGATAGGCTTCAGCCTAAGGCAAGGGTAAAGATCACCGGGGAGTTTTGGCTTCAGACCCACGAAGGAGACGGAAACTACAACATAAAAAGATGGTTGGAGGAACAAGGTGCGGAGGTTATCCCACCACCGGTAGCGGTCTGGATGGACTATCTTATAAACATGGAACTTTTCAAGCTTGAAGACGCCAAACCCTTTGTAAAGAACTACTACCTTAAAAAACTTGCCATTTCATTTTTTGCGTGGCTATATAGGAGAACCTACGACAAGCTCAGAAAGGCTTTGAATAACATTCCCAACCCATTGCCCTCCCAGAGGGAACTGAAGGAACTGGCAAGACCTTACTTTTACTACAGGCTAGCTGGGGGCGAGGGGCATATGCTTATCGGCAAAGCCCTCTACGCACTAAAACACAAGCAAGCCCATATGGTCTGCGAGCTGTCTCCCTACGGATGCCTTCCCAACACTATGTCTGTTGGTGCCATGGCAAAGGTACTGGCAGACTATCCGGAGCTCCTGTACGCACCAATAGAAATTAAAGGAGACTCGGAAGTACATGCATACTCCCGCTGTCAGATGGTTCTTACAGAAGCCAAGAGGAGGGCAAAGGAGGGGTTTGAACAAGCCTTGGAGAGAACGGGCTTGAGCTTGGAAGAGATCAGAGACTTTGAAGAAAAACATCCACAGCTCAAAAGGGCAACCTACAAGGTGCCAAACTATGGCTATGTGGGAACATCTGCTAACTATGTGATGCACGTAGCAAAACTCATGGGGAGGCTGAGATGATTTTGGGCATAGATGTAGGAAGCACCACCTGTAAGTATGTTTTGGTGGATGATCGTGGGAACATCTTAGATAAAGCCTACGAAAGGCACAACACAAAGACCGCAGAGAAGGTGTATGAGTTCTTAAAAAAGCTTGAAGAGAACTTTGGTTTTAAGCCCGGAAGGGACAGGGTCTATTTCACTGGCTCTGGTGCTACGCTGATCGCTCCGCTGGTAGGGGGAAAGTTTGTTCAGGAGGTGGTTGCGGTCTCCACCGCAGTGGAAAAACTCCATCCGGATGTGAGGTTTGTTAGCGAAATCGGTGGGGAGGATATGAAGGCGATCTTTTTCAAGGAGGTTGATGGGAAAAGGGTAAAGCAGGTCTTTATGCAAAACGCCTGCGCGGGAGGAACGGGCACCTTTATAGAAAAGACCGCAAGAAAGCTTGGAATTCCTCAGGAAAAGCTGGGTTCTATGGGATACAAGGGCTACAATCTCCACAAGGTAAGTGCCAAATGTGGCATCTTTGCAGAAGCAGATGTGAATACCTTGCAAAAGGCTGGAGTGCCACCGGAGGAGATCATGGCTTCCCTCTTTGAGGCGGTGGTCTATCAGAACCTCTCCCAACTTACCAAGGGAAACACTCCCATGTGGAAGGTGCTACTGTTGGGAGGTCCCAATCTATTCTTTAAGGGGCTTAGGGAGGCTTGGCGTGTGCACCTTCAGAGAATTTGGAAGGAAAAGGGCTTGAGGGATTGCACAGACCAAGAGATGGAGGAACTGGTGGTAGTTCCCGAAAACTCCCTTTACTATGCGAGCCTTGGTTGTGTCTTTTATGCCATGGAGGAAGAGGGCGGAGTTTATGAGGGCTTGGATAGGCTCAGGTGGTGGATAGAGGAGGGACAATACCAAGAAAAGCTAAAGGAGGGAAAGAGAGGGCTCGTGTCCTCTGAAGAGGAGCTAAGGGAGTTTTTGAAAGAGTACGAAGGGCAGTATAAGAAGATCGTTCCAAAGAAGGTTAAAAGGATAGCCATAGGGTGTGATTTTGGCTCTACCACCGCCAAGGCGGTGTGCGTCTCTGAGGAAGGAGAGCCAGTTTTTTCCTGCTATCAGATCAGCAAGGGCAATCCCATAGAGGATGCCAAAAGCATCTTCAGACAGATAAGGGAATTCTTTGGGGATGATGTGGAGGTTATAGGCTTGGGGCTTACGGGCTACGGAAAGGACCTTCTGAAGGATGTTTTGGGGGCGGACTGTGCGGTGGTGGAGACGGTTGCCCACGCTACGGGTGCCATGCACTTTTTTAAGGATGCGGACTGTATATGCGATGTGGGTGGGGTGGATGTAAAGATCCTTATCCTTCGCAACGGTTCTGTGGTAGATTTTAGGCTAAATTCTCAGTGTTCTTCCGGAAACGGTGCCTTTTTGCAAGGAGTGGCAGAAAGGTTCAACATACCACTGGAGGACATTGCCAAGCTTGCCTTTAGTGCAAAGGCCATTCCCAATTTTACCATGGGCTGTGGTGTTTTCTTACAGAGCGATATAGTCAATCAGCAGAGGAAGGGTTGGAAGGCGGAGGAGATCCTTGCGGGGCTATGCGCTGTTCTGCCCTTGAACGTGTGGATCTATGCGGGCAACATAAACAACTTGGCGCAGGTGGGCAAAAAGTTTGTGCTTCAGGGTGGAACCCACAAGAACTTGGCGGTGGTAAAAGCCCAAAGGGACTTTATAAAGTCCAAGGTGCCAGAGGCACAGGTGTTTGTACATCCCTACCCGGGAGAGGCGGGAGCTTTGGGTGTAGCCTTACTTGCCCTTGAGACAAAGGGTAAAAGCCAGTTTAGGGGCTTTGACGCTGTAGAAAACCTAACCTACAGGGCAACCACCTCCCAAGAGACGGTCTGCAGATGGTGTCCTATGAACTGTCAAAGGACCTTCATAGATGTGTTTGTAGGAGAAGGGGAAGGAAGACCTTGGAGTAAAGTGCCCTTGGAGAGGGGTTGGCTCAGGCTCATAGTTGGCAACGCATGTCCAAAGGGGCTTGTAGAAGACGAAAGCGAGCTTAAGATCCTTCAACAGGAGCTAAGGAGGGTGCAGGATGAGTTTCCTAACATTGCCCAAATTGCTAGGAAAACTGCGTTCAAGCCAAAAAGGGCAAGCCAGAAGGTCCATTAAGGTAGGCATTCCCAAGTTTTTAAACATCTGGGGCACAGCGCCCTTTTGGGTGGGCTTTTTTGACAGCCTGGGTATGAAAGTGGTTTTTAGCTCAGACACCTCCGAGGAGCAGTACAGAACTTACGGCAAGGGTAGGATCACCATGGACAGTTGTTTTCCAGTGAAAGCCCTTGCGGGACACATCGGAGAACTCTTACATAAGGACATAGACATCCTCTTTGTGCCCATGATCTATTCCCTGCCCTCCTTTTTGAGGGGGCATGTGATGGATACACTGTGTTGCACTCGGGTGATGATGGCACCGGAGAACATAAAGGCGGGATTTCTTAAAGAGAAGGATGAGTTCAAAGAGAGGGGTATAAAGTATGTTTCTCCCTTCGTGCCCTTTGGGGAGCCGGAGCTTTTACCCAAGTATCTCTTTGAAGGCTTAAAGCCTGCGGTGGAGGACCTCACCTACGAAGAGGTGGTAGAGGCGGTAAAGGAAGGCTTTGCATCCCTTGAGGAGTTTGACAAAAGCATGCGGGAAAAGTCTTTGGAAATTCTGCGCTGGTGCGTCAAAAACAACAGACCTGCCCTATTGGTACTGGCAAGACCCTATCACATGGACCCGGGCATAGGACACGAAATAGACGCAGAGTTTCAGCTTTATGGCTATCCGGTTCTTTGGTACAACTACCTACCGATAGACAAGTGGCTCTTGGACTGGCTTGGCATTTCCCTTGATATATCGGATGTATGGACCTCCTCTTACAGCTCTAACACCAACGAGATCATCTGGGGGGCCAAGTTTGCCAGCAGATTTCCCTGGATCACAGGGGTCATAAGGCTCTCTTCTTACGAATGTGGTATGGACCAGCCAACCTTTACGCCCGCCCAGAGGATCGTAGAATCCTCCGGCACTCTATTTTTCAAGTTTGGGGAGTTAGACGAAACAAAGCCCGCAGGCAGTGTAAAAATAAGAGTGGAGACTATAGTCTATTACCTTGAAAAGTACTCCCAAGACATCATCAAGAGGAAGCTAAGCAGGTTGGGGGAAGTGCCAAAAGAGTTGACATTATGATTAAACCCTCACTGTGCGTGTTTCTTCAGCCTCCCTCCTCTGGAGTGCATCTATTCACATTTCCAAAGCATTGGGGACAAAGGTCAAAGAAAACCAAGACTCCAAGCCCTCCTAACATCATATTCACCTGCGTGATCACCAGGTTTTCCTGCCTTTCTGGGAGGATCTGATACTTTTCTAACCTTTTCCCGCAGGCAGTCAAAGCCTCCTCCTGTCCGAGCTTGTGAAACTGGAATACGAGCCTTCTTGTACGCCTGCATTTCATCCACCTTGGCTGTAAGTCAAGCATTACAAAGTTTATCTGAACATTTGGATCCACCAACTGTGCCCTTTGCAATAGCTTTTCATACTTTCCCTTTTCCGTCATAGTTTAGTACCTCCTCCAGCAGGGCTTGAACCATCTCCTCTTCGCTAACTCTCTTTATGGGCTTTCCTTCCTTAAAGAGCCAAGCAAAGCCTCTTCCGCAGGCTAGACCCAAATCTGCTTCCCTTGCCTCTCCTATGGCATTGACCACACAGCCCATTATGGCAACCTTTAAGGGCTTTTCAAGACCCTTTAGCTTTTCCTCCACTTCCTTTACCACCTTTGGTAGGTCCACTTCAATCCTTCCGCAGGTGGGACAGGCTATGATCTCTATACCTCTCCGCCTTAGTCCCAAGGACTGTAGAATGGCGTAAGCAGTTTCCACCTCCACCTCCGGGTCGTCCGTCAAAGAGACCCTAATCGTGTCTCCTATGCCCTTGTAAAGAAGTATGCCTATGCCCACTGCGGACTTTACTATACCCTTTAGTCCCATGCCCGCCTCGGTAATGCCTATGTGCAGGGGAATGTCTGTGTGCTGTGCAAAGAGCTCGTTTGCCCTGATGTTTTCCAACACATCGGAGCCCTTTATGGAGACTTTAAAGTTATAAAAGCCCCACTTTTCAAACTTTTCTGACCAACGCATGGCACTTTCAAAGAGTGCCTCCGCCTTCGGATAGCCATACTTTTCCAAAAGGTCCTTTTCCAAAGAGCCCGAATTGACGCCTATCCTTATGGCAACACCCTTCCGCTTTGCCTCTTGGACAATATCCCTGACGATCTCTTCTTTTCCTATGTTCCCCGGGTTTATGCGAATTCCATGAACACCAGCCTCCATAGAGCCAAAGGCGTAAGAGGGCGCAAAGTGTATGTCCGCTATCACTGGTATGGGAGAGTTCTTTACTATATCCGGAAGGGCTTCCAGGTCCTCCCGATGGGGAACCGCAACCCTTATTATCTCACAGCCTGCCTTGGCTAGCCTGTTTATCTGAGAAAGGGTCTCTTCCACTTGGTGGGTCTTGGTGGAGGTCATAGACTGCACCACTATGGGGGCATCTCCTCCAACCTTAACCCATCCTACGCTTATCTGCCTTGTTTTTCTTCTCATAGACCTAAAAGTTATTCCTCATCGTCCAAAACTTCAATGCAGGGCAGGGTTTTACCCTCCAAAAGCTCCAAAAAGGCACCACCACCGGTGGAAACAAAGTCTATGGCGTTATAAACTCCAGCCCTGTGGATGGCGTGGTCTGTATCTCCACCACCGGCAATGGTTAAGGCGGGAGATTCTGCAAGCATTTTTGCGGTTTGATAGGTACCGTCCTTGAACCGGTCCAGCTCAAAAACACCCATAGGACCGTTCCAAATTACCGTCTGGGCGTCTGAGAGGATCTCCCTTAGTAGACTGACGGAAACGGGACCTATGTCAAGCCCCATCCAGCCATCGGGAATCTCTTGCCAGGGAACCACCTTGGTGGGAGTTTTGTCGGACACCTCCATTCCTATCACAAAATCCACAGGCAAGTAAAACTTGACCTCAAGCTTCTTTGCCACATCCATTATGTCCTTGGCAGTTTCCAAAAGATCCTCTTCCACCAAAGATTTGCCCGTAGGATAACCCATAGCCCTTATAAAGGTAAAAGCCATGGCTCCACCCACAAAGAGCTTATCCACCCTTCTCAGAAGGTTTTTCAGAATACCTAACTTAGAAGAGACCTTGGCACCCCCTATGATGGCAACCACCGGCCTTTGGGGGTTGATCATTGCCCTTTCAAAGTAGCTTATCTCCTTTTCCAGCAAAAAGCCCATAACCGCAGGCTTGAGAAACTGTGGCACCAAATAAACAGACGCATGCTTTCTGTGGCAGGTGCCAAAGGCATCGCTAACGTATATATCTCCGTAGCTTGCCAGCTCCTTGGCAAACTCTGGGTCTTTACCCTCTTCTCCGGGGTGAAACCTCAAGTTCTCCAAAAGCAAAACCTCTCCCTCCTTCAGGTTCTCCACCATCCTCTTGACCTCTTCTCCCACGCAGTCCGGTGCCATTTTAACCTCCCGGTTCAAATACCTTGAGAGCCTCTTGGCTACCGGCTGTAAGCTGAGCTTAGGGTCCCTTTTGCCATTAGGTCTTCCAAGATGAGACATCAGAATAACCTTTGCCTTTGCGTCCAAAAGATACTCAATGGTAGGCAAAGAAGCTTTTATCCTTGTGTCATCCTCAATGTTTCCAAACTCATCCATGGGCACATTAAAATCCACCCTAACCAAAACCCTCTTACCAGAGACGTTTTGACCCCTTAGAGTTTTTTTCTTAAAGGGCATGGGCATGCCTCCCTCAAAAGTCTAAGTCTATGTCCTCGTCGTCAAACTCAGTATCTGGCTCCGGAGAATAAACGCCCCTCATCTGAAGGGCAAGGTTCTTCAGGAGCTCCAGATAGTAAAGCACATCTTCATAGAGTTCTATCATAGACTTGTATTTGGACACCTCTTCGTAGGATGCTTTCTTTGTTCTCAAAAGCTTTTTGATGGCGATCCGGGTCATGTATGCTCGGGAGAACTTATCTTGCCACTCCTTCCAAAAATCCCTTGAGTTCAATGGGGCTTTCACTATAAAATACTCCAAGTTGGAAAGCTCTTCTAGGAGTTGAACATCAAGAGGATTTTTCATTTACACACCTCCTAAGGGATATTTTAACTTATTCCTTATAGGCTTCCAACTTTTCTGGCTTAGGTTTTAAAATTAAAATAAGGAATGGCGGAAAAAACCTTGGAGGTTGGCATACTTTCTGTAGTTAATCAAACCGCGCGGATTCTTAGCAAAAGTCTGAGCTTTGAGGAGGGTGCGGAGGAGTTTCTCAAAATACTGTACTCCTTTTGGGACGTGCCCTACAGCTACATAGCCCTCTACGATAGACCTAATAAGGTTCTCAGGATAGTCAAATCCTTTGGCTTGAGTAGGGAGGAGGTAGAAAGAGGAGTGTTCAAAAGAGGAGAAGGGATCATAGGAAAGGTTTATAAAATGGGCGTGCCGGTCGTGCTTTCTGACCTTCACGTAAGTCAATACTTAAACAAGACAGGTTTGAGGGATAGACTGAGCGGAAGGGAAACCTTTGTGGCGGTGCCCATAAAGGTAGGTGAGGAAACGGTGGGTGTGCTGGCGTTTTTTAAGGAGTTCAAAAGGGAAAGCGTAGAGGAAGGAATAAAACTCGCCATGATCCTTTCAGCCATGTTAGGGATGCTTTACAAGATAAGCCAGAGGGTGGAACAGGAAAAGCAGGAGTGGGAAGAGGAAAAGAGAATGCTAACGGAAGCCCTCTCAGAGAACTTCCGCATAGAAGGGATCGTAGGCAACAGTCCAGCCATAAGGCACTTGGCTGAGCTCGTCCGAAAGGTGGCACAAACGGACATAACTGTCTTGATCACTGGAGAGAGCGGAACTGGTAAAAGTCTTATTGCCAAGGCTATACACTTTGCAAGCCCCAGAAAATCAAAACCCATAATAACCATAAACTGTTCAGCCATACCAGAAAGTCTTTTGGAGGCAGAGCTCTTCGGATATGAGAAGGGAGCCTTCACGGGTGCCTATGCACCAAAGAAAGGAAAGTTTGAGCTTGCCAACGGTGGCACCCTCTTTCTGGACGAAATAGGAGACATGCCTCTGTCTATACAGCCCAAGATCCTGAGGGCTATACAGGACAAGGAGATTGAAAGGCTGGGAGGAGAAAAGACCATAAAGGTGGATGTGCGTATTATATGTGCCACCAACAAAAACTTGGCAGAGATGGTGGAAAAGGGAGAGTTCAGAGAGGACCTCTTCTATAGGATAAGCGTGTTTCCTATACACATTCCACCCCTGCGAGAAAGAAAGGAGGACATTCCCTTGCTCGTGGAACACTTTTTAAGGATCTTCAACCAAAGATACAAAAAGAATGTGCGGATAAGCTGGAGGGCTATGGAAAAGCTGATGGAGTATCCTTGGTATGGAAATGTGAGGGAGCTGGAGAATTTCATAGAAAGGCTCGTTATTTTGAGGGATGGGTTGCTAACAGAAAAGGACATTCCCGAATACTTCCATCCGGAGCATGGAAAGGTGAGCTTTAAACACCTGCCGAGCTTTGTAGAAGCCACGGAGAGAGAAGAGATCATAAAGGCTTTGGAAAAAACCGGATACGTAAAATCCCGCGCCGCAAAGCTCTTGGGTCTTACCCTAAGGCAACTTGACTATAGAATAAAGAAATACAACATAGAAGTGAAAAAGTTCTAAATTAGCCTTCTTATAAGGCTTTCAATAAGCCGGTAATTTTGTTCATACGCCCAGTCCTCCACCCGTAGCATGTCTTCTCCTATCTTCTCCTCCTGAAGCTCATCGTGGTAAAGCTCCGCCCACTCTTTAACCATATCCTGATCCACCTCTATGTGAAACTGCAAGCCCACAGCCTTTCCATACACAAAGGCTTGGTTTTCATACCTTTCAGAGGCATAAACCCTTACTGCACCCTTTGGAAGCTCAAAGGTGTCTCCGTGCCACTGAAAGACCTTCAATGTGTTTGGGAACTCTTGGAAAAGCTTATGCTCTCCCACCTTAAAAACATCCATCCACCCTATTTCCTTCCCCCTATCGCCCTTAAAGACCCTTGCCCCCAAAACCTTTGCAAGCATCTGGGCTCCCAAGCATATGCCCAAAATAGGAATGTTCAATTTCAGGGCTTGTTCCATGAGCCTAAACTCGTAAGAGAGAAAGGGATAAAGGTTCTCTTCGTAAGCACCCATATACCCACCGAGAACAACAAGAAGGGAGTATTCCTCCAATGGCTCTTTTAGAGTTTCCCCCTTTGCGGTGTCCAGATATTCCACTTTAAAGCCTAAATTTCTCAGGGACCTTTCCATCATTCCCAAGTGTTCCGCAAGCACATGCCTTATAGCCAAAGCCTTCATTCTATAGCACCTCCATTAAAGCTTTTGGTAGTTCATTTACACTTTCCAGCAGAAGGTCTGGCTTTATACCCTTCTCAAGGTCGCTTTCCCTGAATTTCCCAGTCTTTACAAGGCAAGCCTTCATTCCAACTTTTTGGGCTCCCAAAATATCAAACTCAATGTTATCACCCACCATCAAAGCCTCTTCAGGTTTAACTCCTAAGTGTTCTAAAACCAATCCGAAGAATTCTGCAGAGGGCTTACCTATCACGGTGGCAGTCTTTCCGCTTGCATACTCAAGAGCTTTTACAAAGGGTCCCGCATCAAGGGAAAGCTTTCCATCTTCGTCCAGAAAATATCTGTTTGGAGCAACCGCTATGAGCTCCGCACCCTCTAAAAGTAGCCTAAAGGCAGTGTTTAGGTTTTGGTAGTTAAAGTTTGTGTATGCATCTGCAACAACCACATACTTTATTGGATATTCCTCCAAGCCTTCAAACTCCTTCCGTGCCATGTCAGAAACCAAAAGGTAGGCATTGGCTTTGTTCTTTACTAAGAACTCCCTTGAAACCTTGAGTGCGGTAAAGAGTTCTTCCCTTTCCAGATCAAAGCCGAGATTTCTCAGCCTTTCAAAAATTATGCGAGAGGGAACCCTCGTCGTGTTGGTGACGAGGGCTATTTTGAAGTTTTTTCTGAGTTCTTTGAGGGCCCGCGGGGCCCCCTCTATTACCCTATCCCTTATGGTTAGCACCCCATCTATGTCCAAAAGGATAGCCTTTATGCCCATACCTTAAAACATAAACCCAACTTCCACACCTATACGCGTTTGATCCTTCTTTCCGTTCACAGTAAATTCTTTGTCTGCCTTTACGTAAGAGAGCTCACCCCTCAAGAATAAGGGACCATGGGTGTAGGCGGGAGTTACGGTAAAGGTCAAACCCTTGTTTCCGTCGCCAAGACCCACTAAATCTAAACCCCCAGCGTCGGAGTTGTCCTTTACATACTCTATCCTACCAGAGAGCTTAAAGGGTTTTAGATCATAAGATACATGCAGTGCTACACCGCTTGCCTTTGCCTTTTCTGGAACATTTGCTTTGTCGCTTTTTGGAGCCTCCACATAGAGCAAGTCTGCACCAAGGGAAAGTTTATCCAGTGTGTAGGAAGCTACCAGGTTTATCTCCCTCTTGTTGGAAGGATCTGCGGTATCATTTGGTCTTGAGTTTTTATCGGGAAGGATAACATTAAGGGCTATTGAGCCATCTTTTATGGGAGTTAGTCCAAGGCTTGCCTCAAGGGCGGGTTTTGGGTCGGTTGTGCTGAGAGTATAAAAGCCGTCGTTTACTCCAAACTTTACAAAGAAGAGGTCTGTGCTGTAGGTTATCCTAACGCCGTTGTTTATTACGGGTTGCATGTTCCAAACCAAACCCCTTTGGATGTAGTTGTTTTGGTAAGTAAAGGCGGACTCATAGCCTATTATGGTGGGAAGCTTTCCTGCTTGAATGGAGAGTCCTTTCATGGGAGAGTATTCCAAGTATGCCACGGGAATTGGGCTGAACAGGTCTGTGGATTCGGAAGTCTTTGAGAGTGCCACACCCACCACTGGAGTTGCGTATGCACCACCGATCAAGGTAAAGCCAAAGGGCTCTGCGGACTTGGAAAGACTAATAATGGTTGAGCCCACATCGTAGCGGGTATTTTTGTTGTCATTTAAAGCTTTGTTGTTGGAGTGGATGGTATAGACGGTTAGGGCACCGCTAACGTTGATTGTACCCATGGGCTCAAGCTTTAGCTCGAGGGCTTGTGCAAGGGCTACGGAGCCAAAAAGGCTGAGAAGGGCTAACTTTTTCATGGCAAAACCTCCTCTGTTAAAGGTTGTAAGCCTTTTCACGGTGCTGGGAGTTGTCTAGCCCAGCTATTTCCTCTTCAGGGCTTACCCTCAGACCTGTGAGGGCTTTTGCCACGATGAGGATCACAATGGTGGCTATGGCATCGTAGACTATAGTTACTACAACTGACAAGATTTGGATCAAAACTTGCCCTGGGTTTCCATAAAGAAGACCTTTGCCCGCTTCGTTGATGGAAGGGTCCGCAAAAACACCGGTAAGGACTGCACCGATTATTCCCGCCACTCCGTGAATGCCGAACACATCAAGGGCGTCGTCATAGCCAAGCTTGTGCTTTAGCACTGCCACCGCAAAGTAGGGCACAACGCCAGCCACCAAGCCTATGATGATGGCACCTATCACGTTCACAAAGCCCGCTGCTGGAGTTATGGCTACAAGCCCAGCTATGGCACCAGACGCAAGACCAAGGACGGTGGGCTTTTTGGCGTGGAGCCATTCCACAAACATCCAAGATAGGGCTGCAACCGCTGTGGCAATGTTGGTGTTCAGAAGAGCCGCCGATGCCAGAGCATTTGAAGCTACCGCGGAGCCTGCGTTAAAGCCAAACCATCCAAACCACAAAAGCCCAGTACCTATAACAACCATGGGAAGGTTGCTGGGAATGAGGGCAGTATCCTTACGCCTACCCAATATCAAGGCACCCACCAAGCCCGCAATACCTGCGTTTATGTGCACCACAGTGCCACCCGCAAAGTCCAAGGCACCCAGCTTTGCCAAAAAGCCATTACCCCATACCCAGTGGGCTACGGGCACATACACAAAGCTCACCCAAAGGATGCTGAAAAGTAGCCATGCGGAAAACTTCATTCTCTCTATGTAGGAACCGCTTATGAGGGCAAGGGTTATCGCCGCAAAGGTTCCTTGAAAGGCTACGAACAGAAGCTCGGGAATTGTACCCTGAAGGCTTTTAACATCAACACCGCTTAGAAAGAGCTTTTCAGGGCTACCTATTATTCCTCCAATGTCCGTGCCAAAGGCTAAGGTGTATCCGTAGATTACCCACACCACGGAAGCAATGGCATAAGCGGTAAAGACCATGGCTATAGTGTTTAGGGTGTCCTTTGCCTTCGCCAATCCGCCGTAGAAGATGGCAAGACCGGGCAGGCTCATGAGCATAACTAAGGCTGTAGATGTAAGCATCCAAGCGGTGTCCCCCGTGTCTAACTTGGGGGCTTGCCCTTCTGCAAAGGCTAAGCTTGAAAGCAATAGTGGTATAATACTTGCTACGCGACGCATTCTATCTCCTCCTTTGCCCCGCCTTGAGGGCGGGGCGGTTTTTTTTAATTAAATGTCAAAGTAAAGTTCAAACTCCTTGGGGTGAGGTATGAACCTTATCTCGTCTATTTCCTTTCTCTTGGCTTCTATCCAAGTTTGGATTAGATCCTCGGTGAAGACACCACCTTTCAGAAGGAACTCAAAATCGTTCTCGAGGGCTTTTAGGGATTCCTCCAAGGAGCCGGGCAGTTGGGGTATGTCCTTTAGCTCTTCCGGAGGCAGTGAGTATATGTCCTTGTCAAAGGGCTCTCCGGGATGGATTCTGTTCTCTATTCCGTCTATTGCAGCCATCAGTATGGCGGAGAAAGCCAAGTATGGGTTGCAGGTTGGGTCTGGGAACCTGATCTCAATTCTCTTTGCCTTGGGAGATTGGGAGTAGGTGGGTATTCTTATTGCAGCAGAGCGGTTCCTTGCAGAGTAGGCGAGCCTTACAGGTGCCTCAAAACCGGGCACAAGCCTGTGGTAAGAGTTTATGGTGGGGTTGGTGAAGGCGGTCAGTGCAGGTCCATGTTTTAGAATACCGCCTATGGCATAAAGGCATATCTCAGAGACGCCCGCATACTCGGAGCCCGCAAAGAGGTTTTGCCCATCCTTCCATATGGAGAAGTGGGTGTGCATACCATTTCCGTTGTCGTTGGGAAGAACCTTGGGCAAGAAGGTAGCAAACTTACCATACTTGTGAGCCACCATTCTAACCACATATTTGTAGATGAACAGCTTGTCCGCCTGATTTACCAGAGAATCGTAGCGTATGTCTATCTCTCCTTGCCCGGCAGTGGCAACCTCATGGTGGTGAAGTTCTACCACAATACCGAGCTGGGACAAAATGGATACCATCTCGCTACGGAGTGCGTGGGTCTTATCCAAAGGTGGCACTGGGAAGTAGCCCCTCTTGTGAGGTATCTTGTAGCCAGAAGAAGTAATCTCCCTATTCCACCATCCTTCCTCTGAGTCCACCTTCCAGAAGGCGTAGTTGGCGGAAGTGCCAAACTCCACCGAGTCAAAGATGAAAAACTCCGCCTCAGGTCCATAGTAGGCGGTGTCTCCTATGCCCGTTTGTCTCAAGTACTGCTCTGCCTTTTGGGCTACATAACGGGTGTCTCTGCCATAACGCTCCCTGGTGATAGGATCGTAAATGTCGCATATCATCACAAGGGTTTTTGGCTCCATGAAGGGGTCTATGAAGGCAGTGGTTGGGTCGGGAATGGCTAGCATGTCCGACTCGTGTATAGACTGCCAACCCCTTATGGAGGAGCCATCAAAGCCTCTACCCTCTTCAAAGGTAGAGAGAGACAGCTCGTAGGCTGGGATGGTAAGGTGTTGCCACTGACCAAAAAGGTCAGAGAATCGGAGGTCCACATACTGGACCCCTTCCTGCTCAATGAGGCTCAGCACCTCCTCCGGTGAATACTTTGGCATGGTTTGACCTCCTTTATAGGATTTTTTATATAGCTTGCTCACCTCTTTCTCCTGTCCTTATTCGGACCACCTCTTCTACAGGAATGACAAAAATCTTGCCGTCTCCCACCCTTCCTGTCTGGGCTGTTTTCATTATAGTCTCTATTACCTTCTCCACATCTTCATCCTTTACCACCACCTCAATCTTGACCTTGGGCAAAAAGTCAATAACGTACTCGGTGCCTCTGTAAATTTCAGTGTGTCCCTTCTGCTGACCAAAACCTCTAACTTCCGTGACGGTCATACCCCCTATGCCTATCTCCACCAAGGCATCTTTTACCTCATCCAACTTAAAGGGCTTGATGATCGCTTCTATCTTTTTCATTTTCCAACCTCCTGTATAGTTTTTGTGCAAAAAGTGTGCCAAAAGACACACTCCGCACGGGCAATATTTTAAAAGCCTCTGAACACCTAGTATAGCCCAAAGTCTTGTAAAATTGCTTACATTTTTGTAAATTTGTTAACACAGCTAAAAGCTAACTGTATCAAGAAAGAGCATAAGAAGAACTCCCACCAAAAAGCCAAGGGTGGTGGCAAAGGTTCTACCTTCCGAGTAAGCTTCCGGGAAAACTTCCTTAACGGTTATGTAAAGCATGGCACCCCCTCCAAAGCCCATACCCACTGGCAGGGAACCTTCAAAGACCTTCATGAAAACGAAGCCAAGGAGGGAAAAAAGCCCCTCTATCGCACCGCTCAAAAAACCAACCGCCAAAGCAGTTATCATTCCTCCCCCTAAGGCATATATAGGCAGGCTAACCACCAAGCCCTCAGGTATATCCTGAAGGGATATAGCCAGTGCGGTTGCTAGTCCATCCTTACCTGAGTATGCGGTAGCTATACCTACACTGAGACCTTCTGGGATGTTGTGAATGGTTATTCCCACCACGATCAATGTTAGCTTTTTCATCTTCAAAGGCAGTATACCCTCCTGTCCCATAGTAGGGTGTTCGTGAGGAAAGAGCCTCTCCACAAGAGCCATAACTCCAAAGCCGATGGTTACACCCAAGGCGGTTTTGAAAAAGCCACCCTTTTCCACTGCGGGCAGTATAAGACTTGTAAAACTGGCGGTTAGCATCACACCACCCGCAAAGGACAGGCTAACGTTCAGGGATGAGAGGGCTGTTCCTCTGAAGAACAAAACCATAAAACTGCCTACAGCAGTGCCTATTACCAAAAGCAAAGAACCCAGCCAAATTTCCATCAAATCAACTGGGAGAGCTTAAAAAGAGAATAAAGCTCAACACCCTCTTTACTCAAGTTTTCTTGAGCCCCCTCCTCTCTATCCACCACCGCAAAAACGCCCACCACCTCCAAGCCCTCCCTTCTGCAAGCCTGCACTGCCTTTAAGGAGGAACTACCGGTGGTAATCACGTCCTCCACCACCGCCACCCTTTCCCCTGCACTCAGGAGTCCCTCCACCTGCTTTCCTGTGCCGTGTCCCTTTGGCTCCTTTCTGACTACAAAGGGCTTTATAGGATTTCCGTCCAAATAGGATACAAAGGCTACCGCGTAGGCTATGGGGTCTGCGCCAAGCGTGAGCCCACCTACTCCTTGAACGCCAAACTGCCTGACCAATTCATACATGAGCTTGCCCACCAAATAGGCTCCCTCCGGGTCAAGGGTAACCTGCTTTAGGTCTATGTAGTACCTACTGAGTTTCCCGGAAGAGAGCTTAAAGATGGGCTCCTCTGCCACCTTTAGGGCTCTGCTGAGTATGAGCTCCTTTAACCTATTATCCGCTGACATTTTTGCTCAGTTTTGCTTTTGCATACTCCATAAGCCCACCAGCCCGCAGGATTGCCTGAAGCTCCTCTGGGAACTTGGTAGCTTTGTACTCTTTGCCCGTGGTAAGGTTTCTTATTATGCCACTGTCCAAATCCACCTCCAGCTCATCACCGTGATTTATCTCATCCACCGCCTCTGGTGCCTCCACAATAGGAAGCCCTATGTTTATGGCATTTCTGAAGAAGATCCTCGCAAAAGACTTGGCAACCACTACAGGAACCCCCGCATACTTTATGGCGATGGGCGCATGCTCCCTTGAAGAGCCACTGCCAAAGTTCCTACCCGCCACTATTATGTCTCCCGGCTGATGTTCCTTGGCAAAGTTGGGGTGTTCTGAATCCTCCATAACATGCTGTGCCAATTCATAAGGGTCCGAGGTGTTCAAATAGCGGGCAGGTATGATCTGGTCTGTGTCCACATTATCTCCAAACTTCCAAACCTTTCCTCTAAAGCGCATGGGCATATTTTAACACCAAAATTTCTGAATATAACCCTCTGTTCAATGTTATAATCTATGAGGCTGTTCTAAAAATCCCTTATCGGGACCGTCCCCCCAGCCTCTAAGGGAACTAACCTACTCCTCACCCTATCCCACACCCCTTCCACCAACAATGGCTTCAGAGGAGAAAGGTCTCTTGGTAAGACCTTTCCAAGGATAGGGAAGAGGAGGGCTACCTTCAGAACTTGCCAAGCACTTTGAAGGGTAGTTTTTGCCACCCTTCCCTGCTCGGGATTCCTTCCATAGGCTCCCTCGCAGGAGCTTGGTTCACTCTGAAGGCTTTGTATGAGATTGGTTAATAGCTCCTTTGCATACTCTACACTCCTTAGTTCGCTTTCTAAGGCATTCCTCTTATATTGGTTTGTTTCTTCCTCTAAAAGTTCCCTGAGTTCCTTTTCTTTCTCTTCATACCTTTTCAGTGCAAACTCCAGATATGTTTTGTCTTTCAAAAGTTTCTCGTAATTCTCAGGCATGTCCTCTTTAAATCCCAGTGCTCTTCTTCCTATCACATAAGCTCCAGCTATGTCTTTATCTATGTTCAACTGTGGTGCATACTTTAGCATGCCTATAACTGAGGTGTAGGCAGGGTTTACCTCTATCACCTCCACTCCCTTTATCATTGCTACCCTCTTTAGCTTTTGCAAGAATTTTTTGGCGTTCCAGTTGTGAAGTATTTTTCTTAGCTTGGCTTTCCCATCTCCACGCTTTCCCTTCCTAAGCTTTTTCAAATTCTCTACGGCTATAGCTTTACCTTTCTCAATAGCTAAATTCACCATTTGATGGGCTAATATCCACTCTTGGTGGTCTTTGCTGTTTTGAGAAAGCCCTAAAAGGTGGTGTAGGCTGATGGTTTGATAGCTTAATAGCTCTCCAGTTTTTGAGACTTCTGCTACCGCTAAGTGTATGGGTGATGCGTTAATGTCTATGGCTATTACTCCGTTCTCTTTGGTGTATCTAACTTCAGGTGTTGGAATTTCAAAGGATACGCTTCCATAAACTTCTCCATTTCTTAGCTTTAATTCCACTGTATAAGGGAAATAGCTTGGAATTTGCCAACTTTCTAAAAGCATAGCCATAAAAGTGAGCCACTTGTCTTTACTATTGCTTGGCTCTCTTAACACTTTGGCATAAATAAACTCTCTGTTTCCTGTGGTAATTCTAAGGCAAAGCTGTCCGTTTAGTTCTTCAAATCTCATTAGTCTGTTTCCTCTGTCTGATTTTGACCCAATGCTTACAAGTGTTCCCTGCCTTTGTTCTTTCCATTGCTTTTTAAGTTTTTCTCTTGCTTTTCCTGTAAGGTGATTTTTGCAGAGTTTTTCAAAAAGCCTTTTGCCTCCAAATACCACCGGTTTATCGGTAGAATATTGCTTAGCCTTGTAAATAGCTGAATCAATGTATTTTGTTGGTAATTCAGGGAATAGCTGTCTTAGTCTTTGGTATATTTGGGCGTGTGGGTTTCTTGTTTTCTTTTTCTCCAGCTCTTTTAGCATGTTGTATGCTACACGAATGGCAGAGGATTGCTTACGCATAAGCTTTATGAGTTTTTCTTTGTCTTCCCTTTTCAGTTCAAGCTTGAACTGTAGGCTAACAAACATCAAGCTTAGATTTTAGAGGAAATACCTTTTTGCGTCAATAGGTCTGGATTTTTAGAATACCCTTTATAATTTATTGCCATGCGTCTGTTTGTGGATAGGGTGGAGCTGGAGGATGTGCTTACAAAGGCAAAATCTGCTACAGAAAAGAAGTCAGCCCTTCCTGTTCTAAACAACTTTAAGCTGTTAGCGGAAGAAGATCGGCTTATCATTTACGCCACAGACCTGGAGAACTTCTTGGTTTTAAACCTACCCGCAAGGGTGGAATCTCCCGGAGAGACCTCTGTCAACGCAGACAAGCTGACATCCATAATAAAGAATCTGTCCTCCGCCGAAGTATATATGGAGCTGGAAGAGGATAAACTGATTATCAAAGGAGGAAAGAGCCAGTTTAAGCTGGTTTGTGGCGACCCTTCCGAGTTTCCTGAATTTCCCGAGGTTGTGTGCAAAGGTGATATTCCGAGCAGTTTGCTTTTAAAGGGGATATCCAAGGTAGATTATGCAATATCCAAAGAGGACACGAGGTATGCCCTTCAGGGCATGTATGTGGGAAGTAAAGAAGGCAGGCTTCACTTTGTGGGTTCTGATGGACACAGGCTTGCCCTCTATATGCCCGAGGGTGTTTCCTTTGACGAGGAGCTTTTGCTTGCCCGTAAGAGCCTAAAGGTCTTAGAAAAGCTTTTAAAAGACGCCATAGGTTCTGTGGAAGTGGGCAAAGACGAGAATTTTGCCCATGTGAAGGGAGAAAACTGGTCCCTCTCTGTTAGGCTTTTGGAGGGAGAATACCCTGACTATATGGCGGTTATCCCTACCGACTACACGATAAATGTGCTACTTGATAGGTCTGAGTTTGAAAATGCCCTAAAAAGACTTTCTGCAATAGCATCAGCCAAAGCCTTTCCTGTGAAGCTTTCGTTCTCCTCTGAGGTCATTTTGATGGAGATATCGGAGCCTGAGTTTGGTGAAGGCAAGGATGAGGTGGAAATACTGGAGAGCCTTTCCGCCATTGAGCCTATGGACATAGGTTTTAACGGAAAGTATCTTTTAGAAGCCCTTGGAGAGTTTGACTTTGACAGGGTATATCTAAAGGCAATAGATGCAGACAGCCCTGTGATACTTGAAAGCGCAAACTTGGAAAAGGATCCCTATCTCTGCGTAATCATGCCAATGAGGCTCTAAGAATTGGCTTTCTGTTGGCTTCTGCCTCCTTTATTCTTCTCACCGGTGTAGTTTTTGGACTGGTTTTTACCTCCTCCGGGTCCTGCTGGAGTATTTCCTTTATGGCATTGGCAAAAGCCCTTATAGTTCTTGGGCTCTCTGTTTCTGTAGGTTCAATCATGAGTGCATCCTTGACCACGAGGGGGAAGTAGACAGTGGGTGCGTAAAAGCCTTTGTCCAAAAGGGCTTTAGCTAAGTCTAAGGGACTTATGCCGGTTTTTTGCATAGAAAAGACCACTTCGTGCATTTTGGGTGAGCTTGGGTATGGATCCCATAGAACATCCTTAAGAAGGCTGTATAAATACCTTGCGTTCAAAACTGCAAACTTTGATACCTTGTCTATCTCCTTGCCGTAGGACAGGATGTATGCCAGAGCCCTAAGCATCACACCCACGTGTCCGTAAAAGGTAAGCACCTTACCCACGCTTTTGGGAATGTCCCAATTGAGGTAATACCTTTGACCGTTAAACTCCACCTGTGGCACAGGCAGGTAGGGCTTTAATTTTTCTGAAACTCCCACGGGACCAGCACCCGGACCACCACCTCCGTGGGGCGTGGAAAAGGTTTTATGGAGGTTAAAGTGCATAACATCCACTCCCCAAGTAGCGGGCTTTGCCACATCAACTAAGGCGTTGAAGTTGGCACCGTCCATGTAAAGGAGAGCATCCTTTTGATGCAGGGCATCTGCGAGCTTTTTTACCTTTCTCTCAAATATGCCCAGGGTGTTCGGATTTGTTAGCATAAGCCCTGCGGTTCTGTCGTCAAGCTTTTTTATGAAATCCTCCCAGTCTAACTCTCCGTTTGCGTCGCTTTTAACACTTACCACCTCCAAACCACATATGCTGGCAGAAGCTGGGTTTGTGCCATGGGCGGAGTCTGGCACCAATATTTTGTTTTTGTGGGTATTTCCTCTATCTCGGTGATAGGCGGTTATTAGCAGTAAGCCAAGTAGCTCCCCCTGTGCACCGGCAGCGGGCTGAAGACAAACCTCCGCAAAACCGCTAAGCTCCTTTAAAAGCTCCTTGAGCTCATACATAAGCCTGAGGGTGCCTTGGACGCAATCTTCCGGAACAAAGGGGTGCATCTGTGTGAAGGCTTCTATCCTAGCCAGTTCTTCGTTGATCTTGGGGTTGTATTTCATGGTGCAGGAGCCAAGGGGCACCATGGTGGTGTCTATGGCGTAATTTCTCTGGGAGAGCTTTGTGTAATGTCTTACCACGTCAAGCTCCGAGACCTCCGGGAAGTTCAAGTCCTCTCTGTAGTATTCGCCAAGATACTGGGCTACATCCACCGCCGGCACATCCAACTTGGGTAGCCTGTACCCTTTCCTTCCTTTCTCAGAAAGCTCAAATATCAGCTCCACCTTTTTACCTCTTTTGCTCTTTTTTGTCCACGGGTTGTTCCGGAGTTCGTGGCAATCTCTCCGTCAAAGGCTTACAGCTTACCGTGTTTATTATGAAGGTATCTCCCGATGTAGTATAGCATCCGTAGGCGTTGTATGGCACACATTCATCGGTTTCCGCCACCACAAGCCTATTCCTCTGGGGTTCAAAGGTTATCTTGCACCTCCCACACACCTGAGGTCTAAGGCTTTCCTTCTTTAGCAAGCTCTCGCAGTTTTCCACGTTTTCTATAATCGTAGTGCGCAGGCTGTATTTATAAAGTCCTTCTTCGCCCGTTCTCACCATCCCACAGGAGGCAGAAAGTATTAACAAAGCTAAGGTTAGTTTCCTCATAGCTATAAAAGTTTAACAGAAAAGCGTTTAAAATTTTACACATGCTCTCTCCTGAAGAACAGCTGAGCATTATAAAAAGAGGTACTGTTGAGATCATTGAAGAGGAAGAGCTTTTGAAAAAACTGAAGGAAGGAAGACCCCTGAGGGTAAAGGCGGGCTTTGACCCAACCGCACCGGACCTGCATCTTGGTCATACGGTTTTACTTCAAAAACTTAGGCAGTTCCAACAGCTTGGACACGAGGTCTATTTTGTGATCGGAGACTTTACTGCCATGATTGGGGACCCCACAGGCAGGAGCGAAACAAGGCCTCCCCTCTCAAGGGAGGAGGTATTGGAAAACGCCAAAACTTACGAGCATCAGGTTTTCAAAATCCTTGACCCAGAAAAGACCAACATAGTTTTCAACAGCGCCTGGCTTTCTGAGCTTGGAACCGAAGGGATCATAAGGCTGGCAGGAAAATACACGGTGGCAAGGATGTTAGAAAGGGATGACTTTTCAAAGCGCTTTAAAGAAGGCATTCCCATATACATTCATGAGTTCATATATCCTCTACTGCAGGGCTACGACTCGGTTTTTTTGAAGGCGGATGTAGAGCTCGGTGGCACAGACCAAAAGTTTAACCTTCTGGTGGGAAGGGACCTACAGAGGGCCTTTGGACAGGAACCGCAAGTTTGCATAACCCTGCCACTGCTTGTAGGCTTAGACGGCGTGAGAAAAATGTCCAAATCCTACCAAAACTACGTAGCCATACAGGAAGAGCCGGAAAGTATGTTTGGCAAGATCATGTCCATCTCAGACGACCTTATGTGGGAGTACTACACCCTCTTAACCGACTACACAGAGGAGGAGATAGAGAACTTCAAGAAAAACTTGCACCCAATGGAGGCTAAAAAGAAGCTTGCCCACTATATAGTAGAGCGTTTCCACGGCAAAGAGCAGGCGGACAAGGCTTTAGAGTTCTTCGTTAAAACCTTCTCCCAGAGAGAATTTCCCGAGGATGCCCCCATCATAGAGGTTCCCTATGGTCTTAAAAGGAGGGCTTACGAGCTTTTGTTTGAGCTTGGTATAGAGGGTTCCAAAAACTCCGCCCGAAGGGTGGTGGAAGGAGGAGGCTTAAGGATAAACGGTACAAAGGTGGAGGACCCAAACCAAGAGATAGAGGTAAAAGAAGAGCTTCGCCTTCAGGTGGGTAAAAAGAGATTTTACAGGGTGGTGCCTAAATGAGGTTTAACTCTAAGGATATTGCAGACTTGGTAGGTGGTTTGCTTTTTGGTGAAAACTTAGAACTTGTAGGCGTGTCTTCTCTGGAGAACCCAAAGGAGAAAACTTTGATCTTTTGTCCCTCCGAGAGGGATGCGGAAAGGGTAAAGGATGTAAAAGACACCACCTTGGTGGTTTCAAAGCCAGTAGAACATCCAAGCTACATACTGGTAAAAGACACAAGGCTTGCCTTGGCTATCGTTCTGGAAAAGCTATATCCAGAAGAGCATCCCACGGGCATCTCCGAAAAGGCCCACGTGGAAAGCTCGGCAGTGTTGGGAGAGGATGTCTATGTGGGACCATTCGCTTACATTGGAAAAAACGTAGTCCTTGAAAGAGGCGTAAAGGTTTATCCTTTTAGCTACATCGGAGACCACTCCTTTGTGGGAGAAAACACGGTTATCTTCAGCGGAGTTCATATATACCCAAGGACCGTTATAGGAAAGAATGTGCGTATCCACAGTGGAGCGGTCATAGGGGCAGACGGCTTTGGCTATCACATAACCAAGGAGGGCATAATCAAGCTGAACCATATAGGCAATGTGGTCATTGAGGACAATGTGGAAATAGGCGCAAACACTACCATAGACAGGGCAATGCTTGACAGCACCATTGTGGGAAAGGAAACCAAAATAGATAACCTTGTTATGGTTGCCCACAACTGTCGTTTGGGGGAGAGAAACATAATAGTAAGTCAGGTTGGGCTCTCGGGAAGTGTAAAAACTGGCAGGAATGTCGTTCTTGCTGGGCAGGTGGGTGTAGCGGACCATGTGAATATAGGCGACAACGTGCAAGTTGCCGCAAAGTCTGGGGTATCAAAGGACTTGGAGCCCAACAAGATTTACGGAGCAGCACTGCCAGCTATGGAGTGGAGCAAGTGGAAAAGGATCTACGTTTATCTTTTAAAACTTCCGGAGCTCTTCAAGAAATGATCCTAAAGGTTATTCCTGTGGGACCTTTAAGTATGAACTGTTCTGTGATTATAGATGAGGACACGGGGCAGTCGGTGGTAATAGACCCGGGGGCAGATTTGGATGCGATTTTAAAGGCATTGGAGGGAACCACGCCCAAGTATATCCTTGCTACCCACGGACACATAGACCACGTGGGACAGGTTAAGGGTTTAAAGGAAAGGTTGGGTGTTCCCTTTTTGGTGCATAAGGAAGACCTTTTCTTGCTCAACGACCCAATATGGAAGGGCTTTGACCTTTATGTAGGTGCAGACCTGCCCTGCCCTGAGCCCGATGACTTTTTGGAGGAGGGTATGGAACTTAGCTTTGGAAAGATAAGGTTGAAGGTCCTACACACACCCGGGCATACACCCGGACACTGCTGTTTTTACTCAGAGGAAAACCTGCTCATTGCAGGCGACTTGCTCTTTAGGGGTTCCGTAGGACGCTGGGACCTACCGGGTGGTAACTTGGAGGATTTGAAAAAGTCCTTGCGTAGGGTGGTTTTGGAACTTCCGGAGGATGTGCGCGTGATCACCGGACACGGAGAGGAAACTACCATAGGAAGGGAAAAAAGGTTCAACCCACTGCTGAGGGAGATTCTGAGCCGTTGATGGGTCTTTCTGTTTTGATCCTAACAAAAAACGAAGAGAAAAACATAAAAAGGGCAATTGAAAGCGTGAAAGACATTGCCGACGAAATTGTAGTTCTTGATTCGGGCTCCACCGACAGAACGGTAGAAATTGCCAAAAGCCTTGGAGCAAAGGTATTTTTCCATGAGTGGGATGGATATCCACAACAACTCAATAGAGGTATAGGGCTATGCTCAGAGGATTGGGTTTTGGTCTTGGACGCAGACGAAGAAGTCTCGGAGGAGCTAAGAAATTCTATATCAAAAGCCATATCTTCCCATACTGCGGAGGTTTATATGGTTTGCAGAAAAACCTACTACCTTGGTAAATTTCTTGAGCACACTTGGTATCCCGAATGGAGGGTTCGGCTTTTTAAAAAGGGTCTGGTAAGGTTTGAAGGAGATCTCCACGAGCAAGCGGTCTTCAAAGGAAAGGCGCACAAGCTAAAGGGAGACCTCTATCACTACTCTTATGAAAACCTCTACCATCAGTATGAAAAGACCTTAAAGTATGCAAAGATAATGGCGGAAGCTTACCATAAGAAGGGCAGAAAGTTTAGGTTTTATAATCTTCTGTTTAACCCACTGTGGAGCTTTTTTAAGGTTTATTTTCTTCAAAGGGGCTTTCTGGACGGTGTTAGAGGCTTTTTGGTAGCCTTTTCCTCATTTTTTTATACCTTTTTGAAATACATGTTTCTCCTTGAGCTTGAGCTAAAAGAGAAATACAAAGAGAACCTTTGGAAGAGATAATTACCTGCTTAGCACACTTCTTAGCCATCTAAAGGCAAAGCCGGAGAGAAAAAGAACGGTTATCAGACCTATGAAAGCTAAGATCAAAAACCACTTCAAAGCTCCACCTCCGCGTGCCTTGATGCATGACATTGAATATTCACAGCTACGGGCAAGGACGCTATATGGCACGGATAGAGCTCCACCTTCACGTCAATGGCTGTTGTGGTACCACCAAAGCCCATGGGTCCCCATCCGATCTTGTTTATCTCCTCAAGGAGCTCCTCCTCTATCCTTCTCGCTACAGGGTCTTTGCTTCTTTCTCCCACTGGTCTGAGCAGGGCTTTCTTTGCTAGCAACGCACAGTACTCAAAGTTTCCACCTATGCCCACACCCACCGTAAAGGGAGGGCACGCATTGGGACCTGCCAGCTTTACCGTCTCCAGAACGAACCTTTTTACTCCTTCCCACCCATCGGCGGGCTTTAGCATTGCCAAGCGTGAAGTGTTTTCTGAACCTGCACCCTTTGGAGCAAAGATGAGCTTTAACCTATCACCAGGGACAATTTCATAGTGTATTATGGGTGGTGTGTTGTCCTTTGTGTTCTTTCTTTCAAAAACAGGGTCATAGACCATGGAAGCCCTAAGGTAGCCCTCCGTGTATGCCCGCCTTACACCCTCCTCTATGGCATCCCTCAGAGAGCCTCCCACTACGCAGACTTCCTGCCCTATCTCCACAAAAACCACCGCCACACCTGTATCCTGACAGTAAGCCATCTCCTCCTTTTCTGCAGCCTCTGCGTTTAGTAGAATCTGCCTGAGAACCTCCCTTCCCAGTTCAGACTCTTCCCTTTCCAAGGCCTGCTGGAAAGCATGAACCACATCTTTGGGCAACTTATAGTTTGCCCTAAGGGCAATTTCTTTCACCGCCTCCACTATCTTTTCATATTCAATTTCCCTCGGCATAGCTTATATATTAACGCATCATGAGAAATTCGCAAGAACGCACCATTTAGTAAAGTCCCACCGATTTTAAAAACTCTTCCCAACTACTGCGTGTGTATTTTAGCTCATCTATATTTTCAATCCAGCCAACAGTTTGCTCAGCATTTAGTAAAGATTTTAAACCTCAGACCAAGCCCGTTTCAAATAGTTTTCTACCACTCTTAAAAAAGCCTGCCCAAGCTGAGAAACTTCTGAGATCCTTATGCCAGTGCCCTCAAAGTACTCTTCTATATAGTTTTTCTCTTTTCCCACACCCACGCCCACTACGGGAAACTTCCCCTTGACTTCCCTTACGAGAGACCTCAGGGCTTCCCCCTTTAGTCCCCTCGTAGGCTCTCCGTCCGAGAAGGCTATGAGCACACCCCTAAGATGGTTCTTTTTGCAAAAGAGCTCCAACTCCTCCGAGCCTTGAAGGATTGCCTTTTCTAAGTTTGTGCCACCACCCAAAAGGTTTGGAAGGTTCAAGAGCTTGGATTTAACCTGCTTGTAGTCCTCGTCAAAGGACTTTAGGCTAAAAACATTATCGCTAAAGGCGGATATGGAAAAGGGCATGTTTAGGGCGTTAAGTGTTTCACAAAAGAGCAAGAGTGCCTTTAGGGCGTTTATGGCTTTGTTTTCCTTCTTCATAGAGGAAGAAACGTCTATTAGAAGCTTAAAGGCGAGCTTTTTTTCCTGTGGCACCTCCCTTCTCATAAAAAACTTCCCCCTCTTTATGGGTACCTCCCTTTGAATTCTCTTGTAATCTATTCGCTTGCCAATGGCATAAGAGGATTGCCAACCCTCTTCCTCCTTTGGCAAGAACCTCTCAAACTTCCTTTTAAAGGCATCCACATAGATCCTCACATCCTTCAAAAGCCTACTGTAAGTTTTGAATTCTTCTTCGGTTAAGCCATGCTCTTTTATGTATCTTTTATCTCTATCGGATAACTCTCCGTAGTTTTTGTTCTTGAACTTTCCCTCCAAAGCACTGCTCAGATCCCAAGGCTTTATCAAAAACAGCAAAAAGCCCTTGTGCTCTAAATCTGTCTCCAGGGTTTTGGGCAAAAAGTTTGTTATGAACCTTAGGTCCCTTTCCACCATATCCAAGTAAGACATCTGTTTTATGTAGTCCCTCATCCACTCAGGGAGGGTTTTAAGATGGGCAAGCACCTTTTCCCTTATATCTTCAGGGATCTCTTCAGCCCTGAGTTCTTTGCTATTTTGAATCACCGTCTGCAAACTCTCAGGGAGCTTTTTCAAAATATCGGTCATAATCCTACCCTTGTGGGCATCCTTTCTTACCCTTCCCTTTGCCTCTTCCAAAAGGAGGTCTATGTAGTTTAATGCTTGGGATTGCTCAATGTACGCCCTGTATCTGCCAAAGATTTCACCCATAAGCACTTCGTAAGCGTCCTTGCTTTTGCTCTGCAAATACTGCTGAAGGCTCCTGTAAAGTTCCCTTGAAAGCCCCGAAGAGCCAAGCCAAGTCCTCGCGAACTCCACCGCAAAGCCCTGATGTGGATATAGATCCTTTAAGTTCTTTAAGACCTCCTCCCACCTTTGCTTTAGAGCTCCCTCTGAAGAAGGATGGCTCCTTAAAATCTCCTCATCCACCCTCAAAGACTCCAAAAGGGAATATAGCACCAAAAAGACAGTGGGCGGGTAGCCAAACTTGAAAACCTCCCTTTGCCCCAACCTCCACAAAAAGAGGTCCGTGTGTAAAAGATAGTATATTTCATGCCTTACTGAGTTTATGGCATAATCTTCACTCTTCTTTGAAAGCTCCAACGCATTAAAGACTACACCCTTTGGCACCTTTGCAATGGGAGGGATCTCCTCAAGCTCTCCCCTTGCCCACATCTCCAAGAGTGGAACATAAACAGGGTCATATCCAGCCCCCCAGCCCTCATAAGAGGGTTCCACCATTACGCCTGTTTCCTTCTCCAAAAGGTTGGCAATAGCTTTCCACTTGTCCTTCATCCAACCTTAAAAATATAAGCAAACACCAAACTGAGAGAAGTTCTTCTTTCTTTTCGTGTCTAACATAAACTTAAAGAGTCTCGATTCGGAGCCTTTATACAGTTCAAAGGTTTTCAAAGGTGTACAGCGGTCAAAAGAACTAAGCTCAAAGACCACTATTGAACCTTTCTCGGGCGCTTGATCCCTTATGATCTTTCTCTTTGCATAAAAAGGTAGATTATGGTTAAAGTGTCCCACCTGATAGGTTTTTAGCTCGCCCTTTGGGTCCAACTCCCTTATGAAACTTCCCAGTTCTCTGTAATGCCTGTACCCTTCTAAGTAAGGAAGGACAGCCCCCAAAAGGAAAAGGTAAAAGACTACCGTACCAAACAGAGGTGCAAGCTTTCTTTCAAAGAGTAGTGCTAAAGGAGGCACCAAGGAGAGTAAAGCCCAACCCTTGGCAAGGTCAAAGTAAAATACACCCAAAAGGATCACCAACGAAAAGAGAGAACACACAAAGACCGCCCAAAATCTTTTTAACCTTTCCCAGGGACCTTCCATCAAAAAGTGGGCGGTAATTACTGCCATGGCAGGATAGGCAGGCATCACATAAACGGGAATTTTTTGCTTTATCAGGCTAAAGACCAGAAAAAAAGAAAGGGTCCAAACAACCGCAAACCTCAGTTCCTTTCTTAAAAGAGCCCAAATCAAGGCAGGAAAGAACAGCACAGAGTAGGGCAAAAAGCTAACCAGTGTATCCAAAAGATAAAAATAGATAGGGTCTTCTCCTGCGTAAATCCTTTTAAAGTTTTCTGAGAAGAAAACATTCAAAAAATCCCTTCCGTTAACCCAAGTTTGGTATATGTGCCACCAAAGACCCAAAAGTAGGGCAAAGGGCGTTAAAAGATAATACTTTTTGTTTAGAATTTCCCTCCGGTCCTCTAAAAGAAGGAAAATAAAAATAATCAACGCTGGCATTACAAAGGCTACTGGACCCTTTACCAACATGCCAAGGGAAGAAGAAAGAAAGGCAAAGACCAAAAGGGATGTGTTTTTTGTTATGTAATAACCATACCACAGGGTCAGAGTAAGGGCAATGAAAAAGGCTAAAGGCACCTCCGGAGATGCGTAATGGGCGTTAGCAAAAAACTGCAAAGAGAGAACCACAACAAGAAAGGAAAGCAGGGCGGTTTTAAGGTTTTTTGTTAAAAGCCATGCCAAAATGCCAGACAAAAGCCCAGTGCAAAGCCCCAAAAGGGCATGAAAGAACCTCAGGGCAAACTCGTTGACACCAAAGATATAAAAGCCCAAGCTAACCAACCAATAGGTCAAAGGAGGCTTTTCTAACCTCAGCTCCCCGTTGTATATGGGCGTTATAAAGTCCTTTGTCTCTAACATACGCCTGCTTGCGTCCGCATAAAAGGCTTCGTTGGGTTGCCAAACCTGAAAGGCACCAAGGTTGAAAAAGTAAATCAAAAGAGAGAGAAGGATCAGAGGGTAGATAGCCATCCTATATATCATAAACCTAAACTTCCCTTAAAATTTATTCTTGCAGATGGGCTTTTTAGATAGGTTTAAGAAAAAGGATCAAGAGAAAGAGGCACTATGGACCAAATGTCCCTCTTGCAAGTCCATACTCTATGTGCCAGAGCTAAAGGAGAACCTAAATGTTTGTCCTAAGTGCAACTATCACTTCCCCATGGGTTCAATGGAAAGGGTCAAGTCCATACTCACCGATTATTCTGTGCTCTTTGAAAACATTCTTCCCACGGACCCTCTGAAATTTAAAGACAACAAACCATACAAAGAAAGGCTCAGCCAAGCCCAAAAGGAAACAAACCTCACAGAGGCTATCGTAGTTGCCCGTGGAAAGTTAAAGGATATAGAGATAATCCTCTGCGCGATGGATTTTAACTTTATAGGTGGCAGTATGGGCTCGGTGGTGGGCGAAAGATTTTACAGGGCATGTATGCTAAGCGCAGAGCAAAAGATACCCCTCTTTGCTGTCATAACCTCCGGTGGTGCAAGGATGCAGGAAGGCATACTTTCCCTTATGCAGATGGCAAAGACCTCCATCGGAGTAGGCTTTTTGAAGGAAAGGAGAGTACCCTACATAACCCTTCTAACGAATCCCACCATGGGTGGAGTATCTGCCAGCTTTGCCTTCCTCGGAGATATTATCATGGCAGAGCCGGGTGCTTTAATAGGCTTTGCGGGACCTCGGGTAATAGAGCAGACCATAAAGCAACAGCTTCCAGAGGGTTTTCAGACTGCAGAGTTTTTGCTTGAAAAGGGTATGATAGACATGATCGTGCATAGAAAGGATATAAAAGATACAGTCTATAAACTCCTTAAGATAGCCACCTACAGGAAAGGATGCCATGCTGTATGAAGAAGAGCACCCCTTTGCCATAGCCTACCGGTTGGTGGAGGAAGGGAAGTTGGACCCTTGGAATGTGGATATAGCACAGCTTGCAAACCTGTACATTCAAGAAATAAGAAAAATGGAACTTCTTGACCTACGGGTTCCCGCAAGGGCGCTCTCTGCGGCGGTCTTTCTGCTAAAAAAACAGGTGGAAGTTCTCTTTCCAGAACCCAAAAAGAGGAGGGAGAGAAAATATACCCTGGCAGAAATCGTTCAAATGTTTGAAGAGGAGTCAACAGAACAAGCACAGCACGATAACCAAACAGACACCAATGAAATTGTGGAGGAACAGATAAAAACCATAAAAAGAAAGCTACAGGCTTACAAGAGGGAAGTAAAGAAAAAAGGGAAAAAAATACCCATACATGTATCAAAGTTTGAAGATGCCCTAAGGGAGATTGAAGAACTAATAATGAAAGGTATCAGGAAATTTTCCTTTTTGGGCTTTGTGGCAAACAGAAATCCGGTTCCCTACCTTATGGGTCTGATGACCCTGTACCAAGAGGGTAGAGTGGATGCCTACCAAAGAGAGCCATACTCAGACATTGAGGTGGAAGTGCTATGAAGCATAAACAAATTATCGCCGACGTTTTTTCTTCGGTTAGCAGGCATTACGACACTTTTTTGAACCTTATAACCTTTAGAAGGATCAAAGATTGGCAGAGGGCCATGTTGAAAGAAGTTGAAGGAGCAAAGACTCTTTTGGATGTGGGCACGGGAACAGGAGAGGTGCTTTTGCAAGCAGACCCTCAAGCCATGAGGGTAGGTATCGACCTTTCCTTAGGTATGTTAAAGGTTGCACGCAAAAAGTGTCCCAATTGCGGTTTTGTTCTTGCAGATGCGGAAAACGTGCCCTTTAAAACCTCATCCTTTGACGCCATTACCCTATCTTTGGTATACAGACATCTCTATAACAGGGATCAGTTTTTGAAGGAAGCCCGAAGGGTTCTAAAGCCCGAAGGAAGATTGGCAATTCTTGACATAAACAAGTTTTGGCTCACTCCCCTTTTGGTTTTTCTTATGAAGTTTCCCATAAAACCTTTGGGTCTTATGCTCTTCGGCAGGGATAAGTGGGAATTTTTTATACACTCATTGGAAAACAGTTTGAGTGAAGAAGAACTAAAAAGGGAGCTTGAATCCAACGGCTTTAAAGTGATAAAAACACAAAAAAGACTATTTGGTATAGTCTATATCGTCTCCGCCCAAAGGATTTAGGTTATTGGAATAACGCTAACGAACTTTTTGTTCCTTCTTGTTTCAAACTTTACCACACCATCCACCAAAGCAAACAGGGTAAAGTCAGAACCCATACCCACATTCTTGCCCGGGTAGATTTTAGTACCCCTTTGCCTTACCAGTATGTTTCCTGCGCGAACTATCTGCCCGTCAAACCTCTTTACACCTAACCTTTTCGAATGACTATCTCTACCGTTTTTCGTTGAACCACCGCTTGCCTTGGACGCCATCTTTCACACCTCCTGTATTTCTTTTATTATAATCTCCGTGTAGGGCTGTCTATGTCCTCTCCATCTCTTGTAATTCTTCTTAGCCCTAAATTTAAAGACGATAACCTTCTTGTGCTTTCCGTGACGTAAAACCTCCGCTATAACCTTTCCTTTTTGAAGGACAACTTCGCCGTTTTCCTTTCTTACTAAAACAGGCTTAAACTCCACAAGCTCTCCCTCATTTAAATTCAACTTTTCAACCTTTAACTTATCACCAGGGCTTACCATATATTGCTTTCCGCCTGTTTCTATGATAGCGTACATGTACATTCCTCCAATTTAAAAAGGGGGCTATGCCCCCCACAGGTTTTAATGCTTACTTCTTTTCGCCTGCAGGTTGTTGTTGTTCACCAGCGGGTTGTTGCTGTTGTTGTTCGCCGGCAGGTTGTTGTTGCTGTTGTTGCTGTTGCTCGCCAGCAGGTTGTTGCTGCTCTTGAGCAGGCTGCTGTTGTTCAGCGGGCTTTTGCTCTCCTGCAGGCTGTTCCGCAGGCTTTTGCTGGCAGGATACAGCAAACAGAGCTATGCTTGCTACTCCAAGTAGCAGTAACTTTCTCATTTCATCTACCTCCTAATGAGTTTTGTTCTTAATTATATAGTAATATTCAAAGGGCTGTCAAGTTTTTTATAAACTACATCGCACATGATAGAATACTTGTAACAAAAGCACAGGGATGAAAAAATGCTAGTTTATGTTTTTGAAACCAAGGAGTGGGAAAGAAGGTATCTTACAGAAGTAGTAAAGGACATTGAACTGAAATTTTCGGAAGACAGGCTTAACAAGGACACAGTGCATAAATACAAGGATGCGGAAGCGGTGATTGTGTTTGTAGATTCACGAGTGGACAGGGAGGTTATAGACCAACTTCCAAGGCTCAGGCTTATTATTACAAGGAGCACAGGCTATGACCACATAGATGTAAGGTATGCAATGGATAGTGGCATTGTAGTTTGTAATGTGCCCGACTATGCATCCATCACAGTGGCAGAATACACAATAGCCCTTATGCTTGCCCTTTCAAGAAAGCTGAAGGAGACAGTGCAGAGAACTTCAAGGGGGACTTTTTCTCGGGAAGGGTTATCTGGCTTTGACCTTTCTGGTAAAACCTTAGGAGTTATTGGAACAGGTAGGATAGGGAAGTATGTTGTAAAACTCGCCCATGCCTTTGATATGAGAATCTTTGCCTACGACCTTGTGGAGGATGAAAGCCTGGTGAGAAACTATCATGTGGAGTATGTGGAGCTTGAGAGGCTTTTGAAGGAGTCAGACATAATAACCATCCATGTGCCGTACACTCCTCAAACCCATCACCTTATAAATGCGAGTAATATAGACCTTCTTAAACCCACAGCTATGCTAATAAACACCGCCAGGGGTCCTGTGGTGGAAACAAAAGCTTTGGTTAAGGCTCTGAAGGAGGGGAAACTACTTGGGGGCGTTGCCTTGGATGTTTTTGAAGGAGAAGAAGCCCTCATAGAGGATGCTTATCTGGATAGAAGTTTTTCTTCAGAAACTTTGCAAAATTCTCTCTTGGTTTCCTATCTTGCCAAGCAAGAAAGAGTTATAGTCACACCCCATAATGCATACAACACTAGGGATGCCCTCTTTAGAATGCTTAGCACTGTTGTAGAAAACCTAAGGGCTTTTTTGGAAGGGAAACCCAAGAATGTGGTCCATGATCATTGAAGGATTTTTCCAGCTTTTCTGGATTTCTCACTTTAAGTTTTTTAGGATATAATTACACTACAATGCCCATAAAAATCCGCTACGAGGATAGAAACCATGAACCCCTGCTAGCACCACAGGAGAGGGTAAAGACCTTCAGGGAGTATGCCCTTGGGTATTCGGTCTCCCTTGCCTTGGACGAGGCAAAAAGATGTCTGCTATGCAAGGATGCGGACCAAAGGTGCATAAAGGCTTGTCCCGCTGGCATTGATATACCGGGATTTATAAAAAAGCTCTCGGAAGGGGACCTCTTTGGTGCTTACAGGGTTATAGTACAGTCTAATCCTTTTCCCTCTGTGTGTGGTAGGGTGTGTCCCCAAGAGAAGCAGTGTGAGGGCTCTTGCATACTGTACTACGATACGGTAAGAAACAGAAAAAACAAAGGCTTGCCCGTTAGCATAGGAGCCTTGGAGAAGTTTGTGGGGGACTTTGTGCGTATCTCGGGGGTTCAGTTGGAGCAAAGGGCAGAACCCACCGGAAAGCGGGTTGCGGTGGTGGGTGCTGGTCCCAGTGGTTTGGCCTGTGCATACGAACTTTCTATACTTGGACACAGCGTGGATGTTTATGAAGCCCTTCCAAAGGCTGGTGGAGTTATGACTTATGGCATACCTACTGCAAGACTGGACAGGAGTATATTAGACTGGGAAGTGGAAAGACTCAAAAGACTTGGAGTACGTTTCTTTTTTGGATGGGTTGTGGGCAGGACTGTTAAGTTAGAGGAGCTTTTGGAAAAATACGATGCGGTGTTTTTGGGAGTTGGTGCGGGAAGGGGAAGCCTTGGTATAAAGGGAGACCACCTAAAGGGCGTCTATTCTGCTATTGAGGTCTTAACTCGGGTGGGTCTGCTAAAGGCAAACGAGTTTCCTCACTCTGGCACGCCGGTAAAACTCGGTAAGCGCACTGCCATAATAGGTGGAGGCTTTACTGCGGTAGATTGTGCCATAACCGCCCTAAGGCTTGGTGTAGAGACTCACGTGCTATACAGAAGGACACGGGAGACATCCTCCGCAAGGGATGAAGAGTGGGACCATATAGCCCAAGAAGGTGCCATTTTACATTGGCTTACTCAACCGGTGGAAATTTTAGGCGATGAAGAAGGAAAGGTAGTGGGTGTTAAGTGTATAAAGATGCAACTTGGAGAACCAGACGAGAGCGGAAGACCAAAACCAGAACCAATTCCTGGCTCCGAACATATAATAGAATGCGATTCGGTGATCTTTGCCATAGGACAAAAGGCAAACCCAGTAGCCTACGGAGAGGTTAAGGGCTTGGAGCTAACTCCCTGGGGTACCGTCATGGTAGATGAAGAGTTTAGAACCAGCATAGAGGGCCTCTTTGCGGGCGGGGATGTGGTTAATGGGGGAGACACAGTGGTAAGGGCAATAGCCCATGGCAGAAAAGCTGCAAAATCTATACACAAATACCTTATGGAGGTAAAGAAATGAAAAAGGTAGCCATAATTCTTGCAGTGGTTTTGGCAGGCTTTTTTGTATTCAGGGCTTGCGGAACAAGCCCAGAGGAAGCCTCAGAGGGCACAGTAAAAGAGTTCATCTCTGCAATAAAGGACGGTGATGGCAAAGAAGCAGTAAAGCTACTCTATCCACCCTTCAGGGATGCCCTAGTGCAGGATGTAAAACTGCCCCTGCAACTTACAGAAATGAAGCCCTCCGAGATGCTTGCCTGTGTTTTAAGTTCTATGGGAGAAAACATTAAAAAGGTTAAGGTCTTGGATGTCAAAGCCATAGACGATAAGCATGGAGAAGTTATAGTCAAGGTAATAGACAAAAACGGAACGGAAAAGATACTGTCTTTTATCACCATAAAGGACGAGAAAAGGTGGAAGATCGCCAGCATATCCAATGTTAAATGAAAGTCCTTCTGTGGCAAACTGCCTACTTGGGGGATGTGGTCCTTGCCACATCCCTTCTTAGAATTCTAACAAAAAGGTTTCAGAAGGTCGGCTTTGTAGGCAGACCCTTCATAAAGGAACTGTTAAAGGGATACGATGTGGAGCTTATTCCATTCAACAAGGGATTTTTAGAGTCCTTCAGGATAAGAAAGACTATAAGATCATACGATGTGGTTCTTTCTGCCCACAGGTCTATGCGAACAGCCCTCATTCTTTACTTCTCTGGCATACCCTTAAGGGTAGGCTTTGACAAATCTGAGCTTGCCTTTTTGTACACCCACACAGTTCCCCACCGGTGGGGCATGCATGAGGTAGAAAGAAACGCACAGCTTTTGAAACCTTTGGGCATTGTCCCAGAACCGGAAGAACTCTATCCGAAACTTTTTGTGGAAGAGGAAGAGGTTAAAAGCGTAATGGGAAAATTCCAACTTCCTGAGGAGTACGTAGTATTATCTCCCTTTTCTAATTTTTTGCTAAAGGAGTGGGATATAAAGAATTGGTTAGAATTGGCTAAGGCTATAGGAAAAAAAGTAGTAGTGGTAGGCACGGGAAAGGATATGGAAAGGGCAAGGGTTTTTGATGCATACGCCATAAACTTGGTGGGTAAAACTTCTTTGAGGGAGCTTATGGCAGTTATTTCAAGGGCAAAGCTTGTGATCTCCTGCGATTCCTCCCCGGTTCATATAGCCAATGCTTTAGATGTGCCAGCTATAACCATTTACACCTCCACTTCCCCCATCTACGGCTTTTATCCCCTAAAGGGTGCGCACCTTACTCCAGAGCTTGCCTGTTCTCCTTGTTCGCCCAATCCAAAAAAGTGCAAGACAGGAACCTACGACTGCGTAAGGGCAGTAAGCGTAGAAAAGGTCCTTTCCCTCTGCCAAACCCTTATCACAGACTGAGCCAAGCCTATCATGATCAAAGATGCAAGAAGGTTTGAAGTTCCGTAGCTGACAAAGGGCAGTGCTATACCCTTAGGTGGCAAAAGGTTGGATGCCATAGCCAAATTCCACAGAAAGGCAAGGGAAAAGTTCATGGCTACACCAAAGAGCAGGAGCTTTCCTAAGGGTTCACCCACCTTAACGGAATAGTAAAACAGCCTGCCCACCAGCAAAGCATAGAGCAAAACCACCATCATCACACCCAAAAAGCCCATCTCTTCTCCAATTATGGAAATAACATAGTCTGTGTCTGCCTCGGGCAGTGCACCCATTTTTTGAATACCTTTACCTATGCCCACTCCAAAGGGACCACCCTTAGCGAGGGCATAGAGGGACTGTATGATCTGATAGCCAGTATCCTCCGCGTCCGCAAAAGGGTCAATCCATGCAGATAACCTTTCGGATACATAACCCCTTTTTAGTAAAAAGAAGCTAAAAAAGCCCACGAGGGCAATGGCGGGGATATAAAGCCGGTAGGGTATTCCACCCACATACATAAGGCTAAAGGAAAGAAGGAGTATAAACAAGGCACCACCTTTGTCCGGCTGTAAAACTAAAAAAATGGCGTGCAAAAGGACTATAAAAAAAGCCCAAGAGAAAGTCTTTATGCTTCTCAAAGACCCCTTGCTAACTATGTAGTAAGACAGAAAGATGATTATTGCTATCTTTGCAAACTCTAAAGGTTGCACACTGCCACCAAAAAGCCACCGCTCTACTGCTTTGCCGGAGATCAGTTTTTTTACAAGAATAACAAATAGGGAAACCAAAGAAACGCCCACCAAAAGATATACATACTTTCCTTTAAATAACCTTCTGTAATCAATTTTAGCAATGTAAAAGGAAAACAAAAGTCCCGCAAAAAAGACCACAAACTGTAAGACCGGTCTTTTCAGTGTTTGAACGTCAAACTCCGAAGCGGAAAGTACGTTGGCACTTATTATAGCGGTCTCCCCCATCAAAAAAAGCAAAACAACCGAGTAAAGGATCCATCTATCGGGCATCGCTTAGTATTTTATATAGGTTTGAAAGGTAGCATTCCTTAACCTGCTTTGCAAAATCTTGCAGGTTAAAGTCTGGATATGCAAGCCTTCCCTCCAAAATCTCCTTTGCTATCACCACCGCTTCCTGAGGACTTATCACGTTAAAACCTAAATTCTTTGAAAGGATAAACTCTTCCAAATCCCTCACCTTGTGGGTGTGGGGACCAAACAGGACAAACTTTTTGTAATAGGCAGGTTCCAAGAGGTTGTGCCCTCCCACACCCTCCGCAAAGGTGCCACCCACCAAGGCCAAGTCTCCAAAGGCATAAAGATAAAAAAGCTCACCCAAGCTATCCACCACAATAACCTGACAGTCTTCCCTGCTTTCACTCTTTAAACAAGGTTTGAACTCCTTAAACCCTTCCATAAACACATCCACCTTTGATACATGCCTTGGCACCACCACCAGATTGACTTGACCTATCTCCTCTAAAAGCCTTCTGTAAAACTCCTTCAAAAAGGGAAGTTCCTGCGGATGGAAGCTACCCGCCACTACTGTCTTTCCCTCCCGGAGTGTTAGGGAGACCCTTTTCTCTTCCCTTTCCAAGACCACCTTTAAATTACCACAAGCTATTGCATTAACCCCATAGCCCTCAAAGATTTCTCTGTCTTTTTCCGTCCTGCATAGGATCAGGTCAAATTGCCTTGTAAGTACCCTTTCCCAAAAACTACCCTTTGCGTAGGCGTTGAGCAGAACCTTCTTTGCCTTTACACCTTTTAGCAAGAAATACCAAAGCTCCCTTTCCATGATCAAAAGGGCGTATGGATTTGCCTGTTTTTCAAAGAGTTTCACAGAAAGGGGATTGTCCAGAGGTAGCGGGTGCATTGCGTCGTAAAAACTTTCTTGAGTTTTCAGAAATTCCCTTGCCCTGGGCGAAAAATAGGTGAGCAGTATAAAAAAGTCCTTTCTTAACGCTTTCAAGATGGGTTTGGCGGTGTTGAATTCGCCCACGCTGGCACAGTGAAACCAAAGGACGGGTTTTGTGGTGTTGAACTTCAGCCTTGGAAATATTCTTTCAAACATCGGGGCGAGGGGACTTGAACCCCCGACCTTCGGCTCCCGAAGCCGACGCGCCACCACCTGCGCCACGCCCCGTCATAAAACCCAAAATCTTTTCACGCCATTTTTGCGCCAAAAATTTTACCCTTTCTTGATCTATGGTCTTTAGTTCTCTCTTTTCCATAAGAATTTTTCCCTTGCATACTACCGTGTCAATATCCTCCGCATTGGCACTATACACCCACTGGGAGATAGGCTCATAAAGAGGTTGCCAGTGTGGTGCATCCGCATTAACCAGTATAAAGTCTGCGTCGTAGCCTTCTTCTATTTTTCCTCCTTTTATGCCAACTGCACGAAAGCCGTTTTCAGTGGCGATCATCAAGGCGGTCTGTGCGTTCATAGCCTTTGCATCAAGGCTTGCACCCTTTTGCAGTTTAGCCATCAAGGACATTTCCTCGTGCATGTTTAGGTTATCGTTGGATGCTGGACCGTCGGTGCCGAGGCACACATGAATGCCCCTTTTAACATAATCCCAAATAGGTGCTATACCCGAGGCAAGCTTTAGGTTGCTCTCTGGACAGTGTAACACTTTAACTTCCCTTTCTTTGAGTATTTCCCTCTCCTCTTCTGTGGTCCATACCACATGGGCACAGAGCCATCTTTGGTCCAAAATGCCCAACCTTTCCAAGTGCATAACGGGTGTATTTCCGTAAGTTTCTTTTATCCTCTCCACCTCTTCTTGAGTTTCCGCCAAGTGGGTGTGAATATAAACATCCTCCTCCCTTGCGATTTCATAAACTTTCCTCAGTGTGGAAGGTCCGCAGGTGTAGGGTGCGTGAGGGCAAAGAACGGGAAAGACAAGCTCTTCTCCCTTGAAAGCCTTCACAAACTCTTTTGCCCTTTTTATGTATTCCTCTGGCGTTTTTGCCACTTTGGTGGGAAAGTCAAGGATGCCAAAGCCAAGACCAACTCTCACTCCCACCTCCTTTGCTACCTCCCCCACCACCTCTTCAAAAAAATACATGTCCATAAATAGGGTTGTTCCGCTTCTTATGCCCTCCGCTAAGGCTATAATGGTGCCATCTCTAACAAACTCCGGAGAGACAAACTCTCCCTCCAACTTCCATATAACCTTCTGTAGCCAATCCATGAGAGGTAGGTCTGCACCGAGCCCCCTCAAAAGGGTCATGGGTAGATGGGTGTGCATGTTCGCGAAGGATGGGAAAAGTAGCTTTCCCTCTGCCCTTAGGACCTCTTTGGCAGGCTTTTCCTCCTCTCCAAGGTAGGCGATTTTGCCGTCCTTTACACCCACGTTCAGCTTTTTTCCAAGGGAGACTACAAAGGCGTCCTTTACAAGAAGGTCAAACATAACTCTTAGTATATCACCCCCGCACGGAGTATATCGTGCATGTGTATTATGCCAATGGGTCTTTTCTCCTCATCCACCACAATGAGGACGGTTATCTTGTGGTCCTCCATTCTTCTTAGGGCTTCCGCTGCCAACTCCTCCATCCTGGCGGTTTTGGGATTTGTGGTCATGGCATCCCTAGCCAGACTGTTGTTTAGGTCCCCACCACGGTTTATGAACCTTCTGAGGTCCCCGTCGGTGATTATACCCACAAGCCTTCCCTCCTCATTTACCACCGCCACCGCCCCAAAGCCCTTGCTGGTGATCTCCACAATCACCTCTTTCATTGAATCTGCTTCTTTAACGATGGGTACCTCTTCTCCCGTATGGCAGAGCTCTTTAACGAGCTTTAGCTTCCTACCCAATGCGCCCGCGGGGTGTCTGAGGGCAAAGTCCTTCTCTGTAAAACCTCTTAGCTCCAAAAGCACCATAGCCAAGGCGTCTCCCAAAACCAGGGCTAGTGTGGTAGAGGTGGTTGGCGCTAAGTTCAAGGGGCAGGCTTCCTTGGAAACTCCCAAAAATATATGTACATCCGAGTGCTTTGCTAAGGTGGAGTTCGGGTTGTTGGTAACGGATATGAGCTTGGTACCCAAGAGCTTTATGTACGGAAGGAGTGCCAAGACCTCCGCAGACTCTCCACTTTTGGAAAAGGCCAAAACCACATCCTTACCTTCCACCACTCCCAGGTCTCCATGAAGGGCCTCTGAAGGATGAAGATAGTGGGATGGCGTACCCGTGGAGGAGAGGGTGGATGCGACCTTTTGGGCTATGTGTCCTGACTTTCCGACACCCGTGGTTATAACCTTTCCCTCACAGTTCAGGATAAGCTCAACTGCCCTAACAAAGGAATGGTCTAACCTTTCCGAAAGTTTTGAAAGCTCTCGTGCTTCCTCCTCTATTACCCTTTTAGCCTTACGGATGATCTCCTCAGGGTTCATTCACTCTTTTTCTTGTAGTTCTCTATGCCCTTTTTGATCTCATCTATAGCGAACTGCACACCCCTGAACCCTTCCACTTTTACCCACTTGCCCGGTTCCAGCTCCTTGTAGTGCTCAAAAAAGTGCTTGATCCGATCCAGCAGTGCCTTGGGTAAATCATCCACGCTCTTTATCTCGTCAAAGGTTGGGTCTATCTTTGAGTGGGGCACCGCTATAAGCTTTGTATCTACACCTTCTTCGTCCCTCATCTCCAAGCCACCTATAGGTCTGCACCTTATCACACTACCAGGTGCCACAGGATACCTTGATATTACCAAAACATCCACCGGGTCCCCATCGTCCGCCAAGGTCTGAGGAATAAAGCCGTAGTTGAAAGGATAATGCATGGCTGTAAATAAAAACCTATCCACAAAGACTGCACCCGTTTCCTTGTCCAGTTCATACTTTATAGGACTATCCTGGGGGATCTCAACGACCACGTAAATATCCTCTGGTGGGTTCTTGCCGGCGGGTATCTTCTTTATGTCCATCTTTACTCCTCCGAGAGCAATATTATACCTCAACGCAGAATTATGATATAATTTTTATACTGAGCTGGCGTAGCTCAGTGGGCAGAGCGCGGGATTTGTAATCCCGCGGGCGTGGGTTCAAGTCCCACCGCCAGCTTTAGGCTCAGGAGGGGTGGCCGAGTGGCCAAAGGCAGGGGACTGTAAATCCCCCGGGCTCCGCCCTGCGCAGGTTCGAATCCTGCCCCCTCCACTGTAGCGGGCGTAGCTCAGTGGTAGAGCAGCTGCCTTCCAAGCAGCAGGTCGCGGGTTCGAGTCCCGTCGCCCGCTCTTGTAAATAAAGAGCCCAGGTAGCTCAGCGGGCAGAGCACACCCTTGGTAAGGGTGAGGTCGCCGGTTCAAGTCCGGTCCTGGGCTTAAATTTAGGAGGTTGTAGCATGGCAAAGGAGAAGTTTGTAAGAGAGAAGGAGCACGTAAACGTAGGAACAATAGGGCACGTAGACCACGGTAAATCTACCCTAACCTCTGCCATAACTTGTGTCCTTGCCGCAGGCGTACTGCCAGGCGGTAAAGCCAAATGCATGAAATACGAAGAAATAGACAAAGCTCCAGAAGAAAAAGAAAGAGGTATCACCATCAACATAACCCACGTAGAGTATGAAAGTGCCAAAAGACACTACGCCCACATAGATTGCCCCGGACACGCTGACTACATAAAGAACATGATTACGGGCGCCGCTCAGATGGACGGTGCTATCCTCGTGGTATCCGCTGCCGACGGACCTATGCCCCAAACAAGGGAACACGTATTGCTCGCAAGACAGGTTAACGTTCCATACATCGTGGTCTTTATGAACAAGTGCGACATGGTAGATGACCCAGAACTTCTGGACCTGGTGGAGCTTGAAGTGAGAGAGCTTTTGAACAAATACGAATTTCCTGGAGACGATGTGCCAGTTATAAGAGGTTCTGCTTTGGGGGCTTTGCAGGAGCTGGAAGCAGGAAAGCCAGACAAGTGGTGCAATGCCATAGTGGAGCTTGTGAACGCTATGGATGAATACATACCCACACCTGTGAGGGAGTCAGATAAACCCTTCTTGATGCCTATAGAGGACGTCTTTAGCATCTCTGGTCGTGGAACGGTGGTGACAGGAAGGGTAGAAAGAGGAACCCTAAAGCCCGGTGAGGAGGTGGAGATTGTAGGACTTAGGGAAGAACCTCTGAAGACGGTGGCAACTTCTATAGAGATGTTCAGGAAGGTTCTTGATGAAGCACTTCCTGGAGACAACATAGGTGTGCTGTTGAGGGGAGTGGGTAAGGATGACGTAGAGAGAGGTCAGGTTTTGGCAAAGCCAGGGACAGTGAAACCTCACAGGAGGTTTAGGGCACAGGTGTATATTCTCACCAAGGAAGAGGGTGGAAGACACAGTCCGTTCTTTGTCAATTACAGGCCACAGTTTTACTTTAGGACTGCGGACGTGACAGGTGTGATAGTGAAGTTGCCTGAAGGGCAGGAGATGGTAATGCCTGGGGACAATGTGGAGCTTGAGGTGGAGTTGATAAAGCCTGTAGCTATGGAGGAAGGTTTGAGGTTCGCCATAAGGGAAGGTGGTAAGACCGTCGGTGCAGGCGTCGTTACAAAAATACTTGATTGAGGTGTGAAAAATGGCAGCAGCAAGAGAAGTTGTAGTTTTAGCATGTACTGAGTGTAAGAGGAGAAACTACTCCACCACAAAGAATAGGCAGAAGAAACCCCAAAGGTTAGAGCTTAGGAAGTACTGCAAGTGGTGCAAGAAGCATACATTACACAGAGAGGTTAAATAGGGGCACTAGCTCAACTGGCAGAGCGCGGGACTCCAAATCCCGCGGTTGGGGGTTCGAGTCCTCCGTGCCCCGTATGGAGAAAAAATGGAAAGGATAAAGAGCTTTCTGAAGTCCGTAAGGCAAGAGCTTGATAGGGTATCGTGGCCCAGCAAAGATTTAGCCGTAAAGGCAACAGTTAGTGTTATAATATTTGCCCTTGTAGTTGGTACCTACCTTTGGGTCTTAGACATTGTCTTTGTTAGAATTATTAACTTTCTACTATCTTTGAGGGGTGGCTAATGGGTGAATATAAATGGTATGCCCTGCAAGTGGAAGCGGGAAAGGAGGCTACCGCCAAGGAGAATCTTCTGAAGGTATTAGCTTTGGAAGGGCTCTCTCATAAGGTGGAGGAGGTTATAGTTCCCGCAGAGGAAAAGGTGGTCATAAAAACTATGGGAAAGGAAAAATACAGGCTCTCCCTGCGTGGCAACAATAGAGACATAAGCGTGCTTGGAAAAAAAGGTGTTACCACCTTTAGGATAGAGAACGGAGAGGTTAGGGTTTTGGAAAGTGTAGAGGGAGACTTGTGTGTAGAGGCACCTCCTATATCAAAGCCCGGGCAAAAAATAGTGTGCAAAGAGAACAAAACGGAGGCAAAGATTATCTTAGAATCCAAAATGTTCCCAGGTTATCTGCTTATAAAGGCAGATATGGATGATGCACTCTTGAGGGCAATAGAAAAGACACCACACGTCTATAGGCCTGTCTTGGTGGGCGGAAGGGTTGCCTCTTTGGATGAAAAGGAGGTGGAAAGGATCATAGCCTTTGTGAAGAAGGGCGTAAGACCTACGAGAATTCTCTTTGAGAAGGGCGACCAGGTTAGGGTCATAGAGGGACCCTTTATGAACTTTACCGGCACTGTGGAAGAGGTTCATCCAGAGAGGGAAAAGCTAACAGTTCTGATCAGCATATTTGGTAGGCTAACACCTGTTGAGTTAGATTTTTCTCAGGTGGAGAAGTTGTGATATAATGTTATATTCTCTTTGGAGGTAGGTAATGGCTAAGAAGGTAACTGCGGTTGTGGAGCTGATGTTGCCAGCTCAGCAAGCTACACCTGCACCTCCCGTTGGTCCTGCCCTTGGTCAGCACGGTGTGAACATAATGGAGTTTGTCAAGCAGTTCAACGCAGCAAGCAAGGACTTTGAGCCCGGCACTGTGGTGCCCGTCGTTATCACCATATACCAAGACAGAAGCTTCACGTTCGTTATGAAAACGCCCCCAGCTTCTTATCTTCTCAAAAAGGCGGCAAAGGTTCAAAAGGGTTCAGGAGACCCCAAAAGGCAAAAGGTAGGTAAGATCACTGTGGAACAGCTAAGAGAGATCGCTAAAATGAAGCTAAAGGATATGAACACCACAGACCTAAACGCTGCCATGAGAACCATTGCGGGCACTGCCAAAAGTATGGGTATAGAAATAGAAGGTTGGAAGGAGTGAGCTATGAAGAGGGGAAAAAGATATTTAAAGTGCCTTGAGCTCTATGACAGAAACAAACTTTACTCAGTAGAGGAAGCTGTTCAGATTTTAAAAAAGCTCCATGCAGAGTGTGGTCCAAAGTTTGACCAAACGGTGGAGCTTGCCATGAGACTCGGTGTGGACCCCAAGTACGCGGACCAGATGGTCAGAGGTTCTGTAGTCTTACCCCACGGTTTGGGTAAAGAAATTAAGGTCTTGGTTCTCGCGGAGGGTGAAGCCCAAAAGATTGCAAAGGAAGCAGGCGCAGATTATGTGGGTGGTGAGGACCTTATAAACAAAATCCTCAAAGAGGAGTGGGTAGACTACGATGTGGTTATAGCGGTTCCTGAAATTATGCCGAAGGTGGCAAAACTTGGAAAGCTCTTGGGTCCAAGGGGTTTAATGCCCAACCCCAAAACGGGCACCGTTACCACCAACGTAAAGCAGGCAATAGAAGAGGCAAAGAAGGGTAGAGTAGAGTTCAAGGTAGACAAAACTGGTAATGTGCACATGCCCATAGGGAAAATTTCCTTTGATGAGCAAAAGCTCATTGAGAACGCATACACCGCTATAGATGCAGTGGTGAAGGCAAAACCACCGGGTGCAAGAGGTCAGTATGTGAAGAGTATTACCTTGTCTGCTACCATGTCTCCGGGTGTTAAGGTGGATACCGCCCTCACCCTCAGAAAGCTTCAGGAGGTAGCCGCATGAGGAAAAGTTGGCAGGTAAAGGCGGAGCTTATCAACAGCTACAGGGATAGGCTACAGAGGGCACAGTTGGTGATCTTCTTCAACTACTCGGGTATAGATGCGTATCCTCTCACACAACTTAGGGCTGAGCTCAAAGCTATGGACGGTGAGCTTGTGGTGGGTAAAAACACCCTCTTTTACAGGGCTTTTATGGATACCGCTGTGGCAGACCATAGAGATGTGCTTGTGGGACCAACTGCCTTAGTATTTGCTTACAAGGATCCTGTGGTTATTGCTAAAAAGATCTTTGAAGTTTCAAAAGAGCTGAACAAAGAAAACCCCCTTGCCAAAATAAAGGGTGGTTTTATGGGGGGCAGGTTTTTAAGGCCACAAGAAGTACAAGCCCTCGCAGAGTTGCCCCCGAGGGAAGTATTGCTTTCCAAGCTTATGGGCACCTTGCAGGCTCCTTTGATGAACTTTATCTTAGCCCTCAAGGCTATGCCTCAAAAGCTTGTACTTACACTAAAGGCAATAGAAGAAAAGAAAAAATCTTAATAAGGAGGTATAAAGATGCCAGCACTTACCATTGACGAAATAGTAGAAGCTATAGGCAACATGACCCTTTTGGAAGTTGCCGAGCTCGTAAAGAAGCTAGAAGAGAAGTTTGGAGTATCCGCCGCCGCTGTGGTGGCAGCAGCGCCAGCAGCAGTAGCTGGAGCTCCAGCAGGTCCCGCACCTGCCGCTGAAGAAAAGACAGAGTTCACTGTGATTCTAAAGAGCGCGGGCGCTAACAAGATCAACGTGATCAAGGTAGTTAGAGAAATCACAGGACTTGGTCTCAAGGAGGCAAAGGACCTGGTGGAATCCGCACCCAAGCCTGTAAAAGAAGGTGTATCAAAGGAGGAGGCAGAAAACATAGCCAAGAAGCTCCAAGAGGCAGGAGCAGAAGTAGAGATAAAGTGAGAGTTTTTATTTCAGGGCTTTTTTGTGAGCTTGTACCCCCTTTTGTAAAGGGGGTATTTTGTTTTAAAAACACCCAAGGGGTAAAGGCATGAGAAAGAACTTAGCCCTTCCAAGGAAGTTTTTTGGCAAAAGGGAAGAACTAATCAATCCTCCTCACCTTCTTACTGTACCAAAGGAGTCCTTTGAGTCCTTCATCCAGTTTAAAAAGCCTCCTCACAAAAGGGAACCAAAGGGATTGGAGTACGTCTTCAGAACATCCTTTCCTATGAAAGATCCCGATGAGAAGATCATCATTGAGTATTTAGGATACGAGATTGGGGAGTGGGAATGCAACAGATGCGGTTACAAAGCATACTCAGACCCAACCTTTTTGGGAGGATATGATGTAGATTGTCCCAAGTGTGGTTCAAAGCTGGTATATAAGGAAAAATTCACTGAGGAAGACTGTAAGTTAAAGGGCTTCACCTACTCCGCTCCTCTGAGGGTTTTGGTAAGACTCAGAACAAAGACAAAGAAGGGAGAAAGGGTAAGCGAGCCCAGAAAGGTATACTTTGGCGAAATACCCCTTATGACCGAAAAGGGCTCTTTTATTATAAACGGTACCGAAAGGGTTGTAGTAAATCAGCTTATACGTTCTCCGGGTGTTTTCTTTGAAGAGAAGGAGGAAAGACAAAAGGAAACAACCATAGTTCGTATGCTCTATAGGGCAAGCATAATCCCAGACAAAGGCTCTCGGATAGAGTTTGAGCTTTCCAGCACCTCCGATATACTAACCGTCAGGATAGATAAGAAAAAACTAAGCGCTGGCTCATACGCTTTCAGAGCCTTTGGTTTGGAAACTGCCTACCAAATTCTAAAAGCCTTCTACCCAGAGACAAAGGGATTCTTTGTTAGAGGGGGAAGCCTCTTTGAAGAAACAACCGGTGAGGAGTATAAACCCGAAGATTTAGAGGGTCATTACATCTTTGCCATACTCAGATACAGGGGTATCTTGGAAGGTAAAGGGGTAGAGGAAGAGTTCATAGAGGAAAGATACATAGAAAGCGTGGAAATCTTAGAAAGACTACTAAAAGACGACAGAATTCAGATAGACCATGTGTGTGCAGTGCCTCGGGAAAGTGTAATAAAGAGCCCCTATGAGAAATACATCGTAGAAACGCTCATAGCGGAATGTATGCCAAGGGATCAGGGAATGAGCCAGATAAGACTGCCTTCCAAGTTCAGACTTTCAGACATAGCGCTGATAGATATATACAAGAAACTGCGGGCAGTAGAGCCCATGATTATGGAACTGGAGCACCTCGTAAGTAGGGCAAGGACCCACTTTGAGCTCTACTTCAAAGATATCACCCGCTATGACCTATCTAAGGTTGGTAGGGTAAAGCTCAACGCAAAGGTTCATAAGGTCCCCAAGGTTCTGAAGCCCGCAGATTTGGAAAGGTTAAGCTCCCTTCCACCTTTGGCGGTGATTTTGGAAGACGGAAGGGAAGTTCCCGCTACTGAGGAACTTCTTAAAGAACTCTTTAAAGAGAAGACGGAAGTTAGAGTAAAGGATTACACGGAGGGAGAGGCAAGGTTCCTGAATGCTCTAGACCTTATCAATGTGGTCAAATATCTCATAGACCTTAAACGTGGAAGGCAGAAAAAGGATGATATTGCTTACCTTGGTAACAGAAGGGTGCGGGCAGTAGGCGAGCTCATAGAAAACCAGTGCAGAATAGGTATCGCCCGTATGGAAAAGTACTTCAGGGACCGTTGTACGGTGGTCAGCCCAGAGGACCCCAACCTTAAGCCCCAAGACCTTTTACAACCGAGGTATTTGACCGCTGTTATTTACGACTTTCTGAAGGGTGGAACCCTATCCCAATACTTAGACAACACAAACCCGCTCTCTGCTACCACCCACAAAAGAAGGCTCTCTGCACTAGGTCCCGGTGGTCTTACCCGAGAGAGCGCTAAGTTTGAAATAAGGGACGTCCACCCCTCCCACTACGGAAGGATCTGTCCCATTGAAACACCCGAAGGCCAAAACATAGGTTTGGTAACTTCTTTGACCGTGTATGCCCAGCTCAACGAATATGGCTTTATCATCACTCCATACAGAAAGGTGGAGAACGGAAAGGTAACAGACAAAGTGGAATACTTGGCTGCTTACGAAGAGGAGAACTTTGTAATAGCCCAATATACTCCGTACGCAGAGGATGGTACCCTTCTGGCAGACAGAGTTTATGCGAGGTATAAAAACGACATTCAAATAGTACGTCCGGAGCAAGTCCATTACATGGATGTCTCTCCAAGGCAGGTGGTTTCTGTGTCTGCCTCTTTGATTCCCTTCCTTGAGCATGACGACGCAAACCGTGCCCTGATGGGCTCCAACATGCAAAGACAAGCGGTGCCCTTGATATTCACCCAGGCACCCTTGGTGGGCACCGGTATGGAAAAGATCGTAGCCCGGGACAGCGGTGCGGTAGTGATTGCAAAGAGGGGTGGTGTGGTGGAAGAGGTGGATAGCAAGAGGATCGTCGTAAGGGTAAATCCAGATGAAATTGACTTCAAAGACCCCACAGACATTGGCATAGACATATACGAGCTTGAAAAGTTTAAGAGGACCAATCAAAATACCTGTATAAATCAAAGACCCTTGGTAGTAAAGGGACAGAAGGTAAAGAAGGGAGATATTTTGGCAGATGGTCAATCTACCTACAAGGGAGAACTAGCCCTTGGAAAGGATGTGCTGGTTGCCTTCATGCCGTGGAGAGGTTACAACTTTGAAGACGCTATCGTTATCTCTGAACGCCTGGTAAAGGATGATGTGTATACGTCCATCCACATTGAAGAGTTGGAAGTGGAAGCAAGGGAAACCAAGCTGGGTTATGAAGAGATAACTCGTTCCATACCTGGAGTGCCAGAGAGGGCTCTTGCCCACTTGGATGAGTTTGGCATAGTAAAGATAGGCACCTACGTTAAGCCCGGAGATATACTGGTTGGAAAGGTAACTCCCAAGGGCGAGAGCCAACTCACTCCAGAGGAAAAGCTGTTGCAGGCCATCTTTGGAGAAAAATCTAGAGATGTAAAAGATACATCCTTGAGATGTCCGCCTGGTGTTGAGGGTGTTGTGGTGGATGTTAAGGTCTTTGCCAGAAAGTTAGGAGAGAAGAGAAATTATCTGGCGGAGCATGTGGAAAGGCAGGAAAGGGAAGAGCTCTTAGCGGACCTAGAAAGAAAGAAAAGGTTGATCGTGGAAGGCAGGAATGCCTTCGTTAAAAGCTTGGTGCTTGGGAGGACCTTAGACAAGGAGATCGTCATAAAGAAAAAGACCTATCCCGCAGGCACTGTCATTGACGAGCAAACTTTTAATGCTCTCCTTAACTACATAATCACCAAGCCTGAAAACTTGTTTGACGACCCAGAACTGTGCGAGAAGATAAGGGAAGTTAGAGATAGGACAAAGGCGCAGGTGGATATGCTCACCAAGATCTACGAGGAAAAGCTTGAAGCCATAGGCAAAAAGAGCGAACTGCCTCAGGGAGTTATCACCTTAGTTAAGGTGTATATAGCCCAAAAGAGAAAGATCAAAGTGGGCGATAAAATGGCAGGAAGACACGGAAACAAGGGTGTGATCTCGGTAGTTCTGCCAGTGGAGGATATGCCCTTCCTAGAGGATGGTACTCCCGTGGATATAGTTCTGAACCCCTTGGGCGTTCCATCTCGTATGAACGTAGGTCAAATACTAGAAACCCACCTTGGCTGGGCATGTAAAGAACTTGGCAAGAAATTGGGAGAGCTCCTCAAAAACATGGCAGATAGGCAAGAGATAATCAACTTCCTAAAAGAGATCTACAGCGTGGGAGACACACCCGACGGACAAAACCAAAAGGCTATAGAAGAATTCCTGAACTCTCTCTCTGATGAGGAGTTCAAAGAGGTGATAAAGGAATATGCAAGGATGGGTATTCCTATGGCGACGCCTGCTTTTGAAGGAGCATCGGAGGAGCACATAAAACAGCTCTTAAGGATGGCTGGTTTGCCGGAGGATGGAAAGACAGTTCTTTACGATGGCAGGACGGGAGAGCCCTTTGACATGAGGGTAACCGTTGGATACATGCACATGCTAAAACTCATCCACATGGTGGACGATAAGATCCACGCAAGGAGCACAGGACCTTATTCCTTGGTTACCCAACAGCCCCTCGGAGGAAGGGCACAGTTTGGTGGTCAAAGACTTGGAGAGATGGAAGTTTGGGCTCTGGAAGCCCACGGTGCTGCATACACTCTCCAGGAAATGCTAACGGTCAAGTCCGACGACATTGAAGGAAGAACGAAGGTCTATGAATCCATAGTGAAAGGTAAGTACATGTATTCTCCCGGAATACCAGAATCCTTCAGGGTGCTTGTAAGGGAGCTAAAAGCTTTAGGTCTTGATGTTAAGTGTGAAAACGGGGCAGAAATGCCCTGCGATAAAGTAGAAAAGCCGGAGGAAGAGCAATGAGGAAGGGTCTTTTACCTTTTGAAAGAATAAAGCTTATGCTTGCCTCCCCAGAGGAGATCAGAAGCTGGAGCTATGGGGAGGTCAAAAAACCCGAAACCATAAACTACAGAACCCACAAGCCCGAGAAGGACGGGCTTTTCTGCGCCAAGATCTTTGGACCCATAAAGGACTATGAATGTCTGTGTGGTAAATACAGAGGAAAAAGGTATGAAGGTACCATCTGTGATAGGTGTGGAGTGGAGGTCACTAGATCCTACGTGCGTAGGCAGAGGTTTGGGCATATTGAACTTGCCGCTCCCGTTGTTCACATATGGTTCCTAAAGAGTACCCCCTCCAAGATTGGAACCCTTTTGGGTCTTTCCACCAGAGATGTGGAACGGGTTACCTACTTTGAATCCTATTTGGTCATAGAATATCCGAGCGAAGAGGAACGGGAAGCCTTTGAGCAAGCGGAGGACACCATTCCCATAAAGGACGATATGGGCAACACGGTCTTTGTCCGCCTGCACGTGGTGGATGAGGACACCTACCTTTCTCAGTATGCGGGCAACTTGGAACACAAGTACGAAGGCGGTATGGGTGCGGAAATGATCAAAAGGGTCCTCTCCGCCTTGGACCTGGAGGCTTACGCCAAAAAACTAAGAGAAGAAGTCAAGCCCTACAGCCTCTCCTTTGAGGACATGGGCGAAGAGTTGGAGGTTAAGTATAAAAAGCTCTATCACAAGATGGTTAAAACGGTGGCGGACAACTTCCGACTCTATGGTTTGAACCTCTCCCTGCCAGAGGGTATGACCTTAGAGCAAGCCCTCCTGGGTATCTTTAACGAAGAGCTTTACCTGAACCCGCAAACGGGAGAGGTCTCTTCCCAAGACTGTGAAGGTTGTCTTACTGGAAGGGAGGCCATTCAAAGGTTTTACGAAGTGCAAAGGGAAAAGAAAAAAGACATACCCGTCTTTGAAAAGATTAAGGAAGATATAAGAAGCTTGGTGGTGCGGGAGCTTTCTGAGAGCAAGATAAAGAAACAGCTGAAGGTTCTGAAACTCGTAGAGGGCTTTATAAAAAGTGGAAACAAGCCTGAGTGGATGGTTTTGGAGGTTCTGCCCGTCTTACCCCCAGAGCTCAGACCTTTGGTAGCCTTGGATGGTGGCAGGTTTGCCTCCTCGGACCTCAACGACCTGTACAGAAGGATCATAAACAGGAACAACAGGCTAAAGAGGCTCATAGAGCTTGATGCACCGGAGATCATAATAAGGAACGAAAAGAGGATGCTCCAAGAAGTGGTAAACGCACTCATTGACAATGGAAAGAGTGGCAGAACGATCACCCAAAACGGAAGAGCCTTAAAGTCTTTGGCAGATTACCTAAAGGGTAAGCAAGGTAGGTTCAGACAGAACCTCTTAGGGAAAAGGGTGGACTACTCAGGAAGAAGTGTGATCGTGGTGGGTCCAGAGCTCAAGATGCACCAGTGCGGACTACCACGGATCATGGCCTTGGAACTCTTTAAGCCCTTTGTTTATAGGCGTTTGGAGGAAAAGGGTTATGCTACATCCATAAAAAGCGCCAAAAAGCTGGTAGAAAATCAAACTCCCGAAGCTTGGGAGTGCCTGGAAGAAGTGGTAAAGCAACATCCAGTGCTTTTGAACAGGGCACCCACCCTTCACAGAATGTCCATACAGGCCTTTGAACCCATCTTGGTAGATGGTAAAGCGATCCAACTGCATCCCTTAGTTTGTCCGCCCTTTAACGCAGACTTTGACGGGGACCAAATGGCAGTCCACGTCCCCCTTGGCATACACGCTCAGTTGGAAGCATACATCCTTATGCTCTCCACCCAGAACATCCTCTCCCCAGCCCACGGAAAACCCATAACCCTGCCCTCTCAGGATATAGTCTTGGGTGTGTATTACATCACGCAAGAGGTTAAAGGTGCTAAGGGTGAAGGAAAGCTCTTCTTTAACAGAAAGCAAGTGCTTTTGGCTTTGGAGAATGGTGTGGTTGATATTCATGCACCCATAAAGCTCGTAGAAAAAGGCAAGGTGATAGAAACCACTCCCGGTAGGGTCCTCTTGAACAGCATACTGCCCGAGGACTTCCCCTTCGTCAATGAGGTGATTGATAAGAAGGGTATATCAAAGTTGGTTTCTAAGGTTTACGAAAAATACGGTGTGGAGAGAACTGCCCAATTCTTGGATGACCTAAAAGACCTTGGCTTCAAGATGGCAACAAAGGCTGCTGTATCCATTGGTATAGAGGATCTGAAGGTACCTCAAGTTAAAGGAGAAATCCTAAAAGAAGGTTTTGAAAAGACCGACGAAATCACAGAACAACACAGGAGAGGTCTAATAACTGCCAAGGAAAGATACAACAGGATCATCGATGTTTGGTCCGATATAACAGACAGAGTTTCTCGGGCTATGTTTGAGGAAATAGAGAAGTCTCCAAGACAGGAGAGAGACAAGGTCTATCCTGGCACCTTTAACCCCATATATATGATGGCGAACTCGGGTGCGAGAGGTAACAGAGACCAGATCAGACAGCTGGCTGCGATGAGAGGATTGATGGCAAAGCACACGGGTGAGTTCATAGAAACACCGATAACCTCCAACTTTAGAGAAGGTCTATCGGTTCTTGAGTACTTTATATCCACCTACGGTGCAAGGAAAGGTCTTGCGGACACCGCTCTGAAAACCGCCTTTGCTGGATACCTAACCAGAAGGTTAGTGGACGTAGCCCAAGACATCCTTATAACCCAAAAGGACTGTGGAACCACAAAGGGTATAGAAATGACCCCCATAGTGGAAGGAGGAGAGGAAAAGGTGCCCCTAAAGGATAGGATCATAGGCAGGACCTTGGCGGAGGATGTGATAGACCCATACACGGGAGAGGTTATAGCCCAAAGAAACACCATAATAGACCCAGAATTGGCAGACAAAATAGTGCATAGAGGTATAGAAAAGGTTATGGTTAGGTCCCCACTCACCTGCGAGGCGGAGTTCGGCGTGTGCGCCATGTGCTACGGTTGGGACCTTTCACAGCGCAAGCTAGTGGATGTGGGCGAAGCGGTTGGTATAATCGCAGCTCAATCCATCGGTGAGCCGGGAACTCAGCTAACAATGAGAACCTTCCACATAGGTGGTGCTGCTATCGCAGAAAGGGCAAAGGGAGAACTTCTTAACGAAACGGAAGGCTACGTTAAGTTTTACAACATCAAGCTAATCACCAACAGGGAAGGCAAGAAGATAAACATATCAAAGGATGGCGCCATAGGAATTGTAGATAAAGAGGGAAGAATGATAGAAAGACACGCGGTGCCCTATTCTGCGGAGATAAAGGTAAATGAGGGAGACTTTGTAAAGGAAAATACCCTCCTGGCAGAGTGGGACCCCTTCAACACCTACATAATCTCAGAGGTAGCTGGTAAAGTAGAACTAAAGGACATAGCCTTGGACATTACGGTCAAAGAAGAGAGAGACCCATTGACAGGAAAGACATCCACTGTTGTGGCCTTTACCAGACCTAAGGATGCTATGCTACACACTCCAAGGATAGTAGTCCTGACAGAAGATGGAAGGGAAGTGGTTTACGACCTGCCAGTTAACTCCATAATAAGCATACCCTCCGAAAACATAAGCACAGAGTGGCATCTGTGTCCTACATGTAGTGAATCGGAGGGAATGGAGATACAACATAGGTTCTATGTGGTAAAGGATCTCTATGTCCAGCCCGGAGATGTACTGGCAAGGATTCCCAAGGAGATGGCAAAGGTAAGGGACATTGTGGGTGGTCTGCCTCGTGTAGAAGAGCTCTTTGAAGCAAGGCGTCCTAAGAATCCAGCCATCCTGTCTGAGATAGATGGTATTGTTAGAATATACGAGGATGCAGACGATGTAATCCTCTTCAATCCAAGAACTGGAGAAACAAGAAAATACAACATCAGAAAGGATGAATACATCTTGGTAAAACACGGGCAGTATATCCAGAAGGGTACCAAGATCACCGACAGGATAGAAGCGGAAATAGACGGACAAGTGAGGATAAAAGGAAAAGGCTATAAGGTAGTGGTCTATAACAAGGAAACAGGCTTGCAGAGGGAATACTTTGTGCCAAAAGGTAAGCACCTTCAAGTCAGGGACGGAGACAAGGTCAACGCGGGAGATCCTCTAACGGATGGAATTCCGGATCCTCACGAAATACTGAGGATAAAGGGAGTGGCAGAATTGCAGAAGTTCCTCCTAAAAGAAGTACAGATGGTTTATAGACTGCAGGGCGTGGATATAAACGACAAACACTTTGAGATCATCATAAGGCAAATGCTCAGGAAGAGAAGGGTAGTAGATCCAGGCGACAGCAGGTTCCTTATAAACGAAGAGGTGGATATTGAAGAGTTTAAAGAAGAGATAAAGAGAATACAAGAAGAAGGAGGAAAGATACCCAAGGTAGAGCCTGTTCTTGTGGGTATTTCAAAGGCTGCGCTGAGCTCCAGCAGTTGGATCTCTGCAGCTTCGTTCCAAGAAACCACAAAGGTGCTTACGGACGCAGCCTGCGAGGGAAGGGTGGACGAACTGAGAGGTATAAAGGAAAACGTGATCATAGGAAACATAATTCCTGCGGGAACTGGGCACGGAGAATATAGCATGGTTGAGGTGGAAGAGGTGAAAGTTAAAAAAGATGTGGTATAATTAATAGCTTGCTTAAGGAGGTTGAGATGCCGACCTTTAATCAGCTTGTAAAGTACGGAAGGGAAAAGAAGAAGAAAAAGAGCAAGGCGCCTGCCCTACAGGGCAACCCTCAAAAGAGGGGTATATGCGTTAGGGTATATACAGTGACTCCTAAGAAGCCAAACTCTGCCCTCAGAAAGGTTGCAAGGGTTAGGCTCTCCAACGGCATAGAGGTTACCGCCTACATCCCAGGAGAAGGGCACAACCTTCAGGAGCACTCCATAGTGTTAGTAAGAGGCGGTAGGGTTAAGGACCTTCCGGGTGTTAGATACAAAATAATAAGAGGAGCCTTGGATGCGGCAGGCGTTGCCAACAGAAGACAGTCAAGGTCCAAATATGGCACCAAGAGACCAAAGCAACAAGTTCAAACGGGAGGTAAGAAGTAATGCCTAGAAAGGGTCCAGTAAAACCAAGGGAAATTCCACCAGATCCTAAATACGGCGACGTGTTAGTGCATAAGCTCATAAACAAGGTTATGAAGGATGGTAAAAAAAGTGTGGCGGAGTGGATCGTATATACCGCCTTAGAGGAGGCGGCAAAGGAAGCAAAAATGTCCCCTGTGGAGCTTCTTCATAAGGTGGTTGAAAACCTAAAGCCTGAGTATGAAGTTAGACCGAGAAGGGTAGGAGGTGCTACCTATCAGGTGCCCATAGAGGTTCCACCAAGGAGGCAGATTAGTTTAGCCATAAAATGGCTCGTGGAAGCGGCAAGGGAAAGGCCAAGGCACAGGGGTAGCTACACGATGATAGAGAGATTGAAGGCGGAGCTGTTGGATGCTCTGGAAGGTAAAGGTGGTGCCATAAAGAAGAAGGAAGAAACCCATAGAATGGCAGAGGCTAATAAAGTCTTTGCTCACTTTAGATGGTAAGGAGGATAACATGCCAAGGATAGTGCCCATAGAAAGGCTAAGAAACATAGGCATAGTAGCCCACATTGACGCGGGTAAAACTACCACCACTGAGAGAATTCTCTACTACACGGGCAAAACTTACAAGATCGGAGAGGTCCACGAAGGCGCCGCAGTTATGGACTGGATGCCCCAAGAAAAGGAAAGGGGTATAACCATTACCGCTGCTACCACTGCATGCTACTGGAAGGACCATCAGATCAACATCATAGACACACCCGGACACGTGGACTTTTCGGTGGAAGTGGTACGCTCTATGAAGGTCTTGGACGGCATCATCTTCATCTTCTCCGCAGTGGAAGGTGTTCAGCCTCAATCGGAAGCCAACTGGAGGTGGGCAGACAGGTTTGGAGTGCCAAGGATCGCCTTTATCAACAAATTGGACAGACTTGGAGCAGACTTTTATAGGGTACTTAAGGAGATAGAAAACAAGCTCAGCATAAAACCCGTGGCGATTCAAATTCCCATTGGAGCGGAAGATCAGTTTAAGGGTGTAGTTGACCTTATGGAAATGAAGGCCATCATCTGGCTGGAGGAAACACTCGGTGCTAAGTATGAGATCGTGGACATTCCAGAAGAGTACAGAGAAAAGGCGGAGGAGTGGAGGGCTAAGATGGTGGAAGCCATAGTGGAACACGATGATGAACTTATGATGAGGTACCTGGAGGGAGAGGAGATTCCCGTTTCTGACCTAAAGAGGGTTTTAAGGAAAGCAACCATAGAGAGAAAGCTTGTGCCTGTGCTCTGTGGTTCAGCCTTCAAGAACAAAGGAATTCAACCACTGCTTGATGCGGTTATAGATTATCTGCCTTCACCCTTGGATGTTCCTCCAGTTAAGGGAACAAATCCAAAGACCGGTGAAGAGGAAGAAAGAAAGCCCTTGGATGATGAGCCCTTCTGTGGGTATGTCTTTAAGGTGATGAGCGACCCCTATGCAGGTCAGCTAACCTACTTTAGGGTCTTCTCTGGAAAGGTGTTTGCGGGTTCTTACGTGTACAATGCCACCAAGGACAAAAAGGAAAGAATAGGAAGGCTACTTCTAATGCACGCCAACTCTCGGGAGGATGTGCAGGAGGCTGCAGCGGGAGAGATCGTTGCTGCGGTAGGTTTGGATGCCACTACTGGAGATACCATCTGTGATGAGAAGGCACCCATAGTTTTAGAAAAGCTTGAGTTTCCAGAACCGGTTATATCTATGGCAATAGAACCGAAAACTAAAAAGGATCAAGAAAAGCTATCTCATGTTCTCAACAAGTTTATGAAGGAAGACCCAACCTTCAGGGCCACAGTGGATCCAGAGACGGGTCAAGTACTCATACACGGCATGGGAGAGTTGCACCTGGAGATTATAGTGGACAGAATGAAGAGGGAGTATGGAGTGGAGGTCAACGTAGGCAAACCTCAGGTTGCCTACAAGGAAACCATCAGAAAGAAAGCGGTAGCGGAAGGCAAGTTCATAAGGCAGACTGGTGGAAGAGGTCAGTACGGACACGTAGTCATTGAAGTAGAACCCATAGAGAGAGGTCAAGGTTTCGTTTTTGAAAACGCCATAGTGGGTGGAGTCATTCCAAAAGAGTTTATCCCCTCCGTGGAAAAGGGTGTGAGGGAGGCAATGCAAAGTGGAGTGTTGGCTGGATATCCGGTGGTGGATGTGAAGGTGAGACTTTTTGACGGTTCTTACCACGAGGTGGACTCCTCAGACATAGCCTTTCAAATAGCAGGTTCTATAGCCTTTAAGGAGGCAATGAAAAAGGCTGACCCTGTGCTCTTAGAACCCATAATGGAGGTGGAGGTGGAAACACCCGACGAATACGTAGGAGATGTTATCGGAGACCTCAACTCTCGTAGAGGTAAGATTATGGGAATGGAAAACAAGGGAGTTATTACAGTGGTGAAGGCATATGTGCCACTTGCGGAGATGTTTGGCTATGCCACCACACTGAGGAGCTTGACACAGGGAAGAGGAACCTTTATAATGAAATTTTCTCATTATGAAGAAGTACCACAGCATGTGGCGGAGCAGATAATTGGAGAAAGGTCCGCCGCAGCAAAATCTTAACAGGAGGTAAAACATGGCAAAGGAGAAGTTTGTAAGAGAGAAGGAGCACGTAAACGTAGGAACAATAGGGCACGTAGACCACGGTAAATCTACCCTAACCTCTGCCATAACTTGTGTCCTTGCCGCAGGCGTACTGCCAGGCGGTAAAGCCAAATGCATGAAATACGAAGAAATAGACAAAGCTCCAGAAGAAAAAGAAAGAGGTATCACCATCAACATAACCCACGTAGAGTATGAAAGTGCCAAAAGACACTACGCCCACATAGATTGCCCCGGACACGCTGACTACATAAAGAACATGATTACGGGCGCCGCTCAGATGGACGGTGCTATCCTCGTGGTATCCGCTGCCGACGGACCTATGCCCCAAACAAGGGAACACGTATTGCTCGCAAGACAGGTTAACGTTCCATACATCGTGGTCTTTATGAACAAGTGCGACATGGTAGATGACCCAGAACTTCTGGACCTGGTGGAGCTTGAAGTGAGAGAGCTTTTGAACAAATACGAATTTCCTGGAGACGATGTGCCAGTTATAAGAGGTTCTGCTTTGGGGGCTTTGCAGGAGCTGGAAGCAGGAAAGCCAGACAAGTGGTGCAATGCCATAGTGGAGCTTGTGAACGCTATGGATGAATACATACCCACACCTGTGAGGGAGTCAGATAAACCCTTCTTGATGCCTATAGAGGACGTCTTTAGCATCTCTGGTCGTGGAACGGTGGTGACAGGAAGGGTAGAAAGAGGAACCCTAAAGCCCGGTGAGGAGGTGGAGATTGTAGGACTTAGGGAAGAACCTCTGAAGACGGTGGCAACTTCTATAGAGATGTTCAGGAAGGTTCTTGATGAAGCACTTCCTGGAGACAACATAGGTGTGCTGTTGAGGGGAGTGGGTAAGGATGACGTAGAGAGAGGTCAGGTTTTGGCAAAGCCAGGGACAGTGAAACCTCACAGGAGGTTTAGGGCACAGGTGTATATTCTCACCAAGGAAGAGGGTGGAAGACACAGTCCGTTCTTTGTCAATTACAGGCCACAGTTTTACTTTAGGACTGCGGACGTGACAGGTGTGATAGTGAAGTTGCCTGAAGGGCAGGAGATGGTAATGCCTGGGGACAATGTGGAGCTTGAGGTGGAGTTGATAAAGCCTGTAGCTATGGAGGAAGGTTTGAGGTTCGCCATAAGGGAAGGTGGTAAGACCGTCGGTGCAGGCGTCGTTACAAAAATACTTGATTGAGGTGTGAAAAATGGAACAGGAGATAATACGAATAAAACTGAAGTCCTACGATCACAGAGTGCTGGATCAGTCTGTTAAGCAGATAGTGGATGTGGTGAAAAGGACAGGGGGTATGGTGAAGGGTCCCATCCCCCTACCTACTAGAAGGAGAAGATGGGTAGTCCTGCGTTCCCCTCACAAGTTTGATCAGTCTCGTGAGCACTTTGAAATAAGAGAACACAAGAGGATTTTAGACATAGTGAGGATAACACCTCAAACGGTAGAATCCCTAATGAATCTGAACCTTCCGGCGGGAGTGAGTGTAGAGCTAAAGATAAGGAGTTGATGCCATGGGTCTTGGAGCTTTTGGAATAAAACTTGGAATGACTAGGGTATTTTTAAAGGATGGTACCGCAGTACCAGTAACAGCCATAAAGGTGCCAAAGCACACGGTAGTTGCCATCAGAACAGTGGAAAAGGACGGCTACAATGCAATTCAACTGGGAGCCTTTGAAACCACAGAGAAAAAACTGACAAAGCCAGAGATAGGTCATTTAAAGAAAGCGGGCGTTAAGCTTTTGAGGAGACTGAAGGAGTTCAGGGTGGAAAATCCACAGGATTATCAAGTGGGTCAGGAATTGACGGTGGCGGACATTTTTAAGCCCGGAGAGCTGGTAGATGTGGTAGGCATCAGCAAGGGTAGAGGTTTTGCAGGTACTATGAAGAGGTGGGATTTTGGAGGATTTCCTAAGTCCCACGGACACAGGTACCACAGGGCTGTAGGTTCAATAGGTCAAAGAACAGACCCAGGAAGGGTTTGGAAGGGCAAAAGGATGGCTGGGCATTGGGGTGCAGAAAAGATCAGAGTTCAATCCTTGCTGGTGGTGGATGTTTTACCGGAATTAGAAGTAATCCTCGTAAAGGGTTCTGTGCCTGGTCATCCAAAGGGTATTGTGATTGTAGAAAAGAGCAGGATAGCCAACAGAAGATCCCAAAGACTAAAGCTGAATAGAATAAAGCATATACCAGAAAACCTAGTGAGGAATGAGCAATGAGTGAGCTGAGCGAACTTAGAGAGGACATATTTGGTGTTGAAGTGAAAAAGCATGTCCTTTGGGAAGTGGTCAAATGGCAACTTGCCTGCCGAAGGCAGGGAACCCATAGCACAAAGACCCGCGGTGAAGTAGCATACAGCGGAAGGAAGATCCTACCTCAGAAGGGAACGGGAAACGCTAGACACGGAGATAGAGGTGCCCCCATCTTCGTAGGTGGTGGTGTGGCCCACGGACCAAAGCCAAGGGACTACTACTACCCATTACCTAAGAAGGTGAGAAAGTTAGCCCTGAAGATGGCACTCTCTTCCAAAGCTCAAGAAAAAGCAATAAGCTTGGTGGATCAAATTCCCATCGGAGATGTACCAAAAACCAAAAAGGCGGTGGAGTTCCTACGTGCCCAAGGACTGGAGGGTAAGAAGGTTCTTCTAGTACTTCCCGAGAAGGATGATGTGATCTATAAATCCTTTAGAAACCTTCCTTATGCGAAGGTTCTTCCCGTTGAAGGGCTGAACGTTTACGACATCCTTTGGGCTGATCATTTGATTATTACAAGACCATCTTTGGAAAAGATCTACGAGAGGTTGGGCTCATGAGAAGGCCGGAGGAGATCATAATAAGACCCATAATAACCGAGAAGAGTAACAGGCTTATGGAATTGAAAAAGTACACCTTTGAGGTGGCAATGGATGCTAACAAGCACGAGATAAAGCACGCCATACAAACCCTCTTTGGTGTAAAAGTGCTAAAGGTTAATACCATGATTGTTAAGCCAAGAAAGAGAAGGGTCTTTGGAAAGTTCAGAAAGTATGGTTACACAAAGGCTTATAAAAAAGCCATAGTAACCATAGACCCTTCTCAGGAAATAGACCTTTCAAAGGTGAGGTAAAAACATGGGTGTAAGAAAATTAAAGCCGGTTACCAACGGACAGAGGCACGCAGTCCTCTATGACTTTGCAGAGATCACCAAGAGTGAGCCCGAAAAGTCCTTGACCTACTTTTACAAAAGGGCTAAAGGGCGCTCTCATGGTAAGATCACCGCTAGGTCAAGAGGTGGAGGACACAAGAAGAGATACAGGATTATAGACTTCAAGAGGGATAAGAGCCTTGTGCCTGCCAAGGTGGCAGCAATAGAGTATGACCCCTTCAGGTCTGCACGTATAGCATTGCTACACTACGCAGATGGTGAAAAGAGGTATATTATCTGGCCCGAAGGTCTCAAGGTTGGAGATACCGTCATGTCCATATCCTACGAAGACGCTGAGGCGGGGAAGGAACTTCCGGAAATAAAACCCGGCAACGCATTACCCTTAAAGTACATCCCTGTGGGAACTATAATCCACAACATAGAACTTCATCCCGGAAAGGGTGGTCAGCTGGTTAGGGCTGCGGGCACCTCTGCGCAGGTTTTGGGTAAGGTTGGTGATTATGTACAGGTTAGGTTGCCCTCTGGAGAGATAAGACTCATCCACCAAAGGTGCATGGCTACCGTTGGTGCGGTTGGTTTGGCAGAGCACGAGCTTGTAAAGTACGGAAAAGCTGGTAGATACCGTTGGCTTGGCTGGAGACCTCATACTCGTGGAACAGCCATGAACCCAGTGGACCACCCCCACGGTGGTGGTGAGGGTAAAACCAAAGGAAAGCATCCCGAATCTCCTTGGGGATGGAAAACCAAAGGATACAAGACCAGAAGGGGCAAAAAGTACTCAGACAAGTTTATTCTTGTTAACAGGAAGGGTAAACCTCTAAAGGAGGGTGTTAAGTAATGGGTTTCAAAGGTGCTTGGAACAAAAGGAATAAACTTATTGAGGACCTTGACACCTTTCTAAAGCTATACAAGAAAGTTCAGAGGGTATACAAAAAGGTAAGGAAGGTACAACACACACCAGAGCTTTTCGAAAGGGCCTACCAAAAGTACAAGGAGATCTGGGAGCAATACAGAAAGCTGGTGGATAAAAAAGCCTGGGTTGATCCAAAGCTTTGGAGTAGGATAAGGAAGATGAACCAGACAGGAGAGAGAAAGGTTATAAAAACTTACAGCAGGGACACCACAATAATACCTGAATTTGTAGGTCACACCATAGCGGTTCATAACGGCAAAACCTTTGTGCCCGTTTATATTACTTCTGATATGGTGGGGCACAAGTTGGGTGAGTTTGCTCCCACCAGGACCTTTAAGGGCCACCCGGAAAAGTCTTCAAAGGTGGCCAAGAAGAAGTGAGGTGAAAACATGGAAGCGAGGGCAATTTTAAGGTATGCTAGGATATCGCCTTTAAAGGCAAGGCAGGTGCTGAGGGTCATTCAGGGGATGAAAGCTGGAGATGCTCTGTATCAGCTTAAGTTCATTCCCAAAAAAGCTGCAAGGATAGTGGAGGGCGTGCTAAAGAGTGCCATAGCCAACGCAGAACAGAAGGGTTTGGACCTTGACAGTCTTTACATAAAAAAGGCGGTGGCGGATGATGGCCCCATGTATAAAAAGTGGATCCCCAGGGCCCACGGTAGGGCGACCATGGTGAGAAAGAGAACTTCTCACATAACTATTGTGTTAGAAGAAAGGAAGGAGGAAGGCTGATGGGTCAGAAAACGCATCCTATTGGGTTTAGGCTTGGTATTACGAAGGATTGGACCTCCAAGTGGTACGCAGACAAAAGGGAATACACAAAGCTTCTGCATCAAGACTTAAAGATAAAGGAATACATCAAAAAACGCTACTACGCGGCGGGTGTTTCTAAGGTAATCATTGAAAGGGCGGCAGAGAAGATAAGGATCAGGATTTTAGTGGCTAGACCGGGAATCATAATAGGTCGCAAGGGTGCAGAGGTAGAACAGCTGAGGAAGGACCTCTTGGCTATAGCCCCCGGTTATAACTACAGCATAAACGTAGAGGAGGTTAGAACTCCAGAACTGGATGCCCAGCTTGTAGCGGAGGAAATTGCCCTTCAGATAGAAAGAAGGGTCTCCCACAGGCGAGCAATGAAAAGGGCAATAGACAATGCCCTAAAGGCAGGGGCAAAAGGTGTAAAGGTTCAGGTGAAGGGAAGGATAGGTGGTGCGGAACTGGCAAGGGCAGAGTGGTTCTTGGTGGGAAGGATGCCCCTTCAGACCCTAAGGGCGGATATAGACTACGGTTTTGCGGTAGCCCAGACCAAGTACGGCGTCTTGGGTGTGAAGGTTTGGATATACAAGGGAGACATTCTAAAGGGTGGCAAAGAGGAGATCATCAAAAAGATAGAAGAGGACCTTAAAAGAGCAGAAAAGGAGGTAGTCTGAGATGTCTTTCTTGGCACCTAAAAAAACAAAGTTTAGAAAACAGCAAAGAGGAACACTAAAAGGTAAAGCCTTCAGAGGCAACAAAGTATCCTTTGGAGAGTACGGCATACAAGCCTTAGAGGCTCATTGGCTCACCCAAAGGCAGATAGAAGCGGGCAGGGTCACCTTGGTCAGAGCTCTGAAAAAGGGTGCGAAGATATGGGTCACCATTTTCCCTGACAAGCCCTACACCAGGAAGCCCAATGAGGTTCGTATGGGTGGTGGAAAGGGTGACCCTGAAGGTTTTGTGGCGGTGGTAAAGCCAGGTAGGATTCTCTATGAATTCTCAGGTGTGTCGGAGGATGTGGCGGAAGAGGCTTGCAGGCTGGTGGCGTCTAAATTGCCCATAAAGGTAAGGCTTGTCAAAAAGCATGGAGGTATTGGAGCATGAAGGCTAAGGAGCTCAGAAAGCTTTCCCTCCAAGACCTCTTGAAAAAAGAAGAAGAACTCAGAAGAGAGATTCTAAACTTACGCTTTAAAAAGCAAATAGAAGGACTTAAGGATAAGATGGCCATCAGGAAAGCAAGAAGAGACTTGGCAAGGGTTCTAACCATTATCAAGGAAAAGCAGATGGAGGGACAAAAATGAGCTGGCACACGAAAAGAAAGGAGTTTGTGGGTGTTGTTGTTAGCGACAAAATGGACAAAACGGTAGTTGTGCGTGTGGATAGAAGAGTGCCCCACCCTATATACAAAAAGCACATCATAAAGAGCAAAAAATACCACGCACACGATCCCAACAACGAGTGCAGAGTGGGAGACGTGGTGGTCATAAGGGAAACAAGGCCCATCTCAAAAACAAAAAGATGGGTAGTAGTTAAGATCTTGCAAAGGGCTAAATCTCCAGAACTTCTTCAAGAAACTCCTCAAGAAACTTAATGCGCGTTCTATTTTTGGTAAAAGGCGACCCGTTCTCGTGGAGATGCCACGAAGCCTTAAGGGTTGCCTTGGCTTTAGGTATAAACCACGAGGTTTTTCTTGTTTTTATAAAGGATGGAGTTTATGCTCTAACCAAGTGGAAGCATGAAAAACTCCTCATACATGGCTTTGAAAAGCTCTTGGAGAACATGGGTTATGTAAATGTTAAGCTCTTCGTGGAGGACCTCTCTGCGGAAGAGAGGGGGCTAAAAAAGGAAGACTTTGCAGTGGATGTGGAGTTTGTAAACATGGAAAGCGTAAAAGACATGTTGGCTTCCTCGGAGGCGGTTCTGGTATGGTAAAGACCCTGTGGTTGGTTAGAAAGTTGGGGGACTTCAGCTCCGACTTGGTGGGAGAGGATGATATTGTGGTGTTGATTCAGGACGCGGTGCTTAGGTTTCCATACAAGAGAAACTGGTATGCTTGCAAAGAGGATGTGGAAGCTAGAGGACTGAAGGTAAGCCCAGATAAGTTAAAGTCTTACGAGGATATTGCAGAGCTCATTCTTACAGCACAAAAGGTGGTCGTCTGGTAGTATAATTTCCTTATGAATTACTACGATGTGGTAGTAGTTGGTGCCGGTGGCGCTGGTTTGAGGGCTGCCATAGAGGCAAGCTTGGACCCAACCATCCGAGTGGCGGTAGTATCAAAGGTGTATCCCACCCGTTCCCACACGGGTGCAGCGCAAGGTGGCATAAACGCAGCCCTTGGGAATGTAATTCCGGATGATTCTCCTGATTCTCATGCCTTTGATACCATAAAGGGTTCTGACTTTTTGGCGGACCAAGAGGCAGTCTTTTTCATGTGCGAAAACGCCCCTGAGATCATATACGAACTGGACCGATGGGGTGTGCCCTTTTCTCGCCTACCAGATGGCAGGATCGCCCAAAGACCTTTTGGTGGTGCGTCCTTCCCAAGGACCGTCTTTTCCGCAGACAGAACTGGGCACGTGATTCTACATACCCTCTTTGAGCAAGCTTTAGCAAGGGAAAACATTCACTTTTACAACGAATACTTCTTGTTGGACATCATCCACGATGGCAACAGGGTAAAGGGTGTAGCCCTCTATGACATAAAAAACGGAGAAGTCGTAAACCTTAGGGCAAAGGCAGTGATATTGGCTACGGGAGGCTTTGCCCGCATTTACTGGAAGAGAAGCACCAACGCCATAGGCAATACGGGGGACGGAGTGGCAGCTGCATTAAGGGCAGGGCTTTCCCTAAAGGATATGGAATTTATCCAGTTTCATCCTACGGGCCTGGCAAAGACGGGAATACTGCTTTCGGAAGCCTGTAGGGGAGAAGGTGGGTATCTCCTCAACGCCCTGGGAGAAAGGTTTATGCAAAGGTATGCACCGGAGAAGATGGAGTTGGCACCAAGAGACATGGTCTCAAGGGCTATAGAGTATGAGATAAGGGAAGGTAGGGGTGTAGGAGAGGGCACCTCAGCCTATGTGTATCTGGACCTTAGACACTTAGGAGAGGAAAAGATCAAGGAAAGGCTTCCTCAGGTAAGACAGCTTGCCATAGATTTTGAAGGTGTGGACCCAGTCAAGGACCTAGTGCCCATAAGACCAACCGCCCACTACTGTATGGGTGGTATCCATGTGGTAAATTACAGAACAAGCGGAACCGAGTTGGAGGGACTCTATGCGGTAGGAGAGTGCGCCTGCGTTTCGGTGCACGGTGCCAACCGATTGGGAGGAAATTCCTTAACGGAGATTTTGGTTTTTGGTAAATTCTGCGGTATAGCTGCAAGGGAGTATGCCAAGCAGGTGGATTGGCTACCGCTCACAGAAGGTGAAGAGAGGAGGGCTCAGGAGTTTATAGAGGGGCTTATGAAGAGGGAGGGCACGGAAAAGTTAGCGGAAGTCAGAAAACGCATGGGAGACATCACTTGGGAAAAGGTGGGAATATTTAGGGATGAGAAGTCCCTTAAGTCCGCCTATGAGGAGCTTGGGGAACTTTTAGAGAGATGGGAACGCATTCCAGTGGTGGATAAAAGCAAGGTGTTTAATACCAACCTGGTGGAGCTTTTGGAACTCAGAAACATGTTAGAGCTGGCGAGGGTAGTTGCCTTTTCTGCCCTCCACAGGAAGGAATCAAGGGGAGGACACATGAGGGAAGACTATCCAAACAGGGATGACAAAAACTTCTTAAAACATACTTTGGTCCGAAAGGTGGGAGACCGCCTTGAGCTTGAATACATACCCGTGAACATTGTTAAGTATGAACCTGCCCAGAGGAGTTACTGATGAGGGTTGGAATCCTCGGTGGTGGGCAGTTGGGTTGGATGACCATCTTAGAGGGGAGAAAGCTTGGCTTTGAGTTTTTTGTGGCGGACGATATGCCACACTCTCCAGCCCGCAAAGTGGCAGACCTTTGCTTTGACTACAGTGAAATAGATGAGTTTGTTAAGCTCTGCGATGTTATAACCTATGAGTTTGAGCACATACCGGAGGAGATTTTGGAAAAGACTGCGCCCTTGACCTTTCCCTCCGTGGAGATTTTGAAGCTAAAAAAGAGCAAGGTAGAAGAAAAGCTCTTTCTGAAAAAAAGGGGCTATCCCGTACCTACTTTTACCGTAGCCTTTAAGGAGGATTTAGAACAAAAGGTAGGACTTTTGAACCTTCCCGTGGTGGTGAAGGCGGAGGCTTTGGGGTACGATGGCAAGGGACAGTATTTGATAAAAAGCCTACAGGACCTTCAGAAGGTAAAAGCCAACCATGGAGAAAAGGAGAGGTTCTTGGTAGAAGAGTTTGTGGACTTTGACTTTGAGCTTTCCATAATAGGAGTGCGGAGCCTAAGGGGAGAGGTGCGGCTATATCCACCCACCATAAACTATCACAGAGAAGGTATTCTTTTTTACAACCACACTACCTCTATGGTGTTCCCAGAGGGTGAAGAGATAGTGCGATCTTTGATGGAGGAGCTAAACTTAGTAGGTGTGCTCTGTGTAGAGTTCTTTTACACCAAGAAAGGAAAACTTTTGATAAACGAAATGGCACCCCGGGTGCACAACACCGGACATCACACCTTAGATTCTGCCTACACATCCCAGTTTGAAAACCTGCTCAGGGCAATAACCGGGCTTCCCTTGGGTTCTACAAAGCTAAAGTCTCACGCAGGCATGTTGAACTTGCTCGGAGTTTCCTATGAGGAAATTGACTGGAAAAAAGTTCTTTCTGTGGAGGGCACCAAGCTCTATTGGTACGGCAAAGAAAAAAAGCACAGGAGGAAAATGGGACACATTAATCTGGTGGCAAGCACGGAAGAAGAGGTAGTAGAGAAACTTAACCAGCTTTACGATATGATCTACGAACCCATCAAGTGTTGAGGCGTTGGTAGATCTCCGAAAGCTCCAAAAGCCAAAGGCTTAACTCCGCGGGAGGTAATTGATCCATCCTCCACTCCCAATTACCTTTGGCAGTTCCTGGTGTGTTCATCCTTGATTCTTTGCCAAGGTTCAAAAGGTCCTGCATTGGAATCACACAGTACTTAGCTACAGACATATAGGCCAACCTTATTAGCTCTTTCGAAACATTTTCTCTGTCCAAGCTTTTTCCCAAATACTTTTCAAGCCTTTCCCTGTGTGCAGGATTTAGTTCTTCCACAAACCAGTCCTTTAGGGGCATGTTGTCGTGGGTGGTTGTATAAACTGCGCAGTTTTGATTGTGATTATGGGGTAGATGGGTGCTGTTTGGCTCAAAAAAGGCAAAGGCTAAAACCCTTGTGGATACAAAGCCAAAGCGATCTCTGAGCTCCTCCACCTCTCGGTCTATGGTTCCCAGGTCCTCCGCTATGAAAGGAAATTCCGGAAAACGATCCTTCAACAGGCTAAAGAACTCCTCCGGATATGCCCTTTCCCACCAGCCTTCTTTGGCGTTTTGCCTTCCTTTGGGAACCACATAATAGGATACAAATCCTCTAAAATGGTCTATGCGTAAAAGATCATAGAGTTTTAAGGAGTGTTCTATCCTCTTGACCAACCACTCAAAGTTTTCCTCCCTCAGTGCCTGCCAATTATAGACGGGATTTCCCCAGAGCTGACCCTCTGGGCTAAAGTAATCCGGAGGAACGCCCGCGCACACATCAAGCCTAAAAAGCCTTTGATTTTTCCACACGTCTGCACTGTCAAAGGCAGGATAAATGGGAATGTCCCCTATGATCCTTACACCCTTTTCATTGGCATAGCTTTTTAACCTGAACCACTGCCTGTAAAAGACATACTGCCTGAACTTCTCCCTCTTCACATCCAAAGGGTCTGGCTTTAGCTCAGTCCAACGGTCCCAAGAACTTCGGTTTTTCTTCTTCAGGGCAGAAAAGACGGCGTAGTCCTCCAGCCAATGGACATTTTCCTCCTCAAACTGCCAGAAGTCCCTATCCTCCGAAAAGTTCCTAAAGGCTTCCTCAAGGATCAGGTCTTTTACAAAGTAAGCTTTTGAGTAATCAACCCTTTGGGTGGGTTTTTCTTTTACCTTATCTAAGGTCTCTTTGGAAATAAGCCCTTCTTCCTCTAAGATCTCCGGGCTCACAAACAGGGGATTTCCCGCAAATAGGGATGTAGAAAAGTATGGGGAATTTCCGAACTCTTCAAAGGTAGGGTTCAAGGGTAGCACCTGCCAGAGCCCTTGCCCGCTGTTAGACAAAAAATCCACAAAAAGATAGGCAGACCGCCCAAGGTCTCCTACGCAAAAGGGAGAAGGTAGAGAACTTATGTGCAAAAGAACACCTGCCCATCTGTGCATAGTTAAAGCTTAAACTATAGACTTACAAACATCAAGCTTAGATTTTAGTCTTATAACTCTTGTGTGTAAATGGGTTTATATTTTTAGAACAACCTCCGCCAAAAGTTAGCATCTTCCTCCAGAATGTAATATACTATGCCTTTGTGCCCACCCACAGAGAAAAGATAGAGAGAGCAATTAGAGAAGCCTTAGCATCATCTCAAGAAGGATTGAGATACTCCGAGCTGGTGAGGTATATCAAAGAAAAACACCCGGAGATAAAGGAAAACACTATTCATGGTGCCCTTCACAATCTAAGGGAAAAAATTAGAAGGGGAGACATAAAAAATATAGCTATACCCGAGAGGGGATTGTTCCGTTTGGTGAGGGAAGAGGCACCTCCAAAGCCAGTGGAGGAAATAAGAGAGCAGGACCTGTACCAGCCCTTTGCTCAATATTTGACCGACGAGTTGGAAGAGTGTTCCAAGGCAGTACCCTTAGGTGGAAAAGTCTTTGAGGACAAGTGGGGAACTCCAGATGTTTTTGGGATATATAGATTTCCCGATTATGAACCCATAAAGTTGCCCGTTCCAGAAATCGTCAGTGCAGAGATAAAGCTTGATCCCAATCAGTTGGTGGTTGCCTTTGGTCAGGCGTGTGCCTACAAACTATTCAGCCATAAGGTTTATTTGGTAGTGCCCAAAGGTTCTGAGGAGATCGGAAGGCTTGAGTCTTTGTGTTTAAGGTTTGGGTTAGGGCTTATACTCTTTGAAATTGAGGGAAAGGAGCCCAGATTTTACATAAGGACAAGGGCCGTAAAGAGCGAGCCCGATTATATGTACCTCAACGAATACTTAAACAAACTCAAACAAAGACGACCGAATATTTTTAAGGAGTTGTTTGGTTGAGGGGCACCAAAGGAGCGGTGCCCACTTTTCCAGTACTGATCACTTACTTCTCTGCGTAGGTTTCCTTTACTTCCTTTGCTTTCTTTGCCATTTCTGGGTCGTATGCTTTCCCTTGCCAAAGAACCTGATAGACAACCTCAAAGGTGCTCTCCGCCAACTCGGTTAATTCCTTAAAGAGCTGGTTGAACCTTTCGCTTCTGTGGGATTCCTCGTGGTCCTCAAGGCTTCTCCAGAAGGTTATTATGAGGACTTCCCTCTCCTTTAGAGGATGTTCGGTGACTTGTCCAGCAGTGGAGCCCTCGAGGGAAACACCACCTGTATTAAGGGCAACAAAGCCTCCGTAAAAGCCCGTGTCTGAGTGGTACGTCTTAACATGCTCGCAGAGGTAAGCAACCTTTTCAGCTACATCGTCAAGGGTTACACCCTCCTTGAGCACTACATAATTTATGTTCATAATGGCATCCTCTGGAATATCTACGATCCTATTTGCTCCAAACATAGCACACCTCCTAAGGGGATTTAATATAAGAATATAAGTATATTCTAAATATCTTAATTTGCAAGGGTGTTGTGTCTCTTCAGAGGTTGAGGGTGCAGTTTCACGAGTTATAATTAAACTTGGCTTGGAGAAAAGGCTTTCTGCATATGGCTTGAGAAAAAGTTTCAAGGGTAGGGAAGTTCTAAAGGGTATAGACCTTTACATTGAGAGGGGTGAGGTGGTAGGGCTACTGGGTCCCAATGGGGCGGGTAAAACCACCCTCTTTAACTGTTTGGTGGGCTTTCTTTCGGTGGATGATGGAACCATAGAGTTGGAAGGAAAGGACATCACCCATCTGCCTACCCACAAAAGGGCTAAGGAGGGCATATCCTTTTTGCCACAGGAACACACCCTCTTTGAGGATCTAACCGTTATAGAAAACCTTCTGATCTTTTTGGAGTTTTTTGAAGAGAGCAAGGAGAGCGCCTTGGCAAGGGCGGAGGAATTGCTTTCGGACTTTGGGCTTTATGAACTGAGAAACCAAAAGGCAGGAAATCTTTCCGGCGGTCAAAAGAGAAGGTTAGAGATCGCAAGGGCGCTGATCCCAAAGCCTAAGTATCTATTCTTTGACGAGCCCTTTGCGGGCATAGACCCTATAATGGTGGCAGACATAAAGGAGTTAATTCTAAACCTAAAGGCTCAAGATATAGGTGTTTTGATTACCGACCACAACGTAAGGGAAACCATAAGGCTAGTGGATAGGGTTTACATAATCTCAGAGGGCACGGTGATAGCCCAGGGTCCGCCAAAGGATGTTATTTTGAACCAGAGGGTCAGGGAAGTTTATTTGGGTAAGGATTTCCATCTGTAATCTCTTTAAAAAGCTCTCTGACTGCACTTTTCCAGTCCTTCTTTCCCTCCTCCACCAAGTCCAGCACTTCCTCCATCTTGGCGGTGTATTGGTAATCCACCAGCTTTGGAAAGTTCTCCATAAGATAGTCAAGCACCAAAAAGGAGGTCTCTGTGGGCTTTAGGTAGCCCTTTTCCACCACCACGTAGCCTCTCTCTTTTAGGGTTTTTATGATCGTCGCATAGGTAGAGGGTCTTCCAATGCCTAAGCTCTCAAGTTTTTTTACTAAGGAGCCTTCCGTGTATCTTTTTGGTGGCTCTGTTTGCCTTTCTTCCAAGATGATCTTTTGTGGCTTGAGAATCTGACCTTTTTCAAGCTTGGGCAGTTTCTCCTCCATAAAGTCATAATCTTCAAACCTTGTCCATCCATCAAAGACTAAGGTCCTTCCCTTTGCGATAAACTCAAAGGGAATACCTTGCGTCAAAGGAGTTAGCATTACCTTGGTGTTCTTCAGGACTGCAGGAGTAGAAAGACTTGCCAAAGTTCTGCCTACGATCAGTTCAAAGAGCTCAAGGCTATCCCCCGGTGGCGGTTTTTTGACTAAGCTGGTGGGCCTTATGCATTCGTGGGCAGACTGCACATGGGCTTTTTCTCTGAACTTTCTTAACCTTCCCACGTACTCCACACCGTAGTTTTTTTCTATCCACTGGAGGAACTCTGTAGCCTTTTCAGGACTCATCCGGTGGGCGTCCGTTCTTGGGTAGGTAATGTAGCCTTCTTCGTAGAGCAGTTGGGCAAGCCTTGTGGTTTTTTCCACGCTAAAGTCGAGCCTTTCGTTGGCGGTCTTTTGTAGCTCGGGTGTGTTAAAGGGCTTGGGCGGTGGCACCATCTCCTCCCACTCTTGAACTTCCTTGACTTCAAAGAAGACATCTTTTAGCTTTTCCAAGTAGGGCTTGGCGTTATCTGGCTTTTCAAACCTCACGCCCAAGTAGGCAGAAAATCCTTCAAAGAGCGCTCTGATGTAGTAAAACTTCTTCTTCTTAAAGGACTGGATTTCCCTCTCCCTTTCCACTATGAGCCTTAGGGCAGGAGATTGAACTCTTCCTACAGAGAGCCCTCTTGTTTTTAAGCTTTTCTGAAGTTCTGGCGAAAGAAGATAGCCTATGAGCCGGTCAAGGACCCTTCTGGCAAACTGGGCTTTAACCAAGTTCATGTTGATGTTTGTCTGCTCCTTTATGGCCTTTTGGAGGGCAGGCTTGGTGATCTCGTAAAAGTACACACGCCTTATTGGGATGTTTACAACCCTTTTTAACTCTTCCCAAAGAAAGTAGGATATTGCTTCTCCTTCTCTGTCTGGGTCCGTTCCCAAAAGCACAAGTTGGGCTTTAAGGCTACTTTTCTTTATCTCATCAAACAATTTCTTTTTTCCCTTCCTCCACAAAAAGGTAGGATTTAGCGTTTCTAAGTCTACACCCAATCGGTCCTCGGGTAGATCCTTAATGTGCCCACCGGTTGCCTTAACCAAATAGTCCTTTCCCAAATACTTACTTATGGTCTTTGCCTTTGTGAAAGATTCCACCAAGAACAGAATCATCTTTTTTGGACCCACTCCTCAAAGCTGAGGTTTTCTTTTATAGCCCTTAACATCTCTTCCTCCAAGGGTGTAAGGTCTTTGGGAATGAGGTCTGGCCTCTTTTCCAAGGTTCTTTTTATAGAGTGCCACAGTTCCCAAAGCTCAATCATTTTATGGTTGCCTGAAAGCAAAACTTCGGGCACTTTCATGCCCCTGAACTCCGCCGGTCTGGTGTATACGGGAGAGCCCAGCCACCTTCTGAAGGAGTCCCTCTCTATGCTCTGTGGGTCGCTGAGAACACCCGGCAAAAGCCTTGCAATGCCTTCCAAGAGCACTAAGCCAAAGAGCTCACCACCGGAGAGCACAAAGTCTCCTAAAGAAAGCTCCTCGTCCGCCAAAGTGCTTACCCTCTCGTCTATGCCCTCATATCTTCCACATATTACAAGCAAGCTGTCAAGCTTTGAAAGCCTGTCCAAGTCCCTCTGGTCTATCACCTTTCCCCAAGGTTGTGGGATTATAACGTAAGGCTTTCCGTACTTGCTCACAAGGTCTTCGTAAGCTAAAAAGATGGGTTCGGGCTTTAGAACCATGCCCGGATGCCCTCCGTAGGCATAGTCATCCACCTTCCCCTTTTCCGCATAGTCCCTTAGGTTTATGACTACCACCTCTAAGGCACCCTTTTTTATGGCTTGGGATACAATCCCATGCTCACAAAAGCATTTCACAAGGTCTGGAAATATGGTAAGGAAGAAAAACTTCATCTTTTTAGAAATTCATCCACCAACGCCTTTGCCCTTTCCTGGTTAAACCTATAGTATATATCAATGGTGGTTTTCACGTTAGCGTGTCCCGCAAACTCCTTTACTAATTCTGCAGGAAAGCCCTGGTTTATAAGGTTTGTTATGTAGGTATGCCTAAAGCTATGGAGTGAAAAGTCTATGCCAAGTCTTTTTGAAAGTCTGTTGGTATATACCTGCAAAGAACCTGCTTTGACCCTCAGGTTTGCGTCATAGTCTTCCAACCACCGGGAGAGCTCTTGAGTAAAACGGAAGGTTTCCTCCTTGGTGGGACCTATCAGTGGAGCAATCCTTTCCTTTTTCCTCTTAGTAATCTCTGCGGGTAGATGTAGCCAGTATATACCGCTTTTATCCAAGAAGAAGTGATCCGAGCTTAGATTTTTGTACTCCGACAGCCTTACACCGCTGTATAAAAAGAGTTTGTATACGTTTTCATACTTTGAACCTTTTACCTTTTGGAATATCTTCTCAAGCTCAGACTTACTAAGTGCCTTAGGCTTTCTGTGTATAACTTTTAACCCATAGTCCTCCTTTATATCCTCTATGGTTTCTTCAATTTCTGAGTATTTTTCCTTTTCTATGTAGCCTCTGCGGGCAAGGAACCTATAGAAGTGCCTGAGGGCGGAAAAATGGGTAAGCAAAGAGGCAGGAGAAAGTTCTGAACTATCCGCATACTGGTAAAGGTCTGCAGAAGAGACCTCAACGAGTTTATGACTTGGCAGTTGGAGTTTTCTTAAAAAAGAGTTGATGGCGTTTAAGTAGGTTATGGTGGTCCTTTCGCTCTTTGTCTTCTCTAAGTGCCTCCTCCAAAGTTCCAAGAGCTCCACAGAATAAATTATAAATGGGCGATGGAGGAGTCGAACCTCCGACCTCCATCGTGTGAGGATGGCGCTCTACCACTGAGCTAATCGCCCATCCGTCCCCGGGAGGAGTCGAACCTCCGACCTCGAGATTAGGAATCTCGCGCTCTATCCTCCTGAGCTACGGGGACTGTATTATTTAATTATAACACATCTCTGTTTCCTTTGCAGTGCTTGGGTAGGGTGTTATTTAAACCTTCTAGTATTCTTTTTTCCTCTTGACTTAATTTATGTCCTCTTAACCAATACAGAAATTCCACATATTCTCGCTCCGTCAAACATTTATTAAGCCTTTTCTTATTTTTTTCAAATATCTTTTTGGCAATGTTGTTAATTGGCTCAAGCCTAAAGCTCCAAGGGTTGTCGTAATAGTAAACAACGAAAAAGGGTATATGGCTATTGTCGGCTAAAATAGAAATCGCCTCATAACTTTTGGGATGGGTGTTGTTTTTGCTACCTGTAAATCTTTTGTAATCAATAATTGCCACAGGCTTTCCGTAGTAATATTCAACCATTAGAAAGTCTATATCCACTGCTGGACAATGGAAACCCCACTCCCTGTGGCGTTTGCTCAGTTCCAAATCCCTCCACTCTGTCCTTTCTTTTCTTACCTTTGACGGGTCAAACATGTCCCTTTAGAATAAAATCTAATCCAAGGGCTTGGCACCTTTTCTTTGTGGTTAGCAAAGCGGACAAATCGTTGTCAATGCCTATAAAATTGCAACCTCTTTTCAAAGCTACCACCGCGGTGGTTCCTCCTCCTACAAAAGGGTCTAAGATGGTCTGTCCTGGGAAAACGAACTTATCAAACAGTAATTCAAAACCTTCTTCCGATTGCCCCCACCTGTGAAAACGTTTGTCGTTGTTGTTAGGAGAGGTTTTAACCACGTCCCCAAAAGAATCGCCCGAGTATTTGCCTTTGCTGAACAAAAGCACTGGCTTCCAGAAGGAATTGCACCTTATCCTCCACAGATAGGGACTCTGCCCTCCTGGAGTTAGATAAGCCAGCGTCCAAACGTAGTTAAGCTTACTGGAAAGCTTGCCAATTATCTCCGGCAGATAGCTTTGCCCTACCATTACAAGCAATCCCCCTCCGGGCTTCAAAACATATGCAGACAGCTCACCCAAAACTTCATAAACCCACAAAAACTTTTTGGAGTAAGGTGGGTCCGTGATAACCCAATCTACACTTTCAGGCAAAAGGATATCCTTATAGTCCCTCACATCCTTATGATAGAGTTCTAAAAAGGGTGGTTGAGGTGGTCTTTGGGACTTTAACCACTCCCTAAGCTTTCTTTTTTCTAACTTGGATAGCGACTTTCCTTTTTCCATAAAAAAGTCAAAATAAGAACCCTTATAAGCAAGCAGTTCATTCCTAAAAAGCTCTGGATCGTGTTTAAGCACCCCTCTCTTCATTATTGTATGATCATCAAAAACTCCCTAACCGCCCTCTCAAAGCCAAAGACCACCGCATTGGAAACTATGGAATGTCCCACGTTCAGCTCTTCCACATAGTCTTTGAGCTCTTTTACCAGATCCTTAACATTCTGATAGGTAAGACCATGCCCCGCATAGACCCTCAATCCTAAGTCCCTTGCCTTTATAGCTGCAGTCTTTAATCTCTGAAGTTCCTCCTCAACACCCTTCCAATTATGGGCGTTCCAAAGGTTCGCATACCTACCCGTGTGCAACTCCACCGCGTCTGCCCCCACCTCCTTTGATGCATAAATCTGTTCCTCCTCTGGCTCTACAAAGAGGGAAACCTCGATGCCCTCCTCCTTTATTTCCCTTAGGAACTCCTTTAGATAGTCCTTCAACCTTGCCACATCCAAGCCGCCTTCCGTGGTTATCTCTTCTCTCCTTTCGGGCACCAAGGTAACTCTGTTGGGCTTTACCTCCAAAGCGATCCTCTTCATCTCTTCGGTGGGTGCCATCTCCAAGTTTACAGGTACCCTTACCAATTTCTTTATAAGCCTGAGGTCCTCCTCTTGGATGTGTCGGCGGTCCTCCCTCAGATGCAAGGTAATTTGATGGGCACCCGCCTGCTCTGCCAAAAGGGCACAAAAAACCGGGCTTGGTTCAAAGGTCCTCCTTGCCTGCCTTAGGGTTGCCACATGGTCAATATTTACCCCAAGCCTCATGCTCAAAAATGCACATCACAAACCTGCTCGTATTCTATAAGCTCTTTTATTACCGGCTTTTCTCCGCAGAGGGGACAGTTGGGATCCTTGCGCAGTTTTACCTTCCTAAAGTCCATAGAAAGGGCATCCATGATAAGGAGCTTACCAACTAATGGCTCTCCTATGCCCAATATCAGCTTTATTGCCTCTGTGGCCTGAATACAACCCATTATGCCCCCAATACTTCCGAGAATTCCCGCCTCTTGGCAAGAAGGCACAAGACCTGGAGGAGGAGGTTCTGGAAAGAGACACCTATAGCATGGAGACTGTTCTTTCATTCTGAAGTCAAAGACAGAAACCTGACCTTCAAACCTCAGCATGGCGGCGGAAACTAAAGGCTTGCCCGCAAAGTAGCAAGCGTCGTTTATAAGAAAGCGGGTGGGGAAGTTGTCGGTGCCATCCAAGACCACGTCGTAATCCTTGATTATATCCATTATGTTTTCTTTGCTTATGCGGGTGTTATAAGTGATCACCTTCACATCCGGGTTTAGCATTTCCACGGTCCTTCTGGCAGATTCCACCTTTGGGGTGCCTACCCTTTCGGTGTTGTGGATAATCTGCCTTTGGAGGTTTGACAAATCCACCACATCAAAATCCACTATGCCAATGGTTCCCACACCGGCTGCTGCCAGGTACAGTATGGCGGGGGAACCCAAACCCCCTGCGCCTATCACAAGCACCTTGGAATTTAACAACTTTTCCTGCCCCTTACCGCCCACCTCGGGCAGGATTATATGCCTTGCGTATCTTTTTATCTGCTCCTCTGTAAACTTAAACATTTCAGCCCTCTACTGTAAAAATTTATATGTTCAGCAAAATACTTCGCAACTCTTGACCCTCGGAACTTCCCACCAAGCCCCTCTCATGAACCTGCTTATCGACCCGAGAAGGCTCCAAGGTGGATATTATGTAGTCCATAGCCTTGTAAGCCTTGGAAGGATCTCCACAGGTATAGACATCTACCGTTGCCAATCCATGCTCGGGCCATGTGTGGATGGATATGTGGGACTCCGCAAGAAGGATAACACCTGTGGCACCGTGGGGTTGGAATTGGTAGTAATGAGAGGAGATCTTGGTGAGACCTGCTACCCTGACGGCGGTCTCTAAAAGGTTTTTGATGTCCTCTACCCTGTCAATAAGGTCAGGGTTAACGCCGTGCAGGTCCGCTAAGATATGCAGTCCGAGGGCTTTTGCCATTTCTTCTCCTCCTTGTCAAGGTTTTTTAAAAGCTTCCAAAGCCAAACCATAGTAAAAAACCTCCTTTTGCAAGAAAAACAAATTATAATAACTTTTATGAAAAAATCAAGTAGAAAAAAACTCCTCAGACCCACTTCATCTATGGTAAAACAGGCGGTGTTCAACATGCTGGGAGACATAGAGGGCATGCTCTTTATAGACCTGTTTGCCGGGACTGGTCAGATGGGTTTTATGGCTATGGAGAGGGGTGCAGAGGTAATTTTCGTGGAAAAGAACAGGAAGTTTGCCCAAGCAATAAAGGAAAAAGGGGGAAAAGTCATTATTTCAGATGCAATAAAGTTTTTAGAACACTTGGAAGACAAGCCAGACATAATCTTTGCAGATCCTCCTTATGATTATGAAAACTACCAAAAACTTATTGAATTAGCCCTAGAAAAACTAAACAATGGAGGATTTTTTATCCTTGAACACAGGAAAGGCCAAAACTTTGGAGCAGAAAAGGTAAAAACTTACGGAGATACCGCCCTATCTATATGGAGGAAGGAGGATGATTAGCGTAGTATATCCGGGCACCTTTGACCCTCCTCACCTGGGACATCTTGACATAGTTAAAAGGAGCTGTGAGCTATTTGATAGGGTAGTAGTGGCCATAGCCAAAAGCCCAAGGAAATACCTACTCTTTAACTTGGAAGAGAGAGTAGATATGTTTAGAGTGATGGTTGAACCCTTAGGTTCAAAGGTGGAGGTTAAGGGCTTTGATGGACTTTTGGTGGATTTTATGAGGAAGGAGGGGCTGAGGGTGATAGTGAGGGGTGTTAGGCTTTTTACGGACTTTGAGTATGAACTTCAGATTGCCCTCAATAACAGCAAGTTGGCAGGCGTAGAAACCATATTTATGATGCCCTCTCAAGAATACATACACATAAGCTCCACCATAGTGAGGGACATAGCCAGCTACTGCGGAACTTTAGAGGGCTTGGTACATCCCTATGTGGCAAAAAAGCTAAGAGAAAAGTTCCACTGCCCTTAACCCTTGCACTCTACACCTTCCCTTTCTATGTACTCTTTCATCTTTTGCAGGGCAACGTCTCCTGTTACTAGGTCCTTTAGGTCCCTTTCCAAGTTTGTGGGCTTTAGCCTTGCGATCCAGCCTTCTCCGTAGGGGTCGTCGTTTATTAGGTCCGGTTGGTCAAAGAGCTTTTCGTTCCTTTCCACAATCTCACCCTCTATGACCGCAGGTATTGGACCAGTCCATTTGCCACTTTCTAAGGACGCTATGGGCTTTCCTTTGGGCACGTGTTTGCCGGGTGGCTTTATCCGGACGTTTACCATTCTGCCCGCGCGGGTTTGCCCTACGTCCGTGGCACCAACCGTAACGGTGCCATCTTCCTCAAGGCGATACCAAACTTGGTTCTCTATATCATAGTAAAGTTCCTTAGGAATCTTACAGCCCTTATAGGTTTCCATGGCAAAAGTATTTTAAGGGCTTCTTGTTGAAATATTCAACTATCTCCATGCATAAAACCAACAAGAGATAAGGGTTCGTAAAAGACCGGCCTCTTGACCAGCAATTCAGTCTGTGGTATCCTTTTTGCTATGAAGAGGTGGTTTTTTGTCCTCTGCCTTGCCTTTGGCTTTTCTTACGCCCAAGAGTGCAAGGTTTTAGAGGGCTATGCCTCCTGGTATGGCGAAAAGTTCCACGGAAGAAAAGCGTCTAGCGGAGAAAGGTTTGATAAATTCAAATACACTGCTGCGTCAAAGTACTTTGATATGCATACATACCTCCTGGTGAGAAACTTGGAAAACGGAAGGGAGGTAGTGGTTAGGGTTAATGATAAGGGACCACACAAAAAGGGCAGGATCATAGACCTATCAAAGTCTGCGGCGGAAAAGCTCGGAATGCTCAAAAAGGGAGTGGCCAAGGTTCAGGTGATGCCCTTGCACTGCGTGGCAAAGGATGACCAAGAGGAAGTAATAGTGGACCTTATAAAGACCGATTGACCAAGAGTGTTCCACAACCCCCAAGTTTGTCCTTTCTGTATCTTGTGGAAAGGGTAACCTTTATACCCTGAGCCTTTAATGTCAAAAAAGCCCTTTCATATTCCTCTGGAGATGGCGCTTCAAAGTCAGGCTTTGTGGAGTTATAGTAAAGAAGCACCGCCCTCAAGCCCAGCTCCTTGACAAGCCTTGAAAACTCCAAAAGTTCTTCCTCTGTGTCGTTTATGCCCTTCATAAGCAAATATGCTAAGGCAATCTTTTTTCTCCTGCTTGAACTGAGCTCTTTGAGAGAATGTTTCAGTGTACTGATGAGCTTCTCAAGACTTCCTCCATGAGGGATTAGAAGTTTTCTTTTTTCCTCTCTTACTGTATGCACAGATATGGTTACGCCATTGTGGGGAAGACTAAGTAGCATGGGCAGTTTTTCCGTAGGGAAGCCGGTGGTGTAGAAGGAAACCTTTAGTCCCTCCTCTTTTAACATCCAGAAGGCTTCTTGGACGTTCGCGTAATTCATCAAAGGCTCCCCAATGCCTGACATAGCTATTCTCTTTATTGGGAGTCTATCCTTTAAAAGCTTGTATTGGGAGTATATTTCCTCTGCAGAAAGATTTCTCAGTAGCCCCTTTGAACCTGAAAGACAGAAGGGACATCCCAACGCACAGCCCACCTGTGTGGAAATGCAGAGGGTGTCTCCCCTGTAAAAAACTGACTCAATTCTTGAGCCATCCTTCAACTCAAACAAAAACAATCGGTTTAGTTCACTCTGTAGCTCCAACAGGAGCTTCATGGTCTGCGTTCACCCTTCTACAACACGCGGGACACACCCTGCAATGCTCCAAAGCCCTTTCGTAATGGTTGGGCAGAAGGTCCTTCAAGGGTACCTCAATTTTTTTCCCTTCCCTTTCCAACAGGGCATAACCTCGCAGTGGTTCCACAAAAATTAGGTTGTATTCGCTTCCCTTGTAGCATATAGAAGTCCCCACATCTGGTAGAATCTCTTTTATCAAGTAGTTTTCCCGCTCGTAGGCTAAACAGCACAAGAGCCTTCCACAAGGTCCGGTAAATTTGGAGGGAGACAGGGGAAGGTTCTGAAGGTGTATATCGTGCACATAAACGGAATCCAATTTTTCCGCAAACTTTGCACAGCAAACATCATTACCGCAGTTCCCAAGCCAACCCATCATCTGAACCGCATCCCTGACCCCTATCTGCCTCATCTCTATACGCCTTTTTATTGATTTTGCCAGATCCCTCACCAAAGCCCTAAAATCCACCCTTTGTTCTGCGGTATAGTAAAAGAACACCTTGGACCCATCCAAGGGAATGTAGGTTTTTAAGAGTTTCATATCCAAGTTATGTTCTTTTATCTTTCTCTTACAGAGTTCATGGAATTCTTTTGCACGCTCTTCGTTTTCTTGAGCTTTCCTTTTATCCTCTTCCGTTGCCTTTCTTAGAAAGGTCACCTTTGAAGACAGTCCTTCCTTTGAATAGCCGAGAACTTCCACTAACTCTTCTCCCTTTTCAGAACTGACAACCACCAACTCCCCCCTTTGAACATCCTCCCTAACACCATCCACTTCTATGATCTTCCTAGTGTCCTGATAGCGCGCCTTTATATGAAGCATTTTTATCACCTCCCTTTAAATAAAGATAAAACAATGTGAGCTTTAAGTTAATGCCTTTGCCCAGGTACTCCATGGCAAAGTATACCCTATCAAGCATGAGTTTGTACCTTTCATCCCGCTCTTGTAGATATTTTTTTTGGATCAAACCCGATAGGATCTTAAGAAATAAGAGCTTATCCTCCGTGCTCCAGTCTTCCAACTTGTTGGCTAATTTAAAGAGACTGACCCAATCTAACTGCCAAAACTTCAGTGCGGTTTCCACTATCTCTTTCTTTTCTTTCAAGCTTTCAAGTAAGATAATACTACCCTCCGAAAGCTCCAAAAGAAGATCATCCTTTATACCTGTCCTTTGGGCAAGCTCCTCTTTTGTAAGGGGTGGAACCTCTAACATAAAACACCTTGACTTTATGGTAGGTAATATGCTGTTTAGATTATGTGAGACAAGTATAAAGTGGGTGTCTAAGGGAGGCTCTTCTAAAACTTTCAGCAGGGCATTTTGGGCGTAAGGGTTCATGGCGTCTGCGTTATATATAACAACCACCTTTTTTGGAGAAAGGGCAGGCTTTATATAAACAAAATCTCTAACAGCCCTAATCTGATCAACCTTTATCTCCGTCTTTTCGGGCTTGAGATAGATAAAGTCCGGGTGGTCCCCTTGAAGATAAACGAACTTATCGTCCTCATATACCTTTAGCTTTTCTTCGGGCTGGGAGAAAAAGTCCTTCAAAAGACGGCAGGATTCACAGACTCCGCAGGCAGGATACTGGGACTTCAAGCACAACAAAGCCTTGGAGAGCTCAAAGGCAATTTCACGCTTTCCTATTCCTTCTTTTCCATAAAAAAGTAAGGCTTGAGGTACCCGTTTTTGATTGAACATTCTTTCCAAAAAGGCTTGCAGTTTCATTGGTTAGACTTCCCTATTAGCTTGAGGAACTCCTCCCGCGTGCGCAGGTCAGAGAGGAATATACCCCTAAGGGCTGAAGTAGTTGTAATATGCCCCGGGGACATCACCCCCCTCATGGACATGCACAGATGCTCCATTTCCAAGACCACCGCCACACCCTTTGGCTTTAACTGCTCCATCAAAAAGTCTGCGATTTGATTGGTGAGTCTTTCTTGGACTTGAGGTCGGAGGGCAAAGGCTCGGACCGTTCGGACAAGCTTTGAAAGACCGCAGACTATACCGTTGGGTATGTACGCTATGTGTGCCTTCCCGAAGAAGGGCAAGAGGTGATGCTCGCACAAACTGTATATATTTATGTCCTTAACCAAAACCATTTCGTTGTAATCTCCAAACTCCTCAAACAGCTTGAAGTCAAAGGACCTTTGGCGGTCAAACTCCTCCCACATGCGGGCCACCCGCTCGGGTGTCTCTTTTAGCCCTTCTCTATCTGGGTCTTCTCCTATTGCCTCCAAAAAGAGCCTTATGGCTTGCTTTAACTTCTCTTTATCTACAGCCATTCCTTGATCCTCCTTGCAATTTTTTCGGGGCTAAAGCCAAAGTAGTCCATGAGCACATCACCGGGTGCGGACCTTCCAAACTCCTCAAGGGTGATCAAAAGACCATCCATCCCAACAAATTTATGCCAGAGCAATCCTCTTCCCGCTTCCACCGCTACCCGTTTTTTCACCTCCGGTGCAAGAATATAGTCTTTATACTCCTTTGGCTGGTGTTCAAAGACTTCAAAGGAAAAGACGTTTACCACCCTTACCTTTATGCCCTCCTTCTCTAAAATCTCCTTTGCCATCAAGGATGGATAAACCTCCGAGCCGGAGGCAAAGACTATCACATCGGGTGTTCCCTCCGTGTCCGCTATCACGTAGGCTCCCTTCAGTGCAGACCAGTGGGAGGGATATTCTTGGCGGTCTATAAGAGGGACCTTTTGCCTTGTAAGGATTATTGCGGTGGGTCCATCCTTTCTTTTTAGTGCCATGTGCCAGGCTACGCTAACCTCGTTGGGGTCCGCAGGCCTGAGAACCCAAAGGTTTGGAATGAGCCTCAAGGATGAAAGCTGTTCCACCGGTTGATGGGTGGGTCCGTCCTCTCCAAGCCCAATGGAATCATGGGTGAAAACATAAATGATCTGCAAGCTGGAGAGGGAAGCTATCCTTATGGAAGGTCTCATGTAATCGGAGAACACCAAAAAGGTGCCACCGTATGGAATAATACCACCATGGTATGCCATGCCGTTGAGAATGGTCCCCATGGCATGCTCTCTAACTCCAAAGTGTAGGTTCCTGCCCTGTGGAAAGTCTCCCTCTCCGTGAAGGTAGGTGTTGTTGGATTCCGAGAGGTCCGCAGAACCTCCAAAGAGAGTGGGAATGACCTTTGATATGGACGCCAGGACCTTACCGCTCGCCTGACGGGTTGCCATAGCATCCTTGAACTCGGGCAACAGCTTCCTGTAATCTTCTTCCCAATCTTTGTTCAAAGACTTTTCCAGAAGCCTTGCCAACTCTGGATAGCTTTCTCTGTACCTCTCAAAAAGGGTGTTCCACTCCCTTTCCAAAAGCTCACCTTTTTTTATTTTCTCTTCTCTGTAGCCCCACACCTCCTCGGGGACAAAGAACTCCTCTTCAGGCCATTCAAAGTTTTTCTTGGTTTGCAGGGCTACTTCCTTTCCAAGGGGTGCGCCGTGGGCACTGGCATCATCCTGCTTTGGAGAGCCATAAGCCAAGTGAGTTCGGACAGATATAAAGGAGGGCTTTTGTTTCTGTTCCATCGCCCTCTTTATAGCCTTTTCCAATTCCGCCAAATCGTAGCCGTCCTCCACCTCCTGCACAAACCAGCCCGACGCATCAAACCTCTTTAGCACGTCCTCCGACCAGGCTAAGGATGTGGGTCCGTCTATGGAAACCTTGTTGTTGTCCCATATAACTATTAGCTTGTTTAATTTCCAGTGTCCCGCCAGCTGGGCAACCTCGCAGGAGACACCCTCCATAAGATCCCCGTCGCTCACAAGGGCAAAGGTATAGTGGTCTATTATGGGAAAACCTTCCCTGTTGAACTTGTCCGCAAGGAATTTTTCTGCCAAAGCCATGCCAACCGCGTTGCCAATGCCCTGTCCGAGGGGTCCAGTAGTTGCTTCTACCCCTGGTGTAAGAAAGCTCTCGGGATGCCCCGGCGTTCTGCTACCAAGCTGTCTAAAGCCCTTTAGGTCCTCAAGGCTAAGCTCATAACCCATTACAAAGAGCAAAGAGTAGAGCATGGCGCTGGCGTGCCCTGCGGAGAGTACAAAGCGGTCCCTGTTAAACCACTTGGGGTTCTTTGGGTTAAACCTCAAAAATCTATCGTAGATTATGTAGGGAATGTGGCTTGCCCCAAGGGGCATACCCGGATGTCCAGACTTTGCCCTCTCCACTTGGTCCAAGCTCAAAAATCTTATAGTGTTTATCAAAAGCCAATCTCTCTCACTTGCGTTCTTGAAGTAGTTTCGCATAGATTAGATTATAAGGGCTTTTAAAGTTCCCTTAAAACAAACTCTTCCAGTTCAAAAAACTTCCTTTCCTCCTCTCCCCCAAGTTCGTGGTCGTAGCCCAAAAGATGCACCAAGCCGTGCACCAAAAGTCTTTTTATCTCTTCCTCCAAACTGTGGCCAAGCTCCTGCGCCTGCCTTTTGGCGGTATCCACCGAGATAACAATGTCCCCAAGAATAAGCCAATCCTCCACTTTCTCACCTATGGGAAAGGATAGCACATCGGTGGGTTTGTCTTTGTTTCTGTAAAGCTTGTTTAACCTTTTTATCTGCGCATCGGAAACTAAGGCAATGCTGAGTTCTACCTTGCTTAAACCAAGAACCTCAAGGGCTCTGCGGGCTATTTTGCTCAGAAGTTTGCTTTCTACTCCTTTTACCTTTTTCTTGACCAGCACCCTGTTTTTTCTCATACTCTTCATAAGCCTTTATGATCCTTGCCACTATGGGGTGTCTCACTACATCCTCTCGTCCAAATTGGACAAAACCTATGCCTTCAACACCTTTGAGGACCTTTATTGCCTCCACCAAACCGGATTCTTCCTTTCTGGGTAGGTCTATCTGAGTTATGTCGCCCGTGATCACCACCTTGGAGCCAAAGCCGATCCTTGTTAAAAACATCTTCATCTGTTCCCGGGTGGAGTTTTGGGCCTCATCCAGGATTATAAAGGCGTCGTTTAGGGTCCTACCTCTCATGAAGGCTAAGGGGGCGATCTCTATAATGTTCTTTTCCAACATGTAGGCGGTTTTATCATATCCCACCATATCATACAGTGCGTCGTAAAGGGGGCGAAGGTATGGGTCCACCTTTTCCGCTATGGTGCCCGGAAGGTAGCCCAACTTTTCTCCTGCTTCTACCGCCGGTCTTGTTAGTATGATCTTGCTTATTTTGTTTTCCTTCATGAGGGCAAGGGCCATGGCTACCGCCAGGTAGGTTTTCCCCGTGCCCGCTGGACCTATACCAAAGACAATATCCTTTTCCCTTATTTCCCTTACGTATATCCTTTGGTTTTCTGTCTTTGGCACTATAGCCTTTTTTCTGTAAGTTACTAACACCACCTCCTCTGCGTCGGGACTTACAACCTCTGTAGTGCCCTTTACGAAAGCCTTTGCCCTCTCTCTTACCTCTTCACTGCTTAGGGGACCCTTAGCAAACTCCTTTAGAATTTCCCTTATAAACCTGCTCATATTTTGGACCTTTTCCTCCTCTCCCCTTATACGTATTTCGGTACCTCTTGCGAGGACTTTAACGCCAAAGAGTTGGGAAAAAAGCTTTAGGTTCTCGTCGCCCCTTCCTACTATGGCATAAAACCTTTCGTCAAGGTCTCCGAGGTCTATGATCTCCTCTACCTTCTCCATCTAACTCAACGTTTAATTAAAATATAAAACGCCTTTGGAAAAAATGCAAGCGAGGCACCTTATAAGCACCAAAGACCTAAGCACAGAGGAAATTCAAGAGTTATACTCCCTCTTTCGTAGCTTTAAGGGAGGTAGGAGAGAAAAGTTAAAGGGAAGGGCTGTTCTTTTCTTTTTGGAAGCTTCTACCCGCACTCGCCTGTCCTTTGAAGTTGCCCTCAGAGAACTTGGCATGGAAACCCACCATGTGGGAAGAGGAGAATCAGCCATAGAAAAAGGTGAATCCTTCAAGGACACTATCAAAGTTCTCTCCGCCTTGGGCTTTAGGCTGTTGGTCTTTAGAGTGCCCTTTGTTCTATTTCCATACGAACCTTACCTTAAGGAAGGCATAAGCCTTATAAACGCAGGGGACGGCACCCATCAGCATCCCACCCAGGGGCTAATAGACCTATTTACCGCCCTTGAGCATTATCCCTCCTTGGAGGGGCTGAAAGTTCTCTTTGTGGGAGATATACTCCACAGTAGGGTTTTTAGGTCCTCTGGGGAGCTTTTTAGCAGGTTTTATGCCCAGCTTGGAGTTTGCGGTCCTGCCACCCTTATCCCTTCTGACCTTTCACCCTTTGGAGATGTGAAAGTTTTTGACAGTGTGGATGAGGGCATAGAGTGGGCGGATTTTGTGGTATACCTTAGGTTGCAGGAGGAGAGGTTCAAAGAGAGCTATGTGCCCTCAAAAGAGAGCTACTTTCTGCAGTTTGGTTTAACAAAGGAACGCTACAAAAAGCTAAAGGGCTACTTCATGCATCCGGGACCGGTAAATCTGTATGTGGATGTAGACCCAGAGGTGCTCTATGGGGAAAAATCTTTGGTTTTAAAACAGGTGCAGAACGGACCCTTTGTTCGGATGGCTGTGATCTACAACCTTCTTAAGGATCAGTAGGGATAAAAGTTGAAAACCGATTGAAAAGACCGCCAAAAGGACGGGCAGGATTTCATACAGACGCCCCATCACAGAGGCACCCAAAAAGACGGACAATCCAAAGAAAAGATGAAATATACCGTAAGCCCTTCCCCTGAAGGAAGGTGTGGAAAGTTTTGCAACGCCCGAGCGCACAACGGATTCATGCATACCAAGCTGAACTCCCCACAGCAATGTTCCAGCTATGAAGAGGGTTTCACTGCCAGAGAAGATAAAGTAGGGATAGATTGCGGTGATAACAACACCAAGGGCTAAAGCCTTAAAGCCAATCCTGTCAAAGAGACAGCCAAAAAGGAGGGCGGAAAAGCCATCCATGAGCATGGCAAGAGCAAAGAGAAAGGGAGGTAAGGCGTCGGACAAGCCTAGATGAACTTTACCATGATAGGTGATCAATGTAATGGGCACAAATGAGAGCCCAAGCAGGGAGGAAAAGGCTACATAGTGCCAAAAGCCGGGATGGGTTCCTTTGCTTTTTTCTTTGGAGTCTTCAGCGGTTTTTACATTTCCTTGATGATATCTTTTTGAAAGAAAGAGAACAAAAAGGGCTAAGAGGGCGCTTGGCAGAAGGCTTGCAAAGGCTAAGCGGTAATTGTTGGTAAAGTAGTAAAGTACCGCGGACACAAAGAGAGGACCCCAAAAGGCACCAACCTGGTCTAAAAACTCGTGGATGCCAAAACCTTTGCCATGCCCAACCCTTTCGGTAGCCTGAGAAAGTAAAGCATCCCGAGAGGGAGTTCTGAGGGCTTTTCCAAAGCGTTCAAGAATCATCAAGGCACCAGCCCATTGCCAGTTTGGCACCAAAGCAAGGAGTGGCACAGAAAGGAGGTTCATAGCATAACCCAAAAATACAAAAGCCCAAGGTTTTTTCAGCTTGTCCGAGAGATAACCAGAAACTAACCTTAGCACATATCCCGCCAGTTCAGAAAGTCCTGAGAGAAAGCCTATAACGAAGGGAGAAGCGGAAAGTAAAGCCAAATATGGTCCAAGAATGCTTCTGCCACCTTCGTAGGTAAAGTCAGAAAGCAGGCTAACCACACCCATCAAGAGGATAAAGATGTAAGAACTAGCCAATGTCCAACTCCTCCGAGGATACCTCTCCCAGAATTTCCAGTTCTGGTATGTGCCTTTTTATGTAATTGAGGACTTCCAAGGTCCTTTCGTAAGTATCGGGTGTGGCAATAACATAGACTAAATCCTTTTTCTTTTCCTTTGTTCGGACTACCGCGTTTCTTCCAGAACCGTCCATAAGGGCGGTGAACAGTCCTATTTTTGGAACGGGTAGCTTAAGAAGGATTATCCTCGCCTTTATCTCTCTCATATTTGAGGATCTTGGCGTTGAAGAGGGTTTTTGTCTTTCTTACAAACTCCGGAAGATCCTCTTTATCTTCCTCTTTTTCCTCCACCACAAAATCAAGGAAGGGAAACTTCACCTTTAGCTTTTCTATTTCCAAAGCCTTTGCATCCTCTTTGCTCACCTTTAGGATGAGCTTTCCTTCTTTCTCCTCGTAGGGAAGTCTTCTTAACCTTTCAAAGTCAATTTTGCTAAGGTTTTTCTGAAGAACATCCCAAGGGTTTTCCTTCTGCGGTTCTTCTTGCTTTTCCTCCTTCTTTTCCTCCTTGGGAGCCTCTTTGCTTGAGCTTCCCAGTCCTTTTATAAGTTCCTCTATGGAAAGGATGTCTTTGACTAAGGCACTTTTGATGATGGCTATCTGGCATGCCCTAAAGAGGTCCTTGGTCCTTGCCTCTACCCTCACTTGGCTAACCAATTTTTCAAGATATAGCAAAGCGTTCAGGTTTGCGGAAACTTCTCTGTGAAAATCTTCCACATGCATTAGTTTTTCTGGGTTCTTTAGGCTTTTGTAAAGAACAAGCGTCCTTATTTCCTCCTCCACACTCTCCCAAAACCTTGATAGGTTGTAGCCCTTTTCCCTTATCTGGTTTAAAAACTCAAGGGCGGAGTCCACATCGCCGGAGAGTAGCATCTTTATAAAATCCCTTACCTTTCCCTGAGAGAGAATACCCAAAAACTCCTCTATTATTTCTTCCTTTACCTTTCCCTCTCCAAAGGTGGCACTTTGGTCTAGCAAGGACACCGCATCCCTCATCCCTCCATCGCTTACCTTGGCGATGGTATACAGGGCTTGCTCTTCATATTCTATGTTTTCCCTTTCGCATATAAACTTAAGATACTTTACGATATCCTCTTCTCTGAGCCTGCTAAAGATGATCCTCTGACAACGGGAAAGTATGGTGGGAAGTATTTTGTCATACTCGGTGGTGCACAGGATAAAGACCGTTCTGGGAGGAGGCTCCTCAAGGGTTTTCAAAAGGGCATTAAAAGCCTCCTTTGTTAGCATATGTGCCTCGTCCAGAATGTAGACCTTGTACTTTCCCTTTATGGGTGTGTAAGAGACTGCATCCCTCAGGGCCCTTATATCGTCTATTCCTCTGTTGGATGCAGCGTCTATTTCTATAAGGTCTGGAAAATTTCCCTTTTCAATGGCGACGCAGTTTTCACACTCACCGCAAGGTTCTCCATCAATGGGTCTCAGGCAGTTTATTGCCCTTGTTAATATACGCGCTACGGTGGTTTTGCCCGTTCCTCTGGGACCAGCAAAGAGGTAGGCGTGGGAGAGCCTGCCAAGCCTTACCGCGTTGAGCAAAACCCTTTTGGCGGTCTCCTGTCCTACAAGCTCTGAGAACTTCCGAGGTCTATACTTTCTGGCAAAGGGAATATACATCAGAAAGTTAATTATAAGCTACCTATCTCAAAACCTCCACCAACACATCCCTCTCCATATAGCCCAGTTTTTTTAGAACCCTGCCGTAGGGGTCAATGATGGCGGTGTCGCCGGAGTTATTCACCCAAAGGGTGTAGGTTTTAAAGCGCAAAGAAGTCCACTGGGCAAACCTAAAATGTTGAAAGGTGCAGTCGCTGTCTTTAAACCAGCCATCGTTGGTTAAAACCACAATAAGATTGGCATCTTTGGCTAATCTTTCCATGTAGCTGTAGTGGGCAACTTCAAAGCATATGGGCACCGCAATGCGAAGGTCTTTGTATTTGATAACCTTTGTAGACTTGCCGGGAACGTAGTCAATACCTCCTATGGCTTGGAATATTTCCTTTAAAAATCCAAAGGGCTTTGGTATGTATTCGCCTATGGGCATGAGCTTTACCTTATCGTAGTAGTCTATTAGCATACCCTCCGCAAACAGGTAGGCGGAGTTGAAGGGCTTTAGGTTTTCCCTAACATCAATCAGACCCACCAGAATGGGACCTTTAAGGCTCAGATGATAAAAGATTTCTGTTTGCTCCTCGGAAAAGTAAAAAGGCAGGGCGGACTCGGGTAGGACTATGAGGTCTGGTTTTTCTTCCAATACCCTTTCCACCATCTGCAGTATCTGTGGCGTATGCTTGTCAAAGGTCTCTCTGCTGAGCTTGTCTTCTTGGGGCACTGCGGTTTGAACGAGGGCTACCTTTACTCCGTTTAGTTTCTTTGGTGGTACAAAGTAAGCGGAAAGGCTAAGAGAAAGTAAAACAAAAAGAATCAGGGCAAAAGGGAAAAGCCTTTTTTGGAATAGGGAAATTACCAAAACCCAAAGCAAGAAGGTGTAAAGGGGTATGCTCAAAAAGTACAGGGAATATTTCAAAAGGGGCACCTGAGAGATAACCTCTCCCATCAAAAGCCATGGAAAGCCACCAAAGGGAAAGTGAGAGCGGAGCAGTTCAAAGAGGGTATAAAAAAAGCCGTAGGCTAAAGGGGAGCTTTTAAAAAACCTCTGGGCAATAAAAGCTGGCAGGGAAAACTGAAAAAGGGTAAAAAGGAGAACGAACAGGGAATACATAAAGTAAGAGAGAATGGGATTTATACCGCCAAACTCAACGCTGGCAATGTTGGTACACCTCAGGGAAAGGAAGATAAACACATACCCTCCCAAGGTCCAAAAGGGCACTCCTCGGTATTTAACAAAAAGAAAGAGGGCAGGAAAGAGCAAAAACCATAGATTTAACTTAGAGAAGGGTAGGTAAAGCAACAAGCCCGCCAAAACGGAAAGGATTACCTCTTTCATTGCTTTGAAAGGCTCAAAAGGGTTATGCCAACCACTATCAAAAAGACGCCTACCAATTTTTGAAGGTTTAAGCCCTCACCAAGCAAAACATAGGCAAAGAGCACACTCCAGAGGGGAGAGGTGGAGGCAATGGGTGCCACTATGGAAACTTTGCCATGCCTAACCGCTTCAAAGTAAAAGAACAAACCCAAGAATCCCGAGAGCATGCCCCCAAAGGATATAAAAACCAGCTCCCTTAAGCCTACCTTAAGGGGTTCTCCCAAGGCAAAAAAGAGCAAAGATGCCAACAAAAAGGCGGAAAAATTATGCACAATGAGGGCGAAGAGGTTGCTAACTTCAGCCTTTAGGCCCAGCTTAAAGAGGATGGGGGCAAGCCCCCACGCAAAGCTGGCAAGTATTGCAAAAATCACTCCCCTCACAGTTCAAAAACTCCCACTACGGGCGCATGGTCTGAGGGCTTTGGCTGTCTCTTCTTTCTTGCCCATGTATCCACAAACACATCTTTCAGGCTCTTTAAAAGATGCTCTGTGATAAATATGTAATCAATACGCATGCCCTGGTTTTTCCATACCGCACCCCCAATGTAATCCCACCAGGTAAACTCCACCTTGTTAGGGTATAAATACCTGAAGGCGTCCACAAAGCCCCAATCTAAGAGTCTTCTTAGGGCTTGCCTTTCCTCCGGCATGGTCCCTATGGTATCCTTCAGAACAACGGGGTCATAAACGTCTATGTCTTCCAAGGCTACGTTCATGTCGCCCACGAGCACGATCTTATCTGAAGGACTAAAGCTTCTGTCTAAGAATTTACAGAAGGCATCGTAAAACTCCAACTTATAGTAAAACTTTTTACCTCCCCTCTCTTCTCCATGAGGGAAGTAGCAGTTTATGAGCCAAAGGTCCTTGAGCCTTCCTCCTATTACTCGACTTTCCACATCAAACTTTGCATCTCCTATGCCTTTAAAAACATCTTCCAACCCAAACTTAGAGCATATAGCTACGCCATTGTAGGCTTTTTGCCCATGCACATAGCACTTATACCCAAGCCTTTCAAAATCAAGAAAAGGAAAGTTGTGGGTCTCTGTTTTTAGCTCTTGAAGACACAAGATCTCCACGGGAACCCTCTCCAACCACATAAAAACCAGCTCTTTTCTGGACCTTATGGAATTTACATTCCAAGTGGCAACCCTTAGCATAGTTTTTTCATCACCCTTTGCATAGCTTGTAGGAATTGGTCGTTCTCCTCTGGGAAGCCTACGCTTACCCTGAGGCAGTTTTCCAAGTTGGGAAGGTAAGAAACATCCCTAACCAAAACCCCCTCTTTTATAAGTTCGGCGTGCACCAAACCTGCCGGGTAGGGAGTTTTAAACAGGAAAAAGTTGGCATCCGAAGGAAAGACCTTTACACCTTCTATGTTAGAAAGTTCTCTCATCAGCCTTTCCCGTTCCCTCAGGACCATCTGCACGTGTTCCTCTATTATATGGTAAAAGTCCTCCAACATAAGCTTGGCTATTACCTGAGAAGGATAGGTTATGTTGAAAGGAAGCCTAAGCTTGTTTATTTCTCTGGCTGTTTCCTCCTTTGCTATCAGCACGCCCACCCTCAAGCCCGCCAAACCTATCTTGGAGAGGGTTCTTAGAACTACAGTATCTTCCCTTTGAAGGGCATCAGCAAGAAAGGTCTTTCCAGAAAAGTGATAATAAGCCTCATCTATTACGGTAAATACGCCCTCCTGTCTAACCTTCTTGATGGCATCCTCCCTAAAGCAGTTGCCCGTGGGATTGTTTGGATAGGAGAAGAAGGCTAAGGAAGGTCTTTTTTCCTCCACTGCCCTCAAGAGGGTTTCTAAGTCCAAGTCCAGGTCCTCTTTGAGGGGCACTTCCACCTTTTTCCTTCCCAAGGCGGTAGCACATATGCCATACATGGGAAAGGTGGGTACAGGATAGAGGACAGGACTGTTTAATTCTCCTACCGCTATAGTTAAGTATTGAATGAGTTCATCGGAGCCGTTGCCCAGGACCAGGTTATCCGTTGAAACACCAAACCTTTTGGCTATGACTTCTTTTAGCTCTGATGCATTTGGGTCTGGGTAGCGGTTCAAAGGTAGGGAGGAGACCACCTCCCCTATTTTTCTTTTAACTTCCTCCGGAAATTTTATGGGTAGTTCGTTGGAGGAGAGCTTTACCTTGCAGGGAGTGGTCTCCGTTTTGTAAGCGGACAGTTCCCTTATGCGTGGATGGATCATTTATTCCTTCTTTTCTTCCTCTGCTTCTTCCATTTCCTCCTCTTCCTCTAACTCCTCACCTCTTCCTAGATAAAGCTCCAGTTCTGCGACGGTAGATTCCATGAGCTTATCCTCAAGGATGCCCTTGATCAATCTGTTTAGCTTTCTCTCGTCTCCCATGGCTATGCCGTTGAGCACATAATAAAGCCTTTTGGGCAGAGAAAGGGTGATCCTTCTGTATCTGGCTCCGCCCTTCTTTCTTCCTCTCTTAGCCATTTTAAACCTCCTCAAAAAGTTTTACGCTAATATTCTACCACAATTTACCTAAATTTATTCAACTTTCAGAAACTTTAAAAGCTCTTTTTTACCCTTTCCCTCCTTGGCTGATGTTATAACAATGGGTGCTTTTGAAAGAAGGCTCAGTTCCTTTATGGTTTTCTCTTTCTCCTTTTGGTCTGCTTTATCTTCTTTTGTTAAAACAAACACATAGGGTATGTTAAGAGAAGAAAGAAACTCTATCATAGACCTGTCTAAGGGTGTAGGACCAACTTGGCTATCTATGAGCAAAAACACCCATTGGATTTTTTCTCTGCACTGGGTAAAGTATTTTTCCATCATAAGCCTCCATCTTTCTCTTTCTTCGCCGGAAACCTTTGCGTAGCCATAACCAGGCACATCTACCAGATATAGCTCATCGTTCCAGAGGAAGAAGTTAATAGCCCTCGTCCTGCCTGGTTCCTTGCTAACATGGGCTACCTTTCTGCCCACCAGCATGTTTATAAGGGAGGATTTACCCACATTGGACCTTCCCACAAAGACTACGTGCTTTCTGTTATCCTCCGGAAAGTTCTCCCTAAAAGAGCCTACAAAGACTACTCCCTCTTTTCTTCCAGACATTTCTTTACTTCTCCCAACAAGTATAGAGAGCCAAGCACCAGCACATCTTCCTTTAGCCCAAAAACATCCCTCGCAGAGCTTAGAGGGACGATTTCCCTAAAGTCCAGCCTTTGGGCATGTTGCACCAGCTCAGATAGTTCCTCTCCTCTGTGGTGGTTGATGGGCACCAAATAGATCTTTTCCGAAAGCTTTCGGAGGAAAGTCATGGACTCTCTCCACTCCTTGTCCTTTAGCCCGGTAAATACGGGAGTTAGCTTTATGCCATGTTTTATCAGCTGATGGACTACCTTCTTGACACCATCTGGGTTATGGGCGCCGTCTATTACCAGCAGGGGGTTTTTTCTTAAGATTTCCATCCTCCCTTCCCACCTTGTCTCTTCAAGGGCCTTTCGTGTTTTATCCTCGTTTAGTTTTATAACTTGGCTTACCAAGGCGATGGCTACGCTTGCGTTGTCTATTTGCCACTTGCCCCAAAGCCCCAGCTTGGCGGAGCTTATTGAAAAAAAGTCCGAGCTGAAGTTCTCCAAGTAGGTTTGCATGCCTTCCACTTTGCCGTAGGCAAAAAAGTCCATGCCCGCCACTATCAGGTCCTTCAGATCGCATAACTCCAAGGCTTTGGGATACAAAGGTTCTTTGGGACTACCGATCACAATAGGTCTGCCGGGCACATATATGCCAAGCTTTTCATAAGCCCTCTCTTCGGGACTTTTACCCAGCCACTTTACATGGTCCCTTTGAACGTTGGTAACCGCACAGGCGGAAGGTCTGCAGGTTCTGGTGGCGTCCCACCTGCCCCCCATTCCTACCTCAAAGACCGCAAAATCCACCTTTTCATCCTCAAAGAACTTTAGGGCTATTAGGGTGCAAGCTTCAAAGTAGGTAAGGTTAAACCTCTCAAAGACGTCCTTTAGCTCCTTTACATACTCTTTTAACCTCTCTTTCTCTATCTTTTGTCTGTTCAGCCTCCACCTCTCCTTTTCATCGTAAAGGTGGGGAGACACAAACCAACCGGTTTTGTAGCCATGCTCCCTGAGAATACGCTCCGCAAAGGCACAGGTAGAGCCCTTCCCATTGGTGCCACCCACCAAGAGGGAAACATAGGAGGGCTTTTTTAAACCCACATACTCAACCGCCTTTTCAATTCGCTCTAAGGTGGGTTCAATGTGGTAATCTTTTCCTTTATAAAGTTCGTAGAGAATTTGATCTTCCACCATCATCGTAATAAAAATAGTTTAAAATTTTAAACCTCAGCAGAGGCTATGGCTGAATATTCCCTTGAGGAGAAGGATATTATAAAAGCCCTCAGCAAAAAGCCTATGCACTTTAACGAGCTTGCCCACCTTTTTTCCTTGGACAAAAAGGGTAGAAAAGCGTTGAAAAAACTGCTAAAAAAGCTAAAAAAAGAGGGAACTATTATAGTGGAGGGCGGAAGGTATAGGTTGGTACAGGAGGAGGTAGTGATAGGCACAGTTTTGGCAAATCCCAACGGCTTTGGCTTTCTTGAGGTGGGAGAAGGTAAAAAGGATATATACATACCACCCTTTGAGATGGAAAAGCTTTTACACGGAGACAGGATAAAGGCTAAGGTGGTGGAATTCAAAGGCAAAAAGGAAATAAGGGTGCTAAAGGTCCTAAAGAGGGGCACAAAGGAGCTGGTCTGTTCTGTAAAAAAAGAAAAGGGACAGTGTGTGGGAATTCCCTTGGACCAGAACGGCTTTCATAGGGTCTTTCTGCCAAAGGACACCTGCAAAGGGTTAAAGGAAGGCACCGTAGTATTGGCAGAAATTGTAAGGTACCCTTCCAAAGAAAGCCCAATGTTGGGCAAAGTTAAAAAGGTCCTTGGGCATCCGGCAGAAAAGAACCTTATTGTGGATATAATCATCCACAAGTATAAGCTACCTCTGGATTATGAACCGGAAGCCCTAAAAGAAGCCCAAAGCCTCTCCATAGATTGGGAGAAGGAGCTCAAGAGGAGGAGGGACCTGCGGGATCAGATATGCTTTACCATAGACCCACCTAGGGCGAGGGACTTTGACGATGCGGTTGCCATAGAAAAAACGCCCGAGGGGAACTACCGCCTTTGGGTGCATATAGCAGATGTGTCTTACTTTGTGAAGGAGGGTTCTGCCCTTGACAAAAGCGCCTTTGAGAGGGGCTTTACCTTTTATCTGCCCGACAGGGCAATTCACATGCTACCGGAGAGGCTCTCTGCGGACCTTTGCAGTCTAAAGCCCAATGAGGACAAGCTTGCCTTTACCTGTGAGATGGTCTTTAGCCCAAAGGGGGACCTGCTTTGGTATGACATCTACGAGAGCGTAATAAGGAGCAAGACAAGGCTAACGTATGATGAAGCCCTCCGACTTATCGTAGGAGACCCAGTCCTTGAGAAAAAGTATCAAGACCTTGTAGAACCACTTAGAATCATGGAGGACTTATACAGAATTCTCTCTTACAGAAGGTGGGAGAGGGGTAGCATAGACTTTGACCTACCAGAGGCAGAGCTGATCGTGGATGAGTATGGGGAACCTACCGCCATAGTACCCTATGAGCGCCACATAGCCCACCGAATTATAGAGCACTTTATGATCTCCGCCAACGAAACGGTGGCAAAGCATCTTACCAGCGTAGGATATCCCTGCCTTTACAGGATTCATGAAAAGCCAGACCCTAAAAAGGTGGAAAATCTACTGGAGATACTGGAGGGACTTGGCTACAAAGTTAAAAGGTTTTCCCTTGAGCCCAAGTTTTTCCAAAAAATCATAGAGGACTTTGAAGGTAGGGATGAAGAGCACTTGGTTAGATTTTTGACCTTGCGTAGTATGATGAAGGCAAGGTATTCTCCACACAATTTGGGACACTTCGGACTTGCCAGCGACGGATACACACACTTTACCTCCCCCATAAGAAGGTATGCGGACCTGGTGGTTCATAGGCTTTTGAAAAAAGCCCTCAGAGGAGAAAGCATAGACTACGAACAGACGGTTAGCTACTTGGAAATGGTGGGAGAGCACCTTTCCCTACAAGAGGAGTTGGCGGAGGATGTGGAAAGGGAAGCCATAGACCGGTTAAAAGTTAGGTTCATGAAGGCACACATAGGGGAGGAGTTTGAGGCCATAATAACGGGTGTGGTATCCTTTGGCTTTTTTGTGGAGCTTAAAGATTACTTGGTGGAGGGTTTAGTAAGCGTGTCCTCTTTGGAGGAGGATGAATACATATACGACGAAAAAGCCCACCGGCTTGTGGGCTACAGAACGGGTAAAATCTATCGTCTGGGGGACAAGGTTAGGGTAAAGTTAGTATCGGTGGATGAAGAGAGGGGTAGGCTAAGCTTTGTCTTGGCAGAGGCTCAAAAGCCCTCGTAAGCTTTTACGTAGAGCTCGTATATGTCTTCCACGGTGGGCTCCACCGGGTTTATGGGAAAGAGTCCTCTGGAGAGCATATAGGTATCTTCTGTTAGCCTCTCTAACTTTTCCTTTTCCACACCAAGCTCTTTGAGAGAAACCCTCAATCCCACCTTTTCCAAGAGCTCAACGACCGCATCCACAGCCTTTTCTGGCTTTGGTTCGTAGCCCATAATCTCTGCAAAGAGGGCGTACTTTTGTGGGTTCCCTTTGTAGTTGAAGGCGGTTATTGCCGGGGCAAGCGCTGCAAGTCCCTCCGCGTGGGCCACATTCGGATAGTGGGCGGAAACTGGGTGTTCCATGCCGTGTATTAGGGCTACCCTCTTTTTGTCTATGGCTATGCCCGCCAGCATGGACGCATAGCTCATCCACTCCCTTGCGGTTAAGTTCTCCGGCTCGTTAACCGCCACCGGTAGCCATTCTTTTATGATCCTTAGGGCCCTTATTGCCAAGTCATCTGCAAAGATGTTTTCCACCTTATTGGTAAGGGATTCAAGGGCATGGACAAAGGCATCCACTCCCGTGATGGCGGTTAGCCTTGGGCTCATGGAAAGGGTCAGGGTTGGGTCTATGATGGCAACCTTTGGATAGTTCAGGGAGTGGGAGATCACCAGCTTTTCCTTTCTCTTTGGGTTTGATATAACCGAGTATCTGTTTACCTCACTACCCGTGCCCGCGGTGGTTGGTATGCATATTACCGGTCTGTTGAGGTAGGGAATGAGCCTGGGACCTTCTGGATAATTCACATAATCCCATGCGTAGCCCTCGTTGGAAGAAACAATGGAAACCGCTTTGGCGGTGTCTAAGGCACTTCCGCCTCCCAAGCCCACTATGTAGTCTATTTTGTTTTCCACCACTATGGCGCTCGCTTCATTTACCATTTGATCGGTAGGGTTGGGCTCCACCCGGTCGTAAAGGATCACCTCCTCCGCACCCCATTTTTTAAGGGAACGAATAGCCCTATCTAAAGCTCCGTTTTCTTTGGTGCTGTTTTTACCTGTTATGATTATTGCCCTGTAGCCGTACCTTTTGGCAACCTCTCCTAAGGTGTATAGCCTTCCACTCCCAAAGAGAACCTCAACAGGGAGGTAAAAATCAAACTTCATGCTTCTGTGATATCTTCCCTCTGAATCTCCATCTCCTCCGGCAGTGTACCTTCAAAAATAAGTGGTGTATAGGTAGGCACTATACCTTCTTCCTCCGCTTTTTCTGCGCAGACCGCATGGTATCTAGTCCAAGGTATAGCTAACAGTCTCTCATACTCTATGTACTCTCCGCAATACTCGCATACACCGTAGGTGCCCGCTTGAAGCTTTTGTAGTGCATAGTCTATCTCCCTTATCACGAACATCTCCCTTGAGGAAAGGTTGTCAAGGACCTCTTGGGTGTAAGTCATCTGGCTTATGTCCTCTTGGTCCCCCGGTTCCCTTATCTGCTCTCCAATCTTACTCTGCGTGTCTTCAATTTTTCTGAACCTTTCCAAAAGCTTTGCCTTTTCTTCTTCAAGTCTTTCTTTCAAAACCTTTAACTGTTCTGGTGTTAGCATACCAAACCTCCTTGTTTTCTGATTATAAGGGATATAATATATATCTTCTCACTCTTTTGGAGGTGTAAAAATGAAGAAGGGTATTCATCCTGAGTTGAAGCCTACCACTTTTGTGTGCGGATGTGGGAACACCTTTACACTGCTTTCCACGAAAGGTGGCACTGTCTATCTTGAAGTATGCAATGCTTGCCATCCTTTCTACACAGGCAAGTTGAGGATAAAACCCTTCCTGCTGGAAGCCACAGGAAAGTCCGTCAATGCTTCATAAGGACTTAGAAGAAAGACTACGGGTATTACACCAAAAATACATTCAACTTCAGGCTAAGCTCTCAGACCCAGAGATCATAAAAGACATAGACCTTTACTCTAAGCTAAGCAAAGAATTCAAGGAGTTGGAACCTGCCTACGAGGCATACAACAGATACGTAAAGATAAAGAAGGATATTGAATTTGCTAAGGAGCTTTTGGAAAACAAGGAGTTTGAAGATTTAGCAAAGGAGGAGCTCAAAAGGTTAGAAAAAGAAAAGGAGGAGTTAGAAAAGGAGATAAAACGGCTGTTGGTTCCAAAGGATGAAAAGGACTCTAAAAATGTTATACTGGAGATCAGGGCGGGGGTTGGTGGCGAAGAGGCTGCACTCTTTGCTGCCGACTTACTGAACATGTATCAAAAGTACGCAGAGGAAAAAGGTTGGAAGTTTTCCATACTGAGCGCCCAAAAGACAGGGCTCGGAGGATACAAGGAGGTTATAGCCCTAATTGAAGGTAAGGATGCCTACTCAAAGCTAAAGTACGAAAGTGGGGTTCACAGGGTTCAAAGGGTGCCAAAAACAGAATCGGGAGGAAGAATACACACCTCCACCGCCACGGTGGCTGTTCTTCCTGAGGCAGACGAAACGGAGGTGCAAATAAACCCAGAGGACCTAAAGATAGAAACCTTTCGTGCCAGTGGTGCAGGCGGGCAGTATGTGAATACCACCGAAACTGCAGTCCGGATTACCCACATACCTACGGGGATAGTGGTAACTTGCCAAGACGAGCGTTCCCAATTTCAGAATAAACTAAAGGCCATGAAAATACTTTACGCAAGGTTAAAGGATTACTACGAGAGGCAAAAAGAAGAAAAGATCGCACAGGAGAGGAGGGAGCAGGTGGGAACTGGGGAAAGGAGCGAAAAGATCAGAACCTACAACTTCCCACAAAACAGGGTTACAGACCATCGCATCAACTATACCTCCCATCGCCTTCAGGACATCTTAGAAGGAAAGCTTGACGAGATCATCTCCGCCTTAGAGGAGCACGAAATAGAGGAGAGACTGCGCGCCTCACTGCAAGAGGTATAGTATGGACCTCCGAGAGATAGTAAAAAAACTTGACATAGTGGATGTAATCTCCTCTTACATAGACCTTGAGAGATGTGGTAGCAACTACAGGGCAAGGTGTCCCTTTCATCCAGACAACAATCCCTCTTTGTACGTATCTCCCTCAAAGGGTATATGGAAGTGCTTTGGTTGCGATGTGGGGGGCGATGCGGTAAAGTTTGTAGCACTCTACGAAAACCTGACCTATACGGAAGCCCTCTTAGAACTGGCAAAGAAGTACAAAATACCCGTCAAGCTGGAGCGCAAAAAAAAGGACGAAAACCTTTTGAACGCCATCAACCTGGTGGCGGAATACTACCACAGAAAGCTCAAAGAACATCCAAAGGTGATTGATTACCTCAAAGAGAGGGGTATATCAGAGAGGACTATAAAAAAGTTCAGGCTCGGATACTCGCCTTCCTCAGAGGAACTTTTGGACTTTTTGAGGGAAAACCAACTGTTATCCTTCTACGAGAAGACGGGCAACCTTTTAAAGATAGACGAAAAACATTACAAGGACCTCTTTGCGGGCAGGCTCATCATTCCCATAAGGGACCAAAGGGGAAACACCGTAGGCTTTGGTGGTAGAACTCTGACAGACGCGGGTCCCAAATACATAAACTCTCCCGAGACGGAGTTTTTCAAAAAAAGGGAAATTCTCTTTGGCTTTTATGAAGGGCTTGACTACATAAAGGAGAGGAAGAGGGCGATCCTTGTGGAGGGATACTTTGATGTGATGAGTATGCATCAGGAGGGCTTTCAGGAGACGGTGGCGGTGATGGGAACCTCCTTTGGACAAGAACACGCAAAGCTTCTGTCCGCCTATGTGCAGGAGGTGGTGCTACTGTTTGATGGAGACCAGGCGGGTAGGAGGGCAGTAAGGCAAACCGCACCCTACCTTTTAAGGGAAGGGCTAAAGGTAAAGGTCCTTTTGCTCCCAGAGGGAGAAGACCCAGACACCTACGTAAAAAAGTTTGCCAGTGAGCTAAGAAAATCCATAGAAAGCGCAGAGGAGATCTTTGATAGCCTTTTAAAGGAAAACAGCAAGCAGGCTTTAGAGGACTACCTTTATTTTTGTGCCTTTGTAAAGGACAAAGTCCGACAGATGGAACTTTTGAGTGCGCTCTCAAAGAAAACAAACCTACCAATGGCGGTTCTAAAGGAGAAGATAGGAGAGCATCTCTCCCGTCAGAAGAAATTAGAAAGCTCAAGGGAGGGACAAAAGCTAAGCTACCACGAAAGGGTATTCCTCTACGGGCTGTACATAGGGCTCGGTAGCGATGAGCTCTTAAAAAAGGTTAACCTCTCTCCCTACGCCATGGAGTTGGCAGAAGCCATAATCAGAGGAGACTATCACCTTATCCCGGAGGAGATTAAAAGACAGAGCTTTTATGACCCACAGAGAGCCTTTGAGGAGAGCCTAAAAAAGCTAACACCAGACCCAAGTGTGGAGGAGGATGTTAGTTTGGAAAAGATAAGAAGTAAGAAGGATCCTGTTAGGCTCAGAGGAATTAGGAATGCATAATTACTGCCTTCGGCTTTCCTTTGTGGGCACAAACTTTCACGGCTGGCAGGTGCAACCGGGCTTAAGGACGGTGCAGGGAGTTCTGGAGAGGGCTATTGGCGAGCTGTTTGGAAGGAGCATAAGACCGACGGGTTGTTGCAGGACGGATGCAGGCGTGCATGCCAAAGACTACATAGCAAACTTCAAAGCTTCAAAGTTCTTTCCCCCGGATAGTCTCTTGAAGGCACTAAACGCCCTCCTACCCGAGGATGTGGGAGTCTCTGAGGTGTGGCTGGCGGAAGAAAAATTCAACGCAAGGTATTCGGTAAAGGGCAAACTCTACGTATACAGGGTCTATCCTTCCCACGCGAGGAATCCCTTTTTGGAGCCCTTTCTCTGGAGGATACCTTATACTTTAGGACTTGAAGAGATGAAAAAAGCTTCTGGGCTATTTTTGGGTAGGCATGACTTTTCGGGCTTTGCCAAGCTGGAGGGAGATGAGGACCCCTTTGTGGAGATTGAAGAGTGCGAGGTGGTGGAAAATGAAGGCATAGTGGAGATAAGGGTGAGGGCAAAGAGATTTTTAAGATACATGGTAAGGCGCATAGCGGGTGCCCTTATATACTTGGGAATGGGCAAGCTTTCCTTAGAGGACATAAGGGAGTTTTTAAAGGGAAAAAAGTGCCCCTACACCGCCCAGGCAAAGGGCTTAACCTTGGAGAAGGTTTTTCTATGAAGGAGCTGTATTTTAAAAGGGCAAGACAGTTCTTCTTTGCCACTTTGGGCTTTGTTAGCCTTGTCTTCTTTGCGTGCCTTCCTTTGTATCCTTACTTTAAACTGCCTTTGCATCCCAACTTGGTCTTGGGTATGCTCGCCTTCAATCTGCTTTTGGGTGTGATCTTTATTTCCTTAGCCCTGTTTTTGCGTAAAAGGTTGTTCCCCATCAAAGTGGAAGAGCCCTACTGGAGCCAGAGGGCAACCGCCCGCTACTTTTGGCTCTACTTTTTGGTGGGTATTCCCTTTGCCTTCAGCTTTTTGGTTTTTATAGTCTTTGCGAGCCTTGCCCTTTTGATTGAAGGCTACCTGCTAACAGTTTCTGGTTTAATATTATTAAAACCAAGAGAGGAGGACCTAATATGACGAGGGAAGAGGTTATTCAAAAGCTTCTCCAAGAGGACAAGGAGTTTAGGTATCACTACGAAAAGCACCAGGAGCTTGACAAGCAAATAGACAAGTTAGAAAAGCATCATCCCATGACCCACGACTTGAAGATGGAACTGGAAAAACTCAAAAAGGAAAGGCTCTACCACAAGGATATGATGGAGTTGAAAATTCAGGAGTTTCTAAACAGCCAGAAGGTTTAAGTGCATTCGCCCGCAATGTGCCTTCCGCTGTCTAAGTTTATGATCTCACCGGTCATAGTTTCCACCCTTAGCAGATATTTTGTTAGCTCCACCACATCCTCCAAGGATACCTCCCTCTTTAAGGGCGTTTTTTGTATGTAAGCGTCCCACCTTTCTTGGGAAAAGTCAGGAGGCTTTAGGGTGGGACCCAAGGCTATGCCATTTACCAAAATGTGCGGTGCCAACTCCTTTGCCAGAACCTTTATGGCAGTATGCAGTGCCCCCTTGGCAAGGAAATAGGCAGAGTAGTTTTTGTAAGGAGTGGTGTTGGTAGCCCAATCGCCAAAGGCAACTATCCTTCCCTTGGGACTTTGGTCGTTCCTTTGCATATACTTGGCACATTCTTTAGTCAAAAACAAAAAGGCAGTGGCTATGGGCATAAGGTGGTTCATAAAATCCTCAAGGCTAAGGCTCTCCAAGGGAGTGGGATAGTAAGGGCTCGCCAGGTGCAAAAAGGCATCCACCCTTCCGAACCTCTCCACCGTCTGAGCCACCACCCTCTGGTAGGAGGAAAAGTCCGAAAGGTCAGCCTTTATTCCTTCCACCTCTCCGTATTTTTTTAATTCCTCCACCACCTCTTGGAAAGTGTGATAAACCACCGCCAATTGCCAACCTTCCTTCAAAAGTTCTTTGGCAATTTCAAAGCCCACACGCCTTGCACCGGTTATTAGGGCAACCTTTTGCATTTGGATTATAATTATAGACTAAGGCGCATAGCTCAGTAGGCAGAGCGCTGGCCCGACACGCCAGAGGTCGGCGGTTCGAGTCCGCCTGCGCCTATTTACCAATTTCCTAAAAGACTTCCAAAGCCCTCAAAGAAAGCCCTTATCAACTTTTCGGAGGGTTGCAACTGCACCACCGTGTAGCCATTCCTCCTTCCAACCCGCACACCCTCCCTTAACTCGGTGGGAAGTACAGAAAAGAGATGGCTGTTTATAACCGCAGAAAGACCGGGGAATTCCTCCATATGCTCCCTCTGCGTGCTGATAAGTAGGTCAAAGTTTCCATCTTCAACTACCTCCCCCTCAAGCTTTAAAACATACTCTTTTATAAGTTCCCTAAACTCGCCCTTTATGAGAACCCTTTTACCCTTCAGGGATTTGCCCCACTGGGATTTTCCCCCGGACTTTTCCAACAGCTTGACCTCCTCTATCACCATGCTATCGTCCAAGCCTTTGCACATATCATAGACCGTCAGAAGGGCTACAGATACCGCAGTGAGCGCCTCCATCTCATAGCCCGTTTTTGAGGTGCCAAGCACCAGGGAAAAGACCTCCAGATGGTCTTCGCCCAGCTTTACGTCAAGCTCCGCATGCTCCAAGGGAATGGGATGGCAGAAGGGTAAAAGCTCCCCAGTTCTTTTCACAGCCATCAAGCCAGCAATCTTGCAAGCACTCAACACATCCCCCTTGGGCACTGTGCCCTCCCTTATCTTTTTAACTGTTTCTTTCTTTAAGGAGATCCTGCCGTAAGCCCTTGCCAGCCTTAAAGTTATTGGCTTTAGGGATACATCCACTGTGCGCATCATCCCTTTAAAGTCCCCAGAGGTTTTAATCTTAACACAAGCTTGGCAATGCCCAAGCTATCCACTACCCTCACCACTTCAGACACGTCCTTGTAAGCCTGCGGGATCTCTTCTGCCACCGTTCCTTTGCCCCTTGCCACCACCACCAAGTCTCCAAGCACCTTTTCTAAGCCTTCTCTTCTCACAAACTCCTTTGCCTTGCTCCTGGACATGAGCCTGCCCGCACCGTGGCATGCGGTACCAAAGCTAATCTCCATGCTCCTGTCTTGTCCCACCAACAGGAAGGAGTACCTTCCCACATCACCGGGTATTAGCACGGGCTGACCCAGTTCTCTGTAGGCGGGTGGCACTTCAGGGTTGAAGGGAGGGAAAGCCCTTGTGGCACCCTTTCTATGAACCACCAGCTTTAAAACCTTTCCATCAATTTTGTGCTTTTCCAACTTGGCTATGTTGTGGGCTAAATCGTAAATAAGCCTGTAGCCCAGATCCTTCCAAGAGAGACCAAAGAATCGCCTTATGGTGTCTGCAGTCAAAAAGCCCAAGATCTGCCTGTTGGCAAAGGCATAATTGGCAGCACTGTTCATGGCGGAAAAGTACGCTTGCCCTTCGGGAGAGTTAAAGGGCATGCAGGCAAGTTGCATATCCGGTATGTCTATGTTGTATTTTTTAAGGGCGTCCTTTGCGACTTTTAGATAATCCACGCAGACCTGATGCCCAAAGCCCCTTGAACCTGAGTGCACCATAATGCAAACCTGACCAAGCTTTAAGCCCAGACGCTCCGCAATATCCTCATCGTAGATCTCATCTACTACTTGCACCTCTACAAAGTGATTACCCGAGCCCACTGTTCCGAGCTCGTCGGAGCCTCTTTCGTAGGCCTCCTTTGAAACCTTAGAAGGGTCCGCGTTCGGAAGGGCACCACCGCTCTCTATATGCTCCAGGTCCTCCAAAAAGCCAAAGCCCTGCTCCACCGCCCAACGGGCACCCTTCACCGCCACCTCTTCCATCTGAGACTTGGTCAGCTTTATCTTTCCTGTGGAACCCACGCCCGCGGGCACGTTCTTGAGTATTTCGTTCATAAGTTCCCTTCTAACCGGGTAGACCATATCCGCGGTAAGGTTTGTAGCTATGAGCCTCACTCCGCAGTTTATATCGTAGCCCACCGAGCCAGGGCTGATTATACCCTCCTCAGGGTCTGTTGCCATCACACCACCAACGGGAAAGCCATAACCCACATGCACATCGGGCATCACATATATGGCCTTTTTCACTCCCGGCAAGGTGGCTGCGTTCGCCGCCTGTCTTATAGCATCCTCCTCCAAGATTTCAAAGAGCCTGTCGCTGAGATAGAAATAGACGGGCACCTTTTGCCCTTGAATCGTGTTCTCCGGCAGTTTGTAAACAAAAGGCTGAACCTGAACAAGCTGTTCCTTCAGTCCCATGGTAAAATTAAAATTTATGCTTTTAAAAGAGTATAACCCATACCTTGAATACAAGAACGGAGAACTTTTCTTAGAAGGAGTATCCCTAAAAGAATTAGCCAAGGAGTATGGCACTCCTCTTTATGTTTACAGTGCCTCTTACATAAGAGACCGCATTAGGGCTTACAAAGAAGCCTTTCCCAATGCCCTAATATGCTACGCAGTCAAGGCAAACTTTAACCCGCACATTGTGGCACTTACAAAGGAAGAGGGAGCTGGTGCGGACGTGGTTTCTGGGGGAGAGTTGTACTGCGCCCTAAAGGCAGGTGTGGAGCCCTCCAAGATAGTCTATGCGGGCGTGGGAAAAACTTTGCAGGAGATCACCTTTGCGGTGGAGAAGGACATTCTCATGTTCAATGTGGAATCCCACATGGAGCTTGATGTTTTAAACGAAGTGGGCGAGAGGTTAGGCAAAAAGGTAAGGGTTGCCATAAGGGTAAATCCAGACGTGGACCCAAGGACCCATCCTTACATCTCCACGGGCATGAAAAAAAGCAAGTTTGGCATAGACATAAAGCAGGCAAAGGAAGAGTACAGGTATGCAAGAAGCTTGAAAAACTTGGAGGTGGTGGGAATACACTGTCACATCGGTTCTCAAATTCTGGATGTTTCTCCTTACATAGAGGCGGTTGAAAAGGTGGTAGGGTTGTATGAAGAGTTAATAAAGGATGGCTTTGACATTAAATACATAGACCTTGGGGGTGGTTTGGGCATAAAGTATCAGCCAGACCAGGCAAACCCAGAACCCGAGGACTTGGCAAAGGCGATCATGCCAAGCTTAAGGGGCGTCCAAGCTAAGCTTATTTTGGAACCAGGAAGGTCTATAGTGGGAAACGCAGGCATACTCCTAACTCAAGTGCAGTTTTTAAAGGATAAAGGGCACAAGCACTTTGTGATCGTGGATGCGGGTATGAACGACCTTATAAGACCAGCCATATACTCCGCCTATCATCACATCGTGCCGGTGGTGGAAAGGGACGTGAAATACATAAAGACCGATGTGGTGGGTCCTATCTGCGAAACGGGAGACTTCTTAGCCTTGGACAGGGAAATTCCCTATGTGGAGAGGGGAGATTACTTGGCAGTGCTCTCTGCCGGGGCTTACGGTTTTGCCATGTCTTCCCACTACAACGCGAGACCCAAGGCGTGCGAGCTGTTGGTGGAAAAAGGAAAGGTAAAGGTAATAAGAAGGCGGGAAACCTACGAGGATATATTCAACGCATGCTTTTCCTGACCCTTTAACTTTTATCATTCCAAAGCCCTCAAAGCCTCAAAAAACTTTCCTACATCCTCTTGTTTCATCTTTTCTTTAACAGTGGGCAGTGGCTTATTTCTTCTTATGAGATATCTGTAGTTTGAATAGATAACGCAGGCTTTGTGGTAGTACTCAGAAAGTTCAGGGAAAGAATCTTTAAGTTTTTCCCAATCCACCTGGTCGTTGAAAACGATCTCGTAGGGCAAAAGGTTTCTGCCCGCCCTACTGTTTAAAAGCTCTTCTATGCTCGCTTTGTCTTTGTGGTATAGCTTTTTTAGCTTGAGTTCTATGATGTGATCGGTTGTAGAGTGTGGCATTTCTTATAAATATAGGCAAGTCTTTAGCCCATCACATGGAATTTCTGACTATGCTAATAAAAAGCTTTTGCAAATAGGATTAAAATAAAAAGTAATGAGTGGCAACGAGATTAGAGAGCTGTTTTTGAGTTTTTTTGAAAGCAAGGGGCATACAAGGGTAAAAAGCGCCTCCCTTGTCCCTGAATCGGACCCAACCCTTTTATTTACCAACGCAGGAATGGTACCCTTTAAGAACGTGTTCTTGGGGCTGGAAAAGAGACCTTATAAGAGGGCGGTTTCTTGTCAGAAGTGTTTGCGGGTGTCCGGCAAGCACAACGACTTGGAAAGCGTGGGCTATACCTCAAGGCACCACACCTTCTTTGAGATGCTGGGCAACTTTTCCTTTGGGGATTACTTCAAAAGGGAAGCCATACTCTACGCATGGGAGTTCGTGACGGAGTATCTAAAGCTCCCAAAGGAAAAGCTCTATGTTAGCGTCTTTAGGGATGACGAAGAAGCTTATAGAATTTGGAACGAGGAGGTGGGGCTTCCCTCCGAAAGAATATGGAGGCTTGGGGAAGAGGACAACTTCTGGCAGATGGGGGACACTGGTCCTTGCGGACCTTCTTCGGAGATCTATGTGGATAGAGGGGAGGAGTATGGAGAGGAGAGGTTTTTAGAGATATGGAACTTGGTTTTTATGCAGTACAACAGGGATGAAAAGGGTAATTTGACACCTCTTCCCAATCCCAACATAGACACGGGTATGGGGTTGGAGAGGATTGCGAGCGTCCTGCAAGGGACAAAAACAAACTTTGAGATAGACCTTATAAAACCTTTGATAGATTTCGGACAAGAAATCAGCGGTAAGACCTACGGGGAAAACTTTGAGGACACCGTTGCCATGCGGGTTATCGCAGACCACCTTAGGGCTATTACCTTTGCCATCTCCGATGGCGTTCTGCCCTCCAACACCGCAAGGGGATACGTGATCAGAAGGATCCTCAGAAGGGCCCTGAGGTTTGGATACAAGCTGGGAATAAGGGAACCTTTCCTTTACAAAGGCGTAGATGTGGTGGTAGAAGTTATGAAGGATGCCTATCCGGAGCTTCTTCAGACAAGGGCTTTTGTAAAGGGAGTAGTTAAGGCAGAAGAGGAGAGGTTCTTACACACCTTTAGAAACAGCATGCCTGTGGTTGAGGAGTTTATAAACACCGCTTTAGAAGAAGGAAGACGCTTTTTGAAAGGTGAAGAGGTCTTTAAACTCTACGACACCTACGGCTTTCCCTTGGACCTTTTGGAGGAAATAGCCAAGGAAAAAGGTTTGAGCCTTGATATGGAAGGCTTTGAAAGAGAGATGGAAATTCAGAGGGAAAGGGCAAGGCAGAACTTCAAAATTCAGACCAAAGAGGTCCAACCTATATACCAGCACCTCAAAAACATAGGAAGGACCTCCACCTTTGTGGGTTATGAGCAGTATGTAGCCCAATCAAAGGTCATTGCCCTTTTGAAAAATGGTGAGCTTGTTTCTGAACTGAAGGAGGGAGAAGAGGGAGAAGTATTTTTAGACATAACGCCCTTTTATGCGGAAAGGGGTGGACAGATAGGAGACACGGGCACTATTGAGTCTGTGGATGGTCTCTTTGTGGTAGATGACACCCAATCGCCTGTGGATGGCGTCATAAGCCACAAAGGAAAGGTGGTTAAAGGAACCATTAAGGTGGGAGACCAAGTGATCGCAAGCATTGACCGGGAGAGAAGGGAGGACATAAAGAGAAACCACACCGCCACACACCTTCTGCATTCAGCCCTTAGGCTTGTGCTTGGAGAACACGTAAGACAGGCGGGTTCTTTGGTGGCGGACAAATACCTGCGGTTTGACTTTACCCACTTTCAGGCTTTGAGTGTGGATGAGCTAAAGAGGGTTGAAGAGCTGGTCAATGAACAGATAAGAAAGAATGAGCCTGTGATTGTAGAAGAAAAGGATTACAGAGAAGCCATAAAGGAGGGTGCAATAGCTATCTTTGAGGAAAAATACGGAGAAAGGGTAAGGGTGCTGAGCGTGGGGGACTTTTCAAAGGAGCTGTGCGGTGGCACCCACGTGTCAAGGACCGGAGAAATAGGCTACTTTAAGATCATCTCCGAATCTTCCATAGGTGCGGGTCTGAGGCGGATCGTGGCAAAAACGGGAAGATGGGCGGTGGAAGAGGCATTTTTGGAATCCTTGACCCTAAAGCAGGTAGCGCAGAGCTTGGGCGTCAGCACAGAGGAGGTGTTGGAAGGTCTCTCCAAACTCCAAGAAAGAGTAAAGGAGTTAGAAAGGGAACTGCAAAGGGTAAAGTCTGAATCTGCAAGAAAGCAAGCAAAGGAAAGGATAAAGGAAGAGGGCTTTGGGGAATACACACTCTTTTATGGAGTTTTGGAGGATGTGGAGGGAGACCTTCTCCGAGAGCTGGCAGATCAGTTCAGGCAAGGAAGAACAAAAACGGTTGTCTTTTTGGCAAGCAAGAGGGAAGGAAAGCTCTCTACCCTCATTGCCCTCTCCAAGGACTTGGTGGGTAGCCTTTCTGCCAAAGAACTTATAAAAGAGGTAGGAAAGGTCCTTGGTGGTGGAGGCGGAGGTAGGGATGACTTGGCACAGGGTGGAGGCACAAAGCCGGAGAACTTTGAAAAGGCTTTGGAGCTTTTAAAGGAGAAGTTAAGATGAAAATCCTACTGGTAGAAAGCAACCTCATACTGGCAAGCAGAGTCAAAAACTCCCTCAGTGGCTACGATGTGCGAGTGGGCAAGGATTGGCGGGGAGTGGTGGATGCCCAAAGCCTGCTATGGGAAAACACCGAAAAGGAAAGGTAAAGATAGAGCATCATCTTCTGGAGGGATTGGAGGAGTACTTAAAAAAGCTCTCTAGTTTTAGCTCAGTAAAGTCTATAATTCCCGGCAGGATTGCCCGGCAGAACAAGGGCATAGGCTCCAAGGGTCTGTTTTTGAAGTACGAAACACCCACCGGCTATAAGCTTTTATACAAAAACGGCACCTCCGTGCAGGAAATTTTTGTAGTTTGCGATAGGGAAAAGTTTTTGGAGGAGTTCAAAGCCACCTTTTTCAATCCTTAAACTTTCCTTCAAAGGTCCTTATACGTTCCAAGAGCTCCTTCTTGCCGTCAAAAAAGATTGCCACATACTGGGCTAATCTCTCTCCAAGGCGTCTGCAGGCTTCTTTTTCCTCCTCGGAGCGAGGCTCTCCAGCCACAACCGCACCGTAGTGCAGTGTGAATTTTTTACCCACATAGTCCGTTACTCCAAAGACCAAAAAGCCAAAGTTCATAAGAACTGTCAAAATAGACATACAAGCAACTTCGTTTCCTCCACCCCATCCACCGGAAGAGGAAAAGGCACAGGCTATTTTCCCATCAATCTCGCCCCAAAGTTCTCCTAACTCCTCGTCAAAGAACTTCTTAAGCTTCCAAGAGATTATTCCCATGTGGGTAGGAGAACCCACCGCCAACCCATCCGCCCAAAGCACATCCTCCCTTGTAGCATCATCCACCTTTTTGATCCTCACCTCAATACCTTCTACCCTTTTTGCACCCTCTGCCACAAGGTATGCCATCTTTTCCGTGTTCCCCGTTCTTGAATCATAAAGCACCAACACTTTACCCATAGCAGAACCTCCTAAATAGTTATTTTAACCACAGATTCTATGTGATAGGTTTGAGGGAAGTTATCCACCAAATGCACACCCTCTATTTTATATCCACCGGAGGTTAAAACCTTTAGGTCCCTTGCCAAGGTGGTGGGATTGCAAGATATGTATATGATCCTTTTGGGCTTGTTTTGGACGATGAGCTTTGCCTCGCCCTCCGAGAGCCCCTCCCTTGGAGGGTCCAGAACCAAAAGGTCTATGACCTCTCCCGCATGGTTTTTAAGGGTGTCTATAGCCTTCTCGTGGGCAAAAGAGACATTTGAAACTTGGTTTAGCTTGGCGTTGTAGATGGCATCCTTGACCGCACTCTGATTGGCATCGGAGCCAAAAAGAAACTCGCAATGTTCCGAGAGCCAAAAGCTGAAAAAACCCACACCGCTATGAAGCTCAAGAATCCTCTTTACCTTCTCTCCCTCCGCCACCAATTTGGGAAAATCCTCATAGAGGGTATGATTTACCTGAAAGAAGGAATCGTTGCTAACTCTGAGGATAAACCTCCCGCTCCTAACAAAGGTAAATTCCCTTCCCACCACCGCCCTTTTGATGAACCTTCCACCGAGCAGAGTGTAGTTGCCAAGCCCTACCACCTCTTTGGGCAGGATGTGTTCTTTTAGCTTTCTCAGTTTTTGAGTCTCCATAGGGCTTATGGTTATGAGCTTTAGAAGAAATTCGTCTTCATGAGGTGAGTAAAAAACATGGACTTCCTGAAGTTCCTTTATCAATCTTGCAGTTTCTTTCAAGGAGGGTATCAGCTGATTGATCCTTGGATGTGCCAAAAGGCACTCTTCAATGGGCACCAGTTCTCCACTGCCCCAAGCAAAGAAGCCCAGATGTCCCTCCCTTATCTTAAACTGAACCCTCGTTCTGTAGCCAAACTCCTCCTTTGAGCCAAGGATACCGTTAACAGAGTCCAGTTTTATCTTTCCTATTCTCTCTAAGGATTCTAAGAGTATGTCCGCCTTTGCTCTAAGCTGTTCTTGATACTCTATATGCTGCCACTGACAGCCACCGCAGTGGGTGTAATATTTGCAGGGAGGCGTTCTTCTCCATTGGGAGCCTATCTTTACGGTCTTTACCACTGCCTCCGTGTAGTCCTTCTTTTCCTTTAGAACTTCCACCTCCACCAGTTCCTTTGGTGCGGCGTACCTGATGAAGAACTTTTTACCCTTATCCTCCCCAAGTCCATATCCACCATACACGAGCTTTTTTACAAACAGGTCTAAACCCATATTAGCTTAGTTGGGAGAGCTTTTTGAAATCCTCTTCCGACATCACATCAATATACCATCCCGTTATTCGGTTCGCCAGTTTTACATTGACGCCCCTTTTTCCTATGGCAGAGGAGAGCTTTTCCTTTGGCACAGCCACCTCAACCCTCTTTTGGTTTGGGTCAATTCTTATATCCACCACAGGGGCTGGTGCAAGGCTCTTCTTCACAAGCTCCTCTATGTTGTCGGTGTATTTTATTATGTCTATCCTCTCTCCCGAGAGCTCTTGAGTTACGGGTGCGATTTTGGAACCTCGTAATCCTACCACCAATCCCACTGGGTCTATGCGTGGGTCCTTAGCCTTTACCAACACCTTTGCCCTCTCGCCGGGTTCCCGGGCAATGTTTAAAACCTCCACCTCTCCCTCTTTTATCTCAGGAATTTCCGCCTCCAAAAGCTTTCTCAAAAAGTTAGGGTGGGTTCTGGAGAGGATTATCTCGTAAGTTCCTCTTTTTCTGATAACCTTCAAAAGCAGTGCCTTTATTCGGTCTCCTGGCTTGTAGCTCTCCTTGGGTATTTGTTCCCTCTTAGGAAGGATCGCCATAACCTTTCCAAGGTCCACCACCAAATCGCCGTTTTCCAAAACCCTACGCACAATACCTATTACAATCTCACCTTCCAGCTCAATAAACTCTAAGTATCTTCTCTCTTCGTCTGCCCTTTCAAGCTCCCTCAGAAATTCTTCCTTTGCAGCGTACGCTGCGATACGGTCTAACTCCTCCGGAACAATATCCAAGGGAAACTTTTCTCCCTTTCTAACCTGATAAACCTTTATGCCGTCCTCTGTGAGCTCTACTTCTAAATTGTTCTTTATTTTTCTGTCCTTTTTTATGGCTAAAACTATTGAATTTTTAAGGGCTTTTTCCACAAGCCACTCGGGTAGATTTTTATCCTTCGCCACCTGTTCAATGAGTTTTTTTAGATTTCTCACCATTTTTCTATCTCCAAGTTCGCCCTTGCTATTATTGAAAGAGGAATATGTAGCAGTTCTTCAGTCCCTTTATCCTTAAGCACCAGCACATCATCCTTTACGTCTTCTATTCTTCCAATAAGCTCCCTTCTGTTTTGAATGGGCTCCCTTAGAACAACCCTAACGAGCCTACCCTTAAAAAAGCTAAAGTGCTCTGCCTTTGTTAGCTCCCGGGTAAGCCCCGGAGAGGAAACCTCAAGCATGTAAGAGACGGGAATAATGTCCTCCACATCCAAAAGGGCGGAAATCCTCTTGCTGATCTCTTCACAATCTCCCACTGTAATTCCCCCTTCCTTATCCACTATTATCCTCAAAACCCACCCCCTCTCAGGTTTAAACTCCACATCAAAAAGCTTATATCCCATCTTGCTAACAATGGGCAAAACCATCTCCTTTACCCTCTGGACTATAGCTTTATCGTCCAACTGCATGGAATTATTATCCTACAAAAAAAAGCACCTTGTCAATCTCTCAACTCCACAATTTCAACTCCACACGGTACATTAGGAACATTCCTGCTGTGGAAATTCGTGCTTGGTTAAAGCCCCTTTCAACTCCACACGGTACATTAGGAACTTATTTGCAAGAGGCTTACAACGATGTTCAAAGAGAGTCTTTCAACTCCACACGGTACATTAGGAACGCGTATACTTGCCACTTATATGGATGACCCTTTAACAACTTTCAACTCCACACGGTACATTAGGAACAAGGAGACCGCTGGGATACGCTCGCTTGGCAGTTCTACTTTCAACTCCACACGGTACATTAGGAACATACTCAACCCAAGCCATCCCACACCCTCAAACAACCACTTTCAACTCCACACGGTACATTAGGAACATCTCAAAATAGCTAAGAACCTAAACCAACGGAATACTTTCAACTCCACACGGTACATTAGGAACGAATTTCAAACTTTGATGTCAAGGCTACAAGATGCGCTTTCAACTCCACACGGTACATTAGGAACGCAGTAAGAACCGCTTCTTGAAATTGAGACACAATCTCAACTTTCAACTCCACACGGTACATTAGGAACCCAAACGACCACATTAACTAAGATAAGACATATCAATAATTTTGTCAAGAGGGTACCCCTTTCAAATGAAGCTAATTTTCCGAAATCCGAGATCATACAAAGTTGAGTATGTTATTGTCAAATTTAAATCCCTGTCTCCCAACACTTTCCGCCACTGACCATAATTACGGTATTACGGCATTACATAATTACGGCTTTACGGTGATACTGCCTCCCAAAAAGCCTGAAAATAAAAACCTTAACCCTCTCAAAATTGAAACAGCCACCGAAAGGGCACACTAACCCATATTCAGTTGCCAAGTTGAACAAGGGTCCCAAGTGGAACCCTCTACTTCCCTTAAAAGGTATGTAGCATTATAACACAACTTTTTACACAGAAAAAGGGTGTCCTTGATATTTATCATACTCGCCTCTTCGCCAAGCTTATTAAAATTGAAATCAAATCTCAATATAGGAGGTTGAAATGAGGGTAGTTGTGCTTGGAGGACACGACAGGCTAAAGGCAAGGGTAGAACAGATTGCAAAGAAATATAACATCAGCCTTAAGTTCATAAATCAAGAGACCCAGCAGAACATAGACAGTGCTTTGGCTTGTGCAGATTGGGTGATCGTTTTTACCTCTATGAGTGGGCATAATATGGTAAAGCTCGCCAAAAGGTATGCAAAGGAAAGGTGCATTTTTTGCCACTCTCACGGAGTTTGTGCTTTAGAAAGGTGCATCTTGAAAATTCTGAAGGAGAAGGGCTAAATTAAACTTAAAAAATGGAGGATTTTGTGGTTATTGGCAAGATTGCAGACACCTACGGGTTGAATCAGGAGCTAAAGGTGCTCGCATACCTTCCTCCAAAGGAGTGGAAGAGGATAAAGAAAGTCTATTTCAAAAAAAGGGGAGGAGATTATGTGCCCTTTGAGTTGGAAAAGCTCAGACCACATGGAGAAAAGTGGGTGCTTATAAAGTTAAAGGCTGTGCAAAGTCAGGAGGATGCTACCCGTTTTTTGGGTGCGAAGGTCTTTTTGCCAAAGGAGAACCTTCCCAAGAGAAAGAAGGATGAATACTACTTTTTCGAACTGGAGGGTTTAGAGGTAAGAAGTCAAGAAGGGAAAGTATTGGGAAGGGTTGATAGGCTGTCCTCAGATAAAGACAGGGTATATTTGGAGATAAACGATGGAAAGGTAATCATTCCCTTTATCAAGGAGTTTGTCTTAGAGGTCAAACCGGAGGAGGGCTACTTGGTAATCAACAGCCTTTTGGAAGAGCTCTTTTAGTGAGCTGTAGTTTTGCAGAGTATGTTATAATTCATACATGTTCCCACACATTACCCTATGTGGATTTTGTATGGGCGGATAGCTAAATCCATTAGGGAAGGTTCAGATGGAGGAGAAGCTTAAAAAGTACTACAGGGATATAGACATCCTTGAACTTAAAGCTTTGGTGGAGAGAAAGTTAGAAAAAACTCCTCCCACCATGGAGCATGTTAGAAACCTCATCCTTGATGTTAAGCTGTTGCTAAGGATTCTTCTGGACGAAGATTTTCCTCTGAAAGAAGACGCAAGGAAAGATATGATATCCGCACTTCTATACTTTGTGGAACCAAGGGATTCAATCCCGGATTTCATCCCTATCATAGGTCTGTGGGACGACTACAAGCTCGTTAGGTATGTGAAGGAAAAGCATAAGGGAGAGATAGACAGATACTTTGAGAGCACTCCCTTCTTCGTAGCCAACTACTTCTGATGGCTAGGTTTATTATCGTTCGGTTGGTTCAGGGTTTTTTAACACTGCTTGGGGTAACCTTTATTTCCTTTTTGATCATAAAGCTCTCGCCCACGGACCCCTTTGCCCAGCTAAAGCTAAACCCTCAGGTATCACCCCAGACCATAGAGCTTCTCAGAAAACAGTATGGCTTAGACCAGCCTTTGCTTATTCAATATCTCAAGTGGCTAAAGTCTGCCTTGGTCTTTGACCTTGGCATCTCCCTCCAGTACAACGCACCCGTGTTAGACCTAATAAAGGAGAGAATCGGAAACACCCTCCTTCTGACGGTTCCCTCTGCCTTGTTGTCTTGGCTTTTGGCGGTTCCCTTGGGCTTTTTGGCGGGCATGAAAGAGGGAAGCCTGACAGACAAAGCCATAAGGCTCTTTTCCTACGTTTTTATGTCCTTTCCATCCTTTTTCTTAGCCTTTTTGCTGTTGCTGTTTTTGTCCAAAAGTGGCTTTTTCCAGTTGGGTGGATGGCAAAGTTTGGTGGTGGGCGTAGTCACGCTGACTTTGATATCCTCCGCGGGGCTTATAAGGCTCATGAGAAGCTCCGTCATAGAGGTTTTAAACTCTCCCATGGTGCAACTTCTCAGGTCCAAAGGGCTCAAGGGTTGGGCTTTTACAAGGCATATCTTAAAGAATGCTATGAACCCTTTTACTACGCTGATAGGCTACGAGATAGCGGGACTTCTTTCGGGTGCTGCGCTGGTGGAGATCATCGTGGGCTGGCCTGGGCTTGGCTCTTTGATGCTTGATGCGGTGCTTTCTACGGACCTCTTTTTGGTGATGGGTGGGCTGTACATTGGTACTATAATGCTACTTATAGGGAACCTTTTGGCGGACTTACTGCTGGCGTACATTGACCCAAGGGTCAGAGAAAAAGAAATTATTAAGTAAGGAGGTTTTGCCATGGCAAAGAAGGTAGCCATTTTGTTGGCTGAGGGCTTTGAAGAAGTGGAAGCGGTTGCACCCATTGATGTGCTAAGAAGGGGTGGAGTAGAGGTGATTATCGCAGGGCTAACAAAGGATCCCGTTCCAAGTGCCAGAAATGTAAAGATCGTGCCCGATGTTAGCGTGGATGAGTTAAACCCAGACGAACTTGATATGGTGATACTTCCGGGTGGTGCGGGCGGAGTGGAAAAGCTAAAGCATGACCCAAGGGTAGAAAGGCTTGTGAAGGCAATGGAGGAGAAGGGCAAGTACATCTCCGCCATATGCGCCGCACCCACCGCCCTGGCAAAGTTTGGAATTTTGGAGGGTAAGAAGGCAACCGTCTATCCTACCCTTGTGGAGGAAATAAAGCCAGCAGTCTTTGTAGATATGCCTGTGGTGGAGGATGAAAGAGTTATAACCAGTCAGGGACCGGGCACCGCCCTAGAGTTTGGTCTAAAGCTCTTGGAAAAGCTGGAAGGCAAAGAGAAGGCAAGGGAAGTAGCCAAGAGAATGCTTGTAAAGTATGATTGAAGTAAGACTCAGACCCGGAGTAGAAAAGAAGATAAAGGCGTACTTTCAGTGGGTCTATAACTTAGAGATTGAAGAAATAAAAGGTAGTCCAGAGCCGGGAGACCTGGTAAAGGTGCTAGACTCAAAAAAGAAATTTTTAGGCTACGGATACATAAACCCAAACACCAAGATAATGGTCAGATTTCTCTCTTTCAAAGAAGATGAAGTGCCGAGCAAGGAACTCATAAAAGAACGAATAAAGTCTGCCCTTGAGTACAGGAAACGGCTTCACCTGAAAAGCAACGCCTACCGGCTTGTCCATTCGGAGGGAGACTTTCTGCCGGGGCTCATAGTGGATGTCTATGACGAGTACGCGGTGATGGAGGTCACCACCTATGGCATGTGGAAACTGACCGATTGGGTTAAAGAAGCCCTCGTGGAGGTTCTACAGCCAAAGGGTATATACCTGCGGGTGAGCAATTACGCCATGAACATAGAGGGCTTTTCTGCGGAGGAGGGTGTACTTTATGGAGAGGTGCCCGAACGCATAAAGATATGGGAGGAGGATCTGGAGTTCTTTGTGGATGTGATAAAGGGACAAAAGACGGGCTTTTACTTGGACCAAAGAAGGGCAAGAAAGATGATAAGGGACTTGGTGAAACCCGGAGATGTTTGTTTGGATGTATTTTGTCATACGGGTGGCTTTGCCCTAAGCATGAAAAAGAAGGGTGCCAGCAAGGTGATCGCGGTGGACCTTTCCGAAAGGGCCTTAAACTTGGCAAAGGAGAACGCCAAGCTAAATCAGATTGATAGCATCGAGTGGGTGGAGGACAATGCCTTTCACTTTTTGAGAAAGCTCCAAAAGGCTGGAGAAAAGTTTGACGTGGTTGTCATAGACCCACCGTCCTTTGCCCGGACAAGGGCTACGGTGGAAAACGCCATGAGAGGCTACAAGGAACTCTGCATTAGAGGGCTCCAGATCACCAAGCCGGGAGGATACCTTGCCATATACTCCTGCTCCTTCCATATTCAAAGGGAACATCTTTTATCTGTTATATTGGAAGCCTGCAAGGATGTTAAAAAGCAGGTGCGGGTGGTGGGTGAAAGCTTTCAGGACTTAGACCATCCTTGGATCCTCCAGATGCCAAACACACTGTACTTAAAAGGCATCTACCTGGAGGTCCTCTGAAAGAAAAACCTCAATAGCCCTCTTGGGCTCGCCGTCAAAGATAATCTCACCATCTTTCAAAACCAAAGCCCTTTGGCAGGCTAGTATGTTAGAAAAGCGGTGGGCTACCACAATGAAGGTGGTATCGGGAAATTTTTCAAAGAGATTTTTCAGCACAAAGCTTTCCGTTTGGGCATCCAGGGCGGAGGTTGCCTCATCCAAAAGGAGGACTTCGGGCTTTTTCAAAAAGAGCCTTGCCAACGCCAGCCTTTGGCTTTCTCCACCCGAGAGCATACGACTTTCCTTATCCACTACCTCATCAAGGCTTTCCACAAAGTGGCACGCGGAGAGACGGAGGGCTTCCCACATCTCCTCCTCCGTTGCGTTGGGATTGGCAATAAGGAGGTTCTCCCTGACCGTTCCCGAAAGGACAAAGCTCTCCTGAGAAAGATAGGCGATCTTAGAACGCAGTGTGCTAAGGTTAATTTCCCTGAGCTCTTTCTCATCGTAATAGACTTGTCCCTCGTAGGGCACAAAACCGCAGAGAACCCTAAGCAGTGTGCTCTTGCCACTGCCCGTGCTACCCATCACCGCCACCCTCTCCCCCTTTCTTATGGAAAAACTAACTCCCTTTAAAATATCCCTCCCATCAATAGATACGCTTAGCCTTTGGACGTTTATACCCTCTTTCAGACCAACAAACTCCACTCCCTTTTCCATCTCCTCCTCAAGTTCTAACACTTGCCTGAGCCTTTGGACTACCGGCAGACCTGCCTTTACCTCCACTATTCCCTTTTGGGTTTCCACCAATGGCATTTGAATTAGCATAAGGGCGGTAAGGTAAGACAGGAGCTCCCCAAAGGTCAAACTTCCCTCAAGGACCTTTAAACCACCGTAAAACAAAAGAAGGGCGGTTGCCAAATAGCCCACGCTATAGTTAAAAGCGGAGTTAAAAGATGAATACAATGCCATCCTCAACCCTGCCCTGTAGGCTTTTTCGTTTATGTCTCTGAACCAACCAAAGAGTAATTCTTGGGCGGGCAAGGTCTTTATGCTTTCATAACCTCTAAACACATCCCCAAGCTTGTTCACGAGCTTTTCCAAAGATTCTTGGGACCTCCTGAGATGTTTTCCCTTTTTTCTTCCAAAGTACTCCACCGAGAGGGCTATAATGGGCAAAAGTGCAAGCAAGGTGAGGGTCAGCTTCCAATCCCTGTATAAGAGCACACCAAAGAGCAAAAGGACAGTAGCCGGGTCCCTAACCAGCTTTACCACAGAGGAGCCTATTAGGTCCCTGTAGAGCTTTAGGTCCGAAAGAACTCGCGTGGTGTATTCTGCGAGGGAGTAGCCCCTTACAGACAAAAAGGAGGACCTCAGAAGCTTTTCAAAAACCAGCCTTCTTAATTCCTTTGCCTCCTTTTCTGCGTAGGCGTTGGTATAGTAAGACACGAGGAAGCTTCCTAACTGCTGAGCAAGGGCAAGCCCAAGAAGAAGAAGGGTCCCAAAGGTCAATCCCTCCCAGCTTCGTAGTAGCATACCCTCATCCACCAACTTCTTTACCATAAGACTTATGCCCGCAGTGCTAACCGATTCCAAAAGCACCCCAAAGAGGGCTAAGAGTATGTAAAGATAATAGTTCCTCAGCCGTTTAACTACCCAAATCAAATGTTCCATTCAATCAGTTATCATAGCACATAAAGGCTTAGAATATTCACTTATGGCCCTTAAAGATTACTATCAGATTTTGGGCGTAGATAGAAACGCAAGCAAAGAGGAAATCAAAAAAGCCTACAGAAGGCTTGCAAAGGAGTGGCATCCGGACGTTAACCCGGACCCCAAGGCGGAGGAAAAGTTCAAAGAGATTAACGAAGCGTACTATGTCCTTTCGGACGAAGAAAAGAGACGGCAGTATGACCAACTGCTGAAAAGTGGAGATGAAAAGGGCTACAGGGATTTTATGGAGTATATACAGGAATTTTTGGAGAGCATCTGGCAGGGTATGAGAAGAACACCAAAGCCAAAGAGGGGACAAGACATAAGACTCCGGCTTGAGCTTAGCCTGGAGGAGGCATACCTCGGCACTGAAAAGCTCGTAGAGTACGAAAGATGGATAGATTGTCCTCAATGTGGTGCCAAGGGTTATGTGGGTGAGTTGGTAAAGGAGCCCTGTTCAGCCTGCGAGGGAACGGGTAGGAGGGTAAGCGGAATCTTTAGCTTTCCAAGACCGTGTTCTGTATGCAAAGGTAGGGGCTACATAGTAAAAAATCCCTGTCCCGTCTGTGCAGGCAGGGGTAGGGTAGCCAAGCACAGCACCGTTAAGGTAAACATCCCACCGGGCACTGACGAAGGGGATGTTCTAAAGGTGATAGGCATGGGACATCAAGGAGAAAGGGGCGGAGAACCCGGAGATCTTTATCTGAGAATCTCCCTAAAACCCCATCCCATCTTTAAAAAGGTGGGCAAGGATTTACACACAGAAAAGCTAATATCCTTCCCTCTGGCGGTTTTGGGCGGAACCACCAAAATAAAAACCCTCAAGGGTGAAGAATTGGAGATTTTCATTCAACCGGGAACCGAGTGCGGTTCCACTAAAACCATTCCCGGTATGGGCTTTTCTGCAGAAGGAAACCTTGTTATCACCTTCCGCATTGAGGTACCAAAAAACCCAAGCGGAAAGCTAAAGAAACTTTTAACAGAACTGGCAAAGGAGTTAAAGGAGGAGGGCGTAGAAAAGCCCCCCACTTTGCTTGACAACCTTAAGAAACTACTTTCCTAACTCTCTCTTTACTTCCTCTGCGATCTTTATAAACTTTTCCATCTCCTCTATGTGTTGATCCCTCAGGGTGATCATGGCATCCTCGTGCCCTGCCATACCGCACATGGCTATGGTAAAGCAGTCCGTTTCCGCCCTTATGATCTTTAATGCTACGTTAGCATAGTGGCAATGCACACCCACAAATATGCAGGCTTTGATTTTGTTGTGCCATATGGTAAGGTTGGGATGGTTAGGGTTGATCTCCACCGCAGGATCAATCTTCGGATACTTGGGCCTGTAATCATACATGGGAATGATCTTGGCGTTTAGCACCTCTGCCATCTTTCTAACCAGCTTTGCCTTTTCCTTTGCCTCTTCGTTCCACGCATACAAAACCTGAGGACCTGGGAATATGGTAGCGTTTGGCAGGGTAAGCATAGCCTTTGCCGCTTCCCTCATAGCGATTTCTTCATCTACTATCTCGTTGAACATGAGGGCTTTACCTGGTGGTGGATTGAGCACACCCTCATAAACCGCCACTGGGTATGGTGAAAATCCTGAAGGACCTAAAGTCGCCATAATTTACCTCCTAAGGTGTTTTATTTGCCCGCATGGACCTCTGGCATAACCATACGGATGGCATTACGCTTTAAAAGGGTACTACAGACATAAACGCATAGAGCACAGCCCTTACACCGCTCCGTATTGACATAAGCATGGTGCTCTTCGTCCGAATACATCAGGGTGTTAGGCTCTGGGCAGAAAAGGGTGCACTGCTTACAGTTATACTTTGAACACTCCTCGTTTATAACCTCTGCCACATAGTACATTTACTGCCTCCTTTTGCTTTTCTAAATGCTTTTAAAGTTATTTTAACGGACTTAAAATGTCAAGGAGGTTTATAATAAAAAAGCCATGCTTTCAAGGAGGGTCTCTCATATAAAGCCCGCCCCAACCTTAGCCCTCAGTGCTAAAGTCAATCAGCTCAAAAGTCAAGGTCTTGATGTGATCGGTTTTGGCGCCGGAGAGCCAGACTTTGATACCCCCGAATTCATCAAGGAAGCCTGTATAAAAGCCCTAAAGGAAGGTAAAACCAAGTACAGCCCCTCCGGTGGAATACCTCCCCTAAGACAAGCCTTAGCAGAAAAGCTCCTAAAAGAGAACAACGTTGAGTACAAACCTTCTGAAATTGTAGTAACAGCCGGTGCCAAGATGGCTCTTTACTTAGTTTTCAGTGCCATATTGGACGAGGGTGATGAGGTCCTGCTGCCATCCCCCTACTGGGTAACATACCCCGAACAAATTTTACTCTGCGGTGCAAAGCCCGTAGAGATCAAACTAAAAGAAGAAAATGGATTCATCCTGAGGGCGGAGGATATAGAACCATACATAACCAACAGGACAAAGGCTTTGGTGCTTAACTCTCCCTCAAACCCCACAGGTGCGGTGGTACCCGAGGAAGAGATAAAAAAGATCGCGGAGCTCTGTCTTTCAAAGAATGTGTTTATTATTTCCGATGAATGCTACGAAGCCTTTGTCTATGATGGAGAGAAGTTTGTTAGCCCCGCCAGTCTTTCAAAGGAGGTCCGAGAAATTACCTTTACAGTGAACGCCTTTTCAAAAACCTACTCTATGACCGGTTGGAGGGTTGGTTATGTTGCCTGTCCGGAGAGGTTTGCCAAGGTAATTGAGGACCTAAACAGCCAGACCATATCCAACGCCACCACCTTTGCCCAGTATGGAGCCTTGGAGGCCCTAAAAAATCCCGACGCCAAAACCTTTGTCCAAACCATGCGTTCTGCCTTTGAAAAAAGAAGGGATTTAGCTTACAACTTACTTAAGGATATCCCCAACATTTCTGTGGTAAAACCAAAGGGTGCCTTTTACATCTTTCCAAACCTAAGCTACTATTCCTCTAAGCTGGGTTCAGACCTTGCCCTTGCGGAGTTCTTGCTGGAGAAAGGTAAAGTGGCGGGAGTTCCGGGTTCTGCCTTCGGAAGGGAAGGTTATCTGCGCCTTTCCTACTGCCTTTCGGAGGATACAATAAAGGAGGGCATAGAAAGGCTCAAAAACGCCCTTGCCCTCTTAGAAAGCTGAGCTTTATCATCCTTTAAAGGCTTGACTTGCCATTAAAATATAGACAAAACCAAAAAGGAGGAAGTGTCATGGCTCAAACTGTTAATTTAAAAGGCAATCCTGTTGCCCTTTGTGGTCCCACTTTGCAGGTGGGTCAGAAGGCACCCGAGGCTGTGGTGGTTACCAAAGACCTTCAGGAAAAGGTTATTGGCGGTGCCAAAGGTGTAGTTCAAGTGATCATAACTGTGCCCTCTTTGGATACTCCCGTTTGCGAGACGGAGACCAAAAAGTTCAACGAGCTTATGGGTGGTATGTCTGGGGTGGATGTAACTGTGGTATCTATGGACCTACCCTTTGCTCAAAAGAGGTTTTGCGAGAGCTTCAACATAGGCAACATAACCGTAGCCTCCGACTTCCGTTATAGGGATATGGAAAAGTACGGCGTTCTAATCTGTGAAGGCGCACTAAAGGGCATACTGGCAAGGGCGGTCTTTGTGGTAGACAAGGAAGGAAACATAGCCTACATCCAACTGGTGCCAGAAATCACCCAAGAGCCCAATTACGAGGAAGTGGTAGAAAAGGTAAAATCACTACTCTAAAACCTTCCCCCTCCGGGGGCTTTATAAATAAAGACTAAACTCCTGTCTATCCTTAACTTGATAGAGGTTTACTTCCCTTGACCTGCTTCCCCTTTTGTCCTCTTGCCCCTGTCTAAATTCCCACTGCAAGTTTTTACCGTTCAAACTAAGCATCTCCATTCTAAAACCTACCTTAGAGAGACTTTCTATTAGATTTTGCACCTCTTGGACAGTGGGCGGTCTAAAGTCTCCCCTAAAATCCACCTTAACACTTATGGCATCTTTAATTACCCTTATTCTAAAGTCTCCTTCCTCAAGCTTTACATACAAACTCTTAGCCTCGTGAAAAGTGTGGAAGTGCTTTGTATTTTTTACCTCTTGGACATTTTCTATCTTATCTTCAAACCTTTGGGGAGAAACTCCCATGTTATAAAGGTGTGAATGTTCTTCCTCTTTTTTGCTCTTTTCTATGGGCGATAACTCAGATTTCTCAACCCTTTGAGGTAAATCCTCAAGAACATTTTTAGCTACCTTTAAGGAAATAGTAGCAGGATTGTTGCGTAGGTCTGCCTTTGTATACTCTTCCTTTGGATAAAGCTCAAGTTCCGAACCATCAAAAAATCCCTGTGCAAACTCTTCTGTTTGAGGTTCGTCGCTATTTTTCAAACCATTACCAGCATTAGTTTGGTTAATGTTCAAAGGGCTTTGTAGTTTCTGGTAATTGGTTAGAATTTGATTTTCTAAGGTTTGATAAGAAATTTTGGTAGAAAACTGTGCGATGTTTACTTTAATGTTTGAAGCCTCGGGTTTAACTAGGAAAAGCTCATTATTTGTGTCTTGAGATTGTTCTTTCAAGCTTTTAAGCTGTACCAGCAAAGCATTTAACTTTTCTTCGGTGGATAAGTTTGTATCAGTTCCGTTAAGAACATTGTATGCTTTTGCATTTTCTTCTTCAGAGATCTGTTTAATCTGTCCATAGGCAAACAAGCCAAAGATTGAGAGGTTAGTTAGAAAGTCGTTGCTCTTTTGCCCCTTGCCAGTCGTTGGAGCTTCTTTCCCTTTCTCTTGAACTTTCAAAGAACCCTCAGGAGTTATGGCCGGGTTGAAAGAGATATCAGCAGCTTTTATTAAATTCAAAACATCCTCAAAGTTTGACGCTTGGGATGACGGATTAAAGCCAACACCCTTTTTTCCAATGTTTAGCTCTGCCTTGTTTAGCTCCCCCGTTATTCTCATTCTTGAATGTATAATTTAACCCGATGAGAGTTTTTAGTCAATTGCTTTTTCCCCTTAGCCTTTTCTTACCCATAACTGCCTTTTCTGAGGTAGTTATCCTTTCCAACTATCCTCTACCAAAAAATAACTTTGAGAGCTTGGTTAGTGAAGAAAACTACCAAACAATCGTGGAAATTCTTAAAAGTTTGGATGAAGTAAAAAATGTAACCGTTGAGGAAAAGGATGGACAAATAACCATTAAAGTGGAGAGGTATCCAATACTAAAAAGCGTGAAAGTAAAAGGTAATGTAGCGGTTTGGAAGGATGAAATTTTGAACTATTTGACCCTCTATGAGGGCGCACCTCTAAAGGAAACGGACCCTAAAAGCTTAGAGGATAAACTTAAAGAGCTGTACAGAGAGAAGGGCTATATTGAGGCAAAGACGAAGGTAAATATAAAAATTGACGAGCTTGGGTTTGCTTCCATTGAGATAGAAGTGAAGGAGGGAGATGTTTTTTTCATCGGTGGAGGAGTTTACAAGGGCTCCAGCTTAGACCCAAGCTTTTTGGATGAACGCTTGGGAATTATAAAAGGAAAGGTAGCCAAGGAGGGAGAACTTTCAAGGAAAGTTTTTGACCTGCAGGATATATACTTATCCCTTGGCTTTTGGGACAGCTTTGTTTACTATGAAGGACTGCAAAGGGCTAAGATGGAAAAGCCCTTTTGGAGGGTCCTTCTGCCCACAGACCCAAGCATTGAAAGGCGACCCCTAAGGCTTATAGGCGCCTTGGCGGAGGGCATTAAAAACCTTTTCAGCCATCCTATAAGCACACTAAAGGCAATATCAGGTAAGGGAAAATTAGCCTATCCCGTTTTTTATGTCTATGAGGGGACAAGATATCAAGCTTTTTTTGAGGGAAATAGCTTTTTTAGTCCACAGGAACTGTTGAAAATTTCAGGACTTCCTCAAAAGGGAATAGACATATTTTCCTTGGAAGAGGCTAAAGAAAGCATAGTAAATGCCTATCAATCAAAGGGTTTTTTTGATGTAGAGGTAGAATACAAGCAAGAAGGAGAGACAATATTCTTTTCCATTAAAGAAGGTCAAAGATACAATGCTATTGTAAATGGTCAAACCCTGCCATACGATGAGGAAGAGTTAAAGAAAGAAGTAGAAAAAACGATAGAACAATTAAAAGCACAAGGCTATATACTTGCAGAAGGAGAGATTAAAACAAACATTGATAAAGACAAAAAATTAGTAAACGTATCCTTTGATATAAACAAGGGCAAAAAACAAATACTTAAGGCTATAAACTATATTGGCAACAACAAAGATATAGCAAAAATTTTTAGAGAAGTTAATAAGAAATTGCCAGCTATCTATGATTCGGCTTTGATAGAGCAGTTGAACTTAAGAATAGAAAAATACCTTAAAGGCAATGGTTATATGGAGGGTAGCTTTGAGGCAGAGGTTATGTTGGAGGAAGAGGAGGATGTCATAAACTACATATACACCTATAAAGTTTCAGAGGGGCCTAGATACAAAGCGGGCTTGGACCTTTACTACGGCACTAAAATCACTAGCAATAGGGAACTCTCTTACATGACAGTTCGGGAAGAATTTTACTCGGAGAAAACTTTAGACGAAACCTTATACAACTTTATAAGTAGCAATCTCTTTATTGGTGTAAAGATAGATACCTTTATAGATACGGATAAAAAGCAGGTGCATCGGCTAATAAAACTGCAAGAAGACAAAAGAGGTTTTTATGACCTTGGAGTGGGTTATAACTCTCAAGAAGGTTTGATTTTGGACCTAACATTGGGTTTAAAAAATCTATTTGGTATAGGTCTGTCCTCCATCTTAAACTACAAAAGTAGTGAAAAAAGAGAAACATACAGTTTAAATTTTGAAGATCCTTTCCTCTTTACGCGAAAGCTTTGGTTTAAAAGCAATGTTTTTAAGGACTATCAGGAACGCAGAGTATTTACCTTAAACACTCAGGGTTTTGCCCTCAGCATGGGTTATAGGATAACCAGATATACCTCCTTTGGTCCATTCTTTTCTATCTCTGATAACCGATACTTAGGGACAAGTGCAAGGCTTAATAAATACGGTTTATTTCTTTTGAGGGAGTACAAAGACGACATTTTCAACCCTCGTAGGGTGCATTACAACAGCTTGAACCTTTTAAAGGCTTCTGGAGATCTCAATTATACAAAAGTAGAACTTAACACCTTTTACTTCATTCCCATAACCACAAACTTAAACTTGAGCTTCAAGGTCTCCGGAGGCTCCGCTTGGGGCTCGGTGCCCATATTTGACAGGTATTTTTTGGGTGGATTAACCAACCTAAGGGGCTACTCTTACGAGGAAGTGGGAAGTCCAACGGGTGGAAAATCTTTTGTCTTTGGTAGGGTAGAGTTGGAGGTGCCGTTGAAGGGTTCCTTTGTTTTTGTACCTTTCTATGATGTGGGAGGGGTGGGAGAATCTTCCAACCGATTACCAAGAGATATAAAACATAGCTTTGGCTTTGGAGGTGGCGTAAAAACACCCGTGGGACCCATAAGATTAGATTTAGCCTTTCCCGGAGAAAGGGACTTTTTAAAAAAGTTCAAACTTTACCTGTCTGTTGGATATATCTACTGACCACACCTTCAAGAAATTTTAGAAACTCATCCCGAATGTCGCTTCTCTTTAAGGCAAACTCCACAAGGGTGGTGAGGTATCCAAGGGGTGTTCCGGTATCATACACCTTTGCGTCTATCTTTAGGGCATAAACCACTTCTTCTTCAAGCAAAAGCCTTATGGCATCTGTTAGCTGTATCTCTCCCCCCTTGCCGGGTGGTGTGATCTTTAGTTTTTCAAAGATTTTTGGAGTAAAAAGGTATCTACCGACTATGGCAAGGTTTGAGGGTGCTTCCTCCTCTTTTGGCTTTTCTATAAGGTCATCTATGAGGTATATATCTTCCTCTATTAGCTTTCCATCCACTATGCCGTATTTGCTTACATCCTTTCTATCTACCTCAAAGACTGCCACTACGCTTTTGCCAAACCTTTCGTATATTTCCAACATGCGTTTTATTACGTTTTTCTCGCCTTCAATAATCACATCACCCAGGGCCACTATGAAAGGCTCGTTTCCAACTACGGGTTCAGAGACAAGAACCGCATGACCAAGACCTAACTGTTCCTTTTGCCTTACGTAGATTGGGTTGGTAAGCCTGCTAATTTCCCTTATGTTTTTTAGAAGTTCTTCTTTACCCATCTGTTCTAAGTGTTTTTCAAGGTCTGTGTTTATATCAAAGTAGTGTTCAATGGGTCTTTTGTGTCTTCCTGTAACAAATATTATGTTTTCTACGCCCGCATGCAGGCACTCCTCCACTATGAACTGGATCACTGGCTTGTCAATTATCGGGAACATCTCCTTGGGCATAGCTTTGGTAGCGGGTAAGAACCTCGTTCCCCACCCTGCCACTGGCAAAACTGCTTTTCTTACCATAAATTTTATTCTAACACGGAGGGTGGAAAAATGATAGAAAACTTGGTAAAAGATTTGGCAAAATTTGTTGAAGGTGGTCTATCTGTGGAGCTTTACGATGGCAGGGTTATTGGGGAGGGCAAGTGCAAAGTGGTGGTGAAGGACCCAAAGGTTATAAGGGATATAATCAAGGACCCGGAGATGGGCTTTGGTGAGCATTATATGAAAGGAAACATTCAGATAATTGGAGACTTGGAAAAGTTCCTCCGCGGTTGCACGAAGTATTTGAAGGATGGAGGAGAAAAGTTAAGGTTTATGCCACTCAGATCCCTATTAAAAATATTAGGGCTGTTGAAGTTTGTAGAAGAGAAGGAAGTTCAAAGGCACTACGACCTTGGGAACGACTTTTACAGTCTTTGGCTTGACAGTTCTATGACATACTCCTGTGCTTTTTTTAAGTCTCCCGATTGCACCTTAGAGGAGGCGCAGGAGGAAAAAAGAAGGATCATATACGAAAAGCTACAACTATCGGAAGGAGACAGGCTTTTGGACATTGGGTGCGGGTGGGGTTCTATAATCCTTGAATCCGCCAAGCTTTATCCGATAACTACAGTAGGAATAACCCTTTCAAAAAACCAGTATGAGTATGTAAAGGAAAGGATAAAACAGGAGGGACTTGAAGGTAGGGTAGAGGTTTACCTGATGCATTATGAAGACCTTCCCAAGTTAGGTTTAAAGTTCAACAAGGTTGTCTCCGTTGGCATGTTTGAACATGTGGGTAAGGGAAGGCACAGAAAGTTCTTTGAGGTGGTGTCAAAAATAATGGAAGATGGGGGACTGTTTTTGCTACACACCATAGGGAAGGTTCATCCTTCTTCGCAAAGCAGGTGGATAAGAAAATACATATTCCCCGGTGGCTACCTTCCTTCCATAGAGGAAGTGCTAAGGGCAGTAAGGCACTTAGACTTTAACCTGATTGACATAGACGATTGGAGGCTTCACTACTACTTTACCCTTAAGGAGTGGCTAAGAAGGTTCTACTCTGTGGGTGATTATGTAAAAGAAAAGTATGGAGAAGAGTTTTTTAGAATGTGGGAATTGTACTTGGTGGCATCTGCAGTTTCCTTTTACAACGGTAGCAATCATCTCTTCCAGTTTCTCTTTTCCAAGGGTGTTGTCAATAACTATCCAGTTATGAGGAGGAGTTTCCTTCAGCCTCTGTTGATGGCTTGAAGTTCTCCAAGCCCGCTTCTTAAAAACTCCCTCACAAAGGGGTCTTGGCTTTCCAGAACCTCCTGTGGTGTGCCTATTAAAACAACCTCACCTTCCCTTAGGATCATAATTCTGTCTGAAATGGTGAAGGCAGAGACCATGTCGTGGGAGACTACCAGGGCAGTGGATGAGGTTTTGTCTCTAAGTTCTTTTATTAGGTTGTCTATTAACCTGCTCGTTATAGGGTCTAAGCCGGAGGTAGGCTCATCGTAGATTACCAGCTTGGGTTGTGTAGCTATAGCCCGGGCTATTCCTACCCTTTTTTTCATACCGCCGGAGAGTTCAGAGGGATAAAGCTCAAGGGTATGTTCTCCCAAACCTACCATCTTTAGGTAAGTGAGGGCTATTTCTTTTAGTTCTTCTTCTTTCATGTTAGAATGTTCTAAGTAATAAAAAACCACATTCTCCCAGACTTTCAGACTGTCAAAAAGGGCTGCACCCTGAAAAACGTAGCCGATCTCTTTCCTTAGACCATTTAGCTCCAATGGATTTATTTGGGTTAGGTCTTTCCCAAAGACCTTTATGCTTCCGCTGGTGGGCTTTAACAGCCCCACTATGCACTTGGTGATTGTAGTTTTACCGCTTCCGCTACCACCAAGTATGGTAAATATCTCGCCCCTATTAATCTTAAAGGAGACATTCTTTAAAATGTGCCTGCCTTCTATGATTAAGTTGAGGTTTTCCACTTCTACTACTGGTTCCATAGCCTCTTATAGTATAATATTTGCCATGGCTGTGATAGTTAGAGTTCCTACACCCCTTAGAAGGCTTACAAACGGACAGGGTGAAGTGCAGGTGGAAGCCCATACCATCAGAGAGGCTGTGGAAAAGCTGGAGAGCCTTTATCCGGGCTTTAAGGAGCGCCTTTTGGATGAGAACGGAGAGTTGAGAAAGTTTGTCAATATCTACCTCAACGACGAGGACATAAGGTTCCTGAAGGGTATAGACACAGAACTGAAAGACGGAGATGTGCTCTCTATTGTGCCCGCCATAGCTGGGGGCTTTTAACCTTGAGGGAATTTCTAAAGAAGCTTTCTGAGTTCAAGGACCTGACCAAAGGAGAGATAATTCAGTGCCTTGAGGATATCACAGAGGGGAGGGCTACCGACGCCCAGATAGGTGCTTTCATAATGGCTATGAAGATGAAGGGGGAGACGGTAGAGGAGTTGGAGGGCGCTGCGAGCTTTTTCAGAGAAAAAGCCACTAAGGTGAATGTGGAGGACCCGGATAACCTGGTGGACACTTGCGGAACGGGTGGAGATCTTTCGGATACCTTCAATGTATCCACCATAACCGCCTTTGTGTTGGCGGGTGCGGGTATAAGGGTAGCAAAGCATGGCAATAGGTCTGTCTCTTCAAAAAGCGGTAGTGCGGACCTTTTAGAGTTTTTGGGTGCAAAGATAGACCTGGGACCAGAGCAGGTTAAGAGGATGATAGAGGAGATAGGCATAGGCTTTATGTTCGCACCCCTCTTCCACCCTGCCATGAAGAGGGTGGTGGGTCCCAGAAGGGAGGTGGGTATAAGGTCCCTTTTCAACCTTATAGGTCCTCTATCCAATCCGGCGGGTGCCAAAAGGCAACTTTTGGGAGTTTTTTCAGACCAGTTTGTGGAAAAAGTAGCCCACGTTTTGCTTAGGCTTGGTGTAAAAAGGGCGGTGGTGGTGCACGGGAAGGATGGTATTGACGAGGTTTCTATATCCGCCCCTACTACCGTGGCGGAGGTAAGTGGTGGAGAGGTACGCGTATACGAATTTACACCGGAGGAGCTTGGTTTTAGGCGTTATCCTATAGACTACATAAAAGTAAAATCTGTGGAGGAAAGCGCAAAGGTGGCTATGTCCGTTTTAAAGGGAGAACCATCTCCCGCCCTTGATATGGTTCTTTTGAACTCCGCCTTTGGGGTGTTTGTTTCTGGTATGGTTGATGATTTAAAAACCGCCTTGGAGGTGGCAAGGGACTCCATAAAAAGTGGTAAAGCCCAAAGGAAACTCTCCGAGTTTATTGATCTATCAAAAAGGCTTTAATGTTTAAAGTAGGCAAGGTGTCTTACCTCAACACTGTACCCCTGTTTTACCGCTTTGAGGACCCAATGATTGAACTTGTGGAAGGGGAGCCGTCCTATTTGGTTTCTCTACTTAGATATGGGAAAATTCACGCGGGCATTGTCTCCTCGGTGGAGTATCTTTTTAATCGCTCCCAATATAGAGTTGTGTCAGGACTGTGCATAGCCTCCAAGCAAAGGGTTTGCTCTGTTCTTTTATTCTCAAAAAGACCAATGTTGGAGATAAAGAGGGTGTATCTTACTCCCGCTTCCTTGACTTCAAAGATATTATGCAAACACCTTTTAGAGGATGTTTATAAGCTCAAGCCCGAGTATGTGGAAAGCAGAGAGTCTGCGGATGCCCTTTTGCTAATAGGAGATGATGCATTATATGAGAAAAGGCTGGGCAAGTTTGAATATGTCTATGACTTGGCGGAAGAGTGGCACAAGGTTTATAGTCTACCCTTTGTGTTTGCCCTATTTTTGGTGAGAAAGGATGCGGACCCTTCTTTGGATAGGCTCATAGAGGAGTTAGCCCTCAAGTCCATAAAAGCCTTTTATGAGGATTTTGCACAAGGAAGGGTAAAGGTGGAGGGTTTCTCAAGGGATGAGCTAAAGGATTACTTTTATCACTGCATTGACTACTTTTTGGACGAGGAGAAAGAGAGGTCCCTTGAACTTTTTGGAAGTTTAGCCTATAATCATAGGTAAATGCTCACTTTCAAAGAGTTAGCCCTCTTTCTTCATGTGCTTTTTGCCTGCATCTGGGTGGGGGGAATGTTAGCTTTGGTTTTCGTTGTAGCACCTGTGTTGAGAGGACTTAAAAACAGAGAGGAGCTATTTTTAACCTTGGGAAGGCGCCTTAGCTTTTACGGTACCTTTTTATCCTTGGGAGGGCTTTTCATAACCGGCTTGATAAACATACATTATCTTCTTGGCTTTTCTCAGCTTTTGGACCTTTCAAATCCATACACTAAAACCCTTTGGAACAAGCTATTTGCCTTCTTTTGTGTGGTTGGCGTTTCTTTAGCCCATGATCTGTATTTTGGAAAGAGAGCTTACGAAAGGAGGTTTAACCTTTACATGGCAAGGTTTTTGGGCTTTTTGAACCTCATTCTTTCCCTTTTGGTCGTTTTCTTCGCAATAAAACTCAGGCTTGGAGGTTAAAACATGGCACAGGTGGTATCTACCCAAGAGAGGGAGTTTTCTCCTCTGTCGCCCACAAAAAAGGTTCTCCTTAACCAAGAGGGTTTGCGCTCCATACTCTTCTGCCTGAAAGAAGGTCAGAGAATCCCTCTACACACTTCACCTTATAGGGTGATAACATTGGTTCTATCCGGAAGAGGAATGTTCTTTTTAGGTTCCGAAGAGAACTCCGTAGAACTCAAAGAGGGAGATTATGTCTTTTATGAAAGACAAGAGCCGCACGGTTTTTACGCCTTGGAGGATATGGTGGTTTTGGCTTTTGTTTTCTAGAGCCTACCGAGGTTTCTCAAAAAATTTACAATGCTAAAGAACCAAAGCCTTGCAATATGCCAATCCACCGCGTCGTAATTATCGCACATAGTATGCCTTATTGGGAGTGGGTGAGAACTCAAGAAGAGGGTTTTAAGCCCTACCTTCTTGAAGGGTATGTGATCGCTCTTTGCAGAAGGAACTGCCCTAAGCTCCACCTCAAAACCTATCTCCTTTGCACTTCTGTAGAAGGCCTCCGCCAACCAATAATCATTATAGCCCTCTTTATCTTCGTAAAGGATGGCAGGATTTTGCCAACCTATGCCGTCCAAGTTTATACAGTAATAGGCGTGCTTTGGCTTTTTTAATGTATGAAACTTGGAACCCTCCAAGCCTACCTCCTCTCCGTCGGTGATCAAAAACCTGAGCTTGAAAGGAATGTTGTAATTCTCTCTCAGTTCTTCGTAAAGATAGGGCAAAAGTAAAGATGCCAAGCCGTTATCTATGGCACCTTGGGTTTTGGGTTTTGTGTCCATGTGGGCTACTATATAAACCACCGGACCTCTGCCCAGCTCAAACACAAGGTTGCTGAGCTTTAGCTCCTCCTCTCGGACCTCCACCTTTAACTTGATGTAAAAGTCCTTTACCTTTGGAAGGTCGCTCCTTTTGATGCAAACAACAGCCATCTCTTCCTCCGTGATACCATAAAAGACCTGGTCTAACTCCTTTAGATAGCAAACTACTGCTTTTATGTTCTTGGACTTTAAAGCGTTCCAATCTATACCCTTGGCGGTCTGCAGTGCAATGTCACCCTCTATAAAATCTTCTTTCAAATATCCCTCAAAGCTTCCGCCTATGCTACCCACAAAAGGAAAAGCTTGAATCTTTCTTCCCTCCACCTCCAAGCTGGCACCAATAGGGACACGCTTTTCTACACTAAAGTGCTCCTCCCAAAAGGGGATGGATTTTTCTCTAAGGAGGTTTTTTAAAAACCTCTTTGCTTCCCTGTGGCCGTTGGTGTTGGGGAATCGGTTTAAAGTTAGGTATTCATAAGCCCTCTCTCTGAGCTCTCTGTAGGTTTTACTTTTCATAAACGGGCGTTAGCCATCCCTTATATCTTTCTATCTTCCCTCTTACTGCGTTAAAGTATAGCTCCTGAAGTTCCCTTGTGATAGGTCCTACCTCTCCACCGTTGATTTTACGATCATCCACCTCCACCACGGGGGTGATCTCTGCGGCGGTACCCGTTAGGAATATTTCGTCGGCCACGTAAAGCTCACTCCTTGCCACAGGTCTTTCCTCCACTTCCAGCATAAGCTCGTTCTTTGCCAGCTTTATAACTGCAGCGCGTGTTATGCCCTCAAGTATATGCTCCGAATAGGAGGGTGTAATGAGCTTCTTGTTCCTAACCAAGAATATGTTTTCTCCAGAGCCTTCAGCCACAAAGCCGTTTTGATTTAGCAATATAGCTTCATCATATCCAGAAAGCAGAGCCTCCGTCTTAGCCAATGCACTGTTCACATAAGCGCCTGAAACCTTCCACCGGGAGGGAATGGAGTTGTCATCGTTCCTACGCCAAGAGGAAACTTTAACCCTTGCACCTTTGGAGGTATCCAAGTATCTGCCAAACCTGTACAGGTATATGGCTACGGTAGGAGTAAAGCCCGTAAGCTTAGGTGTGAGGGCAAGGTCTTTAAAGTATGCGATAGGTCTTATATAGACATCCTCTCTTATTTGGCTTTTGACAAGAATTTCCTTTGTAATATTTATAAGGTCATCCACCGTGTATCTGAGCTCCATAAACATTGCCCTGCAGTTATCTATCATTCGCTGGTAGTGCTCCCTTGCAAAGAGGATATAGAGCTGACCTTCCTCTTCGTTCCAATAAGCCCTTATACCCTCAAAAACGCAGGTGCCATAATGAAAAGAGTTTGTCTTTATACTTATCTTTGCTTCCTCTACGGGGACTATTTGGTCTTCAAAGAAAGCGTATTCCATGGCATTTTATTATAATATCTTTTTCAAACTACCATACGGAGGTTTTTAGATGGCTGTTCCGAAGAGAAGGACTTCAAGCTGGAGAAGGGATCAAAGAAGGGCGCAAAACTTTTTTGCAAAGCTAAAAGTAAGGGCGCTAGCAGAGTGTCCTAACTGTGGTGAAATGATTATGCCCCACAGGGTATGCCCCTACTGTGGTTATTACAAGGGCAAACAGGTTCTAAATAAAATATAAGGATAAATGCCTAAGATCGCAGTGGATTGTATGGGGGGAGATTACGCCCCCGAGGAAATCGTCAAGGGTTGCATCTTAGCATACAAAGAGCTTGGTCTGAGCACCTACCTGGTAGGAGACAGAAAGGCAATAGAAATTATCCTACGTAAAGAGGGAGTAAAGGAAAGTGAAGCCCTGACCATAGTTCATGCGGAGGAAAAAGTGGAAATGCACGAACCTCCCTCGGTAGTACTTAAAAAGAAGAATTCTTCCCTTTATGTGGCGGGTATGCTGGTAAGAGAGGGGGAGGCGGATGGTCTTGTGTCTGCAGGCAACACGGGTGCAGTGCTAGCAGTAGGTAAGTTTGTGGTAGGTACGGCGGAGGAGGTGGAAAGGCCCACCATAGGAGTGCCACTTCCAAATCCAAAGGGCAAAACGGTCCTTTTGGATGTGGGTGCCAACGTGGATTGTAAACCCAGACATCTTCTGCAGTTTGCCATAATAGGGCATACCTATGTGGAGGAGATTTTGAGTATAAAAAACCCGCGGGTAGGCATCCTGAGTATAGGTGAGGAAGAGGGTAAGGGCAATGAACTGGTGAAGGAAACCTATCCCCTCCTAAAGATGTCCAAGCTAAACTTTTTGGGCAACGCAGAAGGTAGAGATATATACGCGGGCACCTTTGATGTGATCGTGTGTGATGGTTTTGTGGGCAATGTGGTGCTAAAGGCAAGTGAAAGCCTCGGTTTAGCAGTTATTCAAATGATAAAGGAGGAGGTTCAAAAGAGCCTTCTGGCAAGGCTTGGTGCCTTGTTGATGTTGCCCGCTTTGAACAACTTTAAGAAGAAGGCGGACTTTGCGGAGTATGGGGGCATTCCCCTCTTGGGTGCAAAAAAGCCCGTCATAATAACTCACGGCAGGGCAAACGCCAAGGCTATAAAGAACGCCATAAGGGTAGCCAACGAGTTTTTAACCCATCGCTTTAACGAAAAACTAAGGGAAAATCTAATAAAATTGGCTCCAGAAGGAGTAAAAATCTGATGGGCATTACACTGCAAGGATTGGGCTACTATGTGCCGGAGGATGTGCTCACTAACTTTGATTTAGAGAAGATGGTAGATACATCTGATGAATGGATCGTAACGCGCACGGGTATAAAGGAGAGAAGGATCGCAAAAAAGGAAAGCCTTTTGGACATGGCAGAAAAGGCAAGCAGGATGGCGCTGGATATGGCAAAGATCTCTCCCCAAGACATAGACGCTATAGTCTTTGCCACAATTACACCCGAGCTTGGTTTTCCTGCTTCCGCTTGCTTACTGCAGGGCAAACTTGAATGCAAAAGGGGCTTTGCCTTTGATATATCCGCTGCGTGCAGTGGCTTTTTGTATGGCTTGGAGGTGGCAAAGGGTCTAATAGAAGGAAATGGACTAAAAAAGGTTCTCTTGGTGGGTGCAGAAAAGCTCTCAGACATTGTTAACTGGCAGGACAGGAGCACCTGTGTGCTCTTTGGTGATGGTGCGGGCGCAGTGGTTGTTTCCAATGAAGGAGAGGGTGAGATCTTGGCTTCTGTTATGAGGTCTGATGGGAATGCATGGGAGATCCTGTACGCAGAAAGGTGTGGTTATATAAACATGAAAGGGAGGGAGCTTTTTAAACTGGCAGTTAGGAGTATGGAGGAGGTGTGCCTTGAGGTTTTGCAGAAGGCAGGGTTGAGCGTGGAGCAGATAGACCTTTTTGTGCCCCATCAGGCGAACATAAGGATCATGGAAGCCCTTGCAGAAAGACTAAACATAAGCATGGAGAAGGTTTATTCAAACATTCACAAATACGGAAACACAAGCGCCGCATCCATACCCATAGCCCTAACAGAGGCATACTTGGAGGGAAGATTGAAGCGGGGAGATTTGGTGCTCATGACCGCCATGGGCGGAGGGCTAACCTGGGGTGCAACGTTGATTAGATTTTAAGAATGATGTTCTACAAACGGGTAGTTATAAACAGTAAGGAAGTCCAGGAGGGAGACCTTTTTGTGGCATTAAAGGGTTCAAGGCACGACGGACACGACTTTGTGGAGGAAGCCTTCCAAAGGGGTGCGGTGGGGGTAGTGGTAGAAAAGGAGGTTAAAGTGCCGGAGGGAAAGTTTGCTTTAGTGGTAAAGGACAGCCTTGAATTTTTGAGGGACTTGGCAAGAAAAAAGAGGGAGAGCTTTAAAGGAAAGGTCATAGCCATTGCGGGTTCTGCAGGAAAAACCACCACCAAGGAGATGGTTGCTTTCTTACTTTCAAAAATCGCAAAAACCTGTAAGACACCAAAAAACTTTAACTCCCAAATAGGAGTGCCCCTTTCAGTGGCAAACTTTGAGGAAGATTGCCAGTTTTGGGTGGTGGAAGTGGGCGCAAGCCAAAAGGGAAATGTGGCAAGGCTTGTGGAGCTAATAAAACCCCACATAAGGGTTATAACCGCCATAGGGGAGGAGCACCTGGAGACCTTTGGCTGTTTGGACGATGTGGTGGTGGGAAACGGAGAGGTCTTCAAGGACATGGGGGAAGAGGATGTGGGCGTTTGCCCTAATGAGGTTTCCCATTGTTACCTTTTGCCCAAAAAGATAACCTTTGGTGAAGGCTCAGAACTGTCCGCAAAGGAGATAGACCTTAGCACGGAAGGGGTACGCTTTAAGGTTTTGGATGTGGAGGTTTTTATTCCCATTCCCAGCCTTGGAGTAGTGGAAAATGCCCTCTGCACTTTTGCAGTTTTACAAGCCCTTGGCTTTGATTGGAAGAACTTTGTGGGTTATCTGAGGGATTTCAAGGCGGTGGAAGGAAGATTTAAAACCTACCAAATGGATAACTGGTTTGTGATAGATGATGCTTACAACGCCAACCCTCCCTCCATGCGCAAGGCTTTGCAGACCCTTTGTAGGTTTAAAGGTTTTAAAATAGCAGTGCTTGGAGATATGTTAGAACTGGGCAGGGAGTCTAAGAGATTTCATAGGGAGGTGGGAAGGCTCTGTGCGGAGCTTGGCATAGACCTATGCTTGTTTTACGGTCCTAACATGAAATATGCGTGGGAGGAGTGCGTAAGGCACGGTGGAAAAGCAGAGCATTTTGAGAACAAGGAAGCCCTTGCAAGCTTTTTATTAGGGCTTTTGAACAAGCCCGCGGTGGTTCTCTTTAAGGGTTCAAGGGGTATGCGTCTTGAGGAGGTTCTCTATGGGTTGCAAAATGAGAAAATTAGAATATAATGATATTCTTATAATGAAGATCTTGTGGGCTTTTGCCTTTACGGTTGGCTTCGGGTGGGCGGTGGAGCTAAGTGTATCGGACGTGCTCCAAAAGGCTCTGGAAAACAACAGGGAAATAAAGGCTATGCAAAGGGAAATCTCCGCAGGTAAGCTGGAGCTAAAGTCAGCAAGGGGAGCATACTACCCTCGCATAAAGCTTGAGGAGAACTTTACCAGAACGGACATACCCGCCTATGCCTTCATGAGTCGGCTCAACCAGGAACGCATAACACTACAAGATTTTGATCCAAACAAACTCAACAACCCAAGCGCCATAAACAACTTTGAAACAAAGATAGGCTTGGAAATCCCCATATGGCTTGGAGGGAAAATTCAAGCGGGGGAAAGGCTGGCAAAGCTGAACCTCTCCATACTACAAAGGGAAAACATAAGAAAGAAAGAGGATGTAGCCCTGAAGGTCTATGAAGCCTACGGAGATGCAGTTCTTGCCAAGATGGCTGTTGATGTTTCCAAGCAGGCTTTAGAAAGTGCCCAGGAACATCAAAGGCTCGCGGAGGAAACCTATAAGGTAGGAATGGCATTGCTTTCGGATGTGTTCAGGGCAAAGGTGTATGTGGAAAAAGCAAGGGAAAGGCTCTTTGCGTCTCAAAAGGACTACGAAACCGCCAAGAAGGCTTTAGAGTTGGTGGTGGGAACTTCCCTTGGAGACTTTGATGTGGCAAATATAAAGGAGTGTCCGGCGGTGGAACTAAAGGGGCTCAAAGAAACAGCCCTCCAAAGGAGAGAGGACCTAAAGGCTATGTATGATAGGGCTAAGCTCTTTGATGAATACTACACCCTTGAACTTTCCAACAACCTACCTCAGGTGTATGCGGGTGCCTTTTACTCTCTGAACTCAAAGGACTTTCCCTTTGGTGCGGACGGAAAGGGTTATATGCTCATGCTTGGTATATCTTGGAGCTTTGATACGGGGCTTAGCACCTTAAACAAAGCTAGAGCACACTTGGAAAGAAAAAAAGCACTGGAAGAAAGGATAAAGGGTATGGAGGAACTCATCGCCTTTGAGGTAGATCGGGCAAGGGCAGATTACGAAAAAGCCCTCAGCGCCCTCAACTCTGCGAGGGAGAGGATAAAGGCAAGCGAGGAAGTTTTAAGAGTAATGCGGGTTAGATACAGAAACGGTCTAGCAAGGATGGTGGATGTCCTGGATGCCCAAACGGAGTTGGATATGGCAAAGTTGGAAGAGGTGAAGGCTCTGGTGGATTGCTGGAAGGCTTATGCAAGGCTAAAGCACAGCATGGGAACCATCCTTGAGGAGGTACAAAAATGAAAGGATACATCAAGTATATAGCCTTTTTGGTGGTGATCCTTTTGAGCATCCTTTGGCTTGGTGGCTTTTTCTCTAAGAAGATTCCCACAAAAGAAGTCGCCAAAGAGAGCAAGGTGGTGTATGGGCTAACGGTGGGCACGGTGGAAAAACTGGACTATGTAGAAACTCCCTACATAGGGCAGGTGGTGGCAGACCAGAGGGCTGAGGTCTCTACCCGTATTATGGGCAGGGTGTTGAAAGTGCATGTTAAGGAGGGAGAGTGTGTGAGGGCAGGGAGGCTTCTGGTTAGCATAGATGCATCCGATGTGCAGGCACAGGTCAATGCCATTGAACAGCAAAGGAAACAGGCAGAAAAGGCATACGAGTCTGCCCTTGCCCAGTATGAAGCGGTAAAGAAAACCTACGAAAGATACTCTGCCCTCTTAAATCAGTCCGCTATTACCCAGCATGAGTTTGACCAGGTTAAAGCCCAGTTTGAATCTGCAAAAGCTCAGGTGGAGCAAGCAAAGGCAGGCATAGAGGCACTAAAGGCTCAAAAGTCGGCGGTTGCGTCCAATTTAGCCTACGCAAACCTTACCGCACCCTTTGATGGCTGTGTGGTCCAAAAGAACGTTGATGTGGGAGACTTGGCAGTACCAGGACAGCCCATGTTGATTTTAGAAAAGGCACCCTACAGGGCGGAGGTCTATCTGCCCGAGAGGTTTTTGGGTAAAGTTAAGGTGGGAAGCTCCCTAAAGGTGGAGATAGATGGGAAAGTGCTTGAGGGAAGAGTAGTAGAAATTGGTATCTCTGTGGACCCAGCCACCAGGACCTTTAGGGTCAAGCTTTCAGTTCCATCCAGTGGGCTCTCCAGCGGTAAGCTGGCAAGGGTGCTAATACCAGAGGATCAAAGCACTCTTGTAGTTCCTCAATCTGCCATCGTTAGACGCTTTGACTTCACCGGCGTTTGGGTGGTAAGGGAGGACAACACCCTTGAACTTAGGTTTGTAAGGCTTGGAGATACCTTGGGAGACAAGGTTCAGGTGCTCAGTGGGCTAAAGGAAGGTGAGAGGGTGGTAATCCAAGGCACAGAAAAAGCCTGCGAAGGTTGTAAGGTAGGAGGCTAAAAATGTACGGACTCGCCGGTAGGTTAGCCCACTATTTCATAGACTCCAAGCTCACCCCCATCCTCATACTGGTATCCTTAGCCCTTGGACTCTTTGCCATAGTAACCACACCAAAGGAGGAGGAGCCCCAAATAGTAGTGCCCATGATAGACATAATGCTCTCCTACCCGGGTGCAACTCCTGAGGAGGTGGAAAGAAGGGTAGTTGTTCCCTTAGAGAAGAAGCTCTGGGAGCTCAAGGATATTGAATACATATACTCCTACGCGGGAGAGGGAATGGCGGTGGTTACCGCCCGGTTCTATGTGGGTACTGACCCGGTTAAGGCTCTGGTGGACCTAAACACCAAAATGATGTCCGCAATGGATTTGGCTCCGCCGGGTGTAATCCTTCCTCCACTGATAAAGCCCAAGTCCATAGACGACGTACCTATTCTGACCCTTACCCTCTGGGGCAAAAACTACGATTGGTATGAGTTAAGAAGGCTCGCCGCAAGCATAGAAAACGAGATAAAGAAGATCCAGAATGTGGCGGATGTGTTCCTTGTGGGGGGAAGACCAAGAGAGGTAAGGGTAATCCTGGACCCACAAAGGCTGGAACACTACAGAATATCACCCCTCTATGTGGCACAGGTGCTAAGGTCTGCCAATGTGCAGATGCAGAGCGGGAACCTTTTGAGCCAAAACTACGAATACAAGGTTAGAACGGGCACCTTCTTTGAGTCAAAAAAAGATGTGGAAAACCTCTTGGTAGGCGTCTTTGGTGGAAGACCCGTCTATTTGAAAGATGTGGCGGACGTGGTGGATGGTCCCTCTGAGGTGAAGGACTATGTGCTGATGGGCTTTGGACCGTCCGCTAAAGATCAAGATGTAAAGCCAGGAGAGCTTTATCCGGCGGTAACTATAGCAGTTGCCAAAAGGAAGGGCACGAACGCTATAGATGTGGCCAACGAAGTTATAAAGTTGGTGGAACACCTAAAGGGTAAACACCTTCCCAAAGACCTAAACATAACCATCACAAGAAACTACGGAAAGACTGCAAAAGAAAAGTCCGACGAGCTACTTAAAAAGCTATTCATTGCAACCGCTTCGGTGATCCTCTTAATAGCTGTCGCCCTCGGCATCAGAGAAGCTATAGTGGTGGGTATTGCAGTGCCCGTTACCCTCTCTATAGCCCTCTTTATAAGCGAAGCCCTTGGTTTTACCCTAAACAGGGTTACTCTATTTGCCCTCATCTTTGCCATAGGTATTTTGGTAGATGACGCCATAGTGGTAGTGGAGAACATACACCGATGGTTTGAGCTAAAGCTTGCCAAGGACCCAAGGGAGGCAATAGTCAGGGCAACGGATGAGGTAGGAAACCCCACCATACTGGCAACCTTTACGGTCATTGCGGCGCTTATGCCCATGGCTTTTGTCAGTGGTTTGATGGGTCCCTACATGAGACCCATACCCATAAACGCCTCCGTTGCCATGTTCTTCTCCCTTTTGGTTGCCTTCATAATCACCCCCTGGGCAGCGTACATCTTTTTAAAGGATCAGTTTGACAAAAAGGAACATCACGAAACAGACATTAAGCAAACTAAGTTCTGGAAGTTCTACGCACGCATTATGGCACCCTTGCTGGTTAGCAAGCCAAAAAGATACATGTTCTATGGCTTTACCTTAGGTCTAATGGCACTCTCTGTGGGACTTCTGATCACCAAGGTGGTGATAGTTAAGATGCTACCTTACGACAACAAGAGCGAACTGCAGATCGTCATAGACATGCCCGAAGGAACTCCAAAGGAAAAGACCTTGGAAACCGCCAAGGCAATAGCGGACTACATAGCCAAGCAGAGCATAGTTAAAGACTATCAGATTTATGTGGGAACATCCTCTCCTTTCAACTTCAACGGACTTGTAAGACACTACTACCTAAGGCAAGGCTCCAACATGGCAGACATTCAGGTGAATTTGGTGGATAAGAAGGAAAGAAAGGACCAGTCCCACGATTTTGCCAAAAAGATAAGACCCGCAGTCCATGAAATTGCCAAACAATACGGTGCCAAGTATGTAGCTGTGGTGGAAGTACCACCAGGTCCTCCCGTGCTCTCCCCTATAGTGGCTGAAATCTATGGTCCTGACCTAAAGAGCCAAGAGGAATTCGCCCTGAAGGTCTTGGATATATTCAAGAAATCCCCCTCCATAACCGACGAGGGTATATACCTTGAAAGCCCCCACAAAATGCTCATACTGAAGGCAAAGGATGATGTGCTAAAGCTGGTGGGCATGTCTAAAGAGGAGTTTGTGAATACCCTAACTGCTTTGCTCAGTGGCTACCGAGTGGGATTGCTTCAAAACACAGACACAGAGCATACACCCATAATAGTTCAACTGAAGGAAAACTACAGAAATCTGGAGCTTTTGAAGATCCTCAAAGTTCCCACCAAAAATGACAAGCTTGTTCCTGTGTCGGAGCTTGTGGAAATCATAGAACAGGATGCACCCAAAAGTATATACCGCAAGAACCTAAGGCGGGTGGTTTATGTGATAGGAGATGTGGCAGGAAGAGAGGAGGCTCCCTTCTATGGTATTCTTGACGTTAGAAAGGATGTGCTTTCCATTCCTACACCTTACGGTCCGCCTAAGGAGCTCTGGATGAGCCTGCCTCTTATAGAGGACGGTATATACGTAAAGTGGGATGGTGAGATGCATATAACCCTTGAGGTATTCAGGGACCTTGGGCTTGCCTTTGGTGTTGCCCTTTTTGTGATGTATGTGCTGATCCTGGGTTGGTTCAAAGACTTTAAAATCCCAGGCATAATCATGGCACCCATACCACTAACCTTGGTGGGTATAATTCCCGGACACCTTCTAATGGGTGCCTTCTTTACTGCTACATCTATGATAGGTTTTATCGCCCTCGCGGGTATAATAGTCAGAAACTCCATCCTGTTGGTGGATTTTGCGGAAGAAAAGATAAAGGAAGGTGTGCCGTTGCATAGGGCGATAGTTGAAGCGGGAGTTATAAGAACAAGACCTATAATTCTCACCGCAGTGGCAATAATAGTGGGCTCTTTTGTGATCATCTTTGACCCTATCTTCAACGGGCTTGCTATCTCTCTGATCTTTGGCACAATAGGTTCCACCACCCTAACTCTGGTCCTCATACCCCTTATGTATTACGCTTCCAAGTTGAAAACGCTAAAAGAAAAGCCTTCTAAGGAGGAAGTTTATAGGGAACTATTCTAAAAATTTTGGGTTATACTCCTAAATATGCATGTTTTAAGCAAGCAGGCAATCTATGACAAGAGGGGGAATGTAGCCTTTTGGGAGGTTTTCGTTCAGGATGCTACTACTGGTAAATATCCGAAAAACATTGACCCCCTAAAAGCTACTACCATAGCGGTAGATTTGCTTGTAGAGTTGGGTGCCTACAGGGTTGGCGAAGGAAAGACCATTTTTGTTAATGTCCCAGCTATATTTTTAGAGGCCTCTATGTTTGACCTTCTCTCTCCAGAATATGTAGGCATAGAACTCGTAGAAAACAAAAACATTACTACCCAAACCTACAATGCTATAGAACTCTTACTAAAAAGAGGTTTCAAATTCTGCATAGATGATTTTGGCTTTGAAAGGATAGATTATCTACCCTTGCTAGGCAAAGCCCACTTTGTAAAAATAGACATTAAAAACAGTCCCTACGATTTGGATGAGTTAAAAGAGGTTATAACTATATTAAAGAACTTGAAAAAAAGCGTAATAGCAAAGAACATAGAAACAGAAGAAGACTATAAAAGGGCAAAGGATTATGGCTTTGACTATTTCCAAGGTTCCTATCTTTCACCACCCACTGTTGTAAAGGATACACGAACAATTTCCTACCTTAAAAGCACTATATTGGAGTTGTATAAAGCCTTGACAGAGGGTGATATGAAACGGATAGTGAATGTTCTTGAAAAAGACGTAGGTGCAGCGTATAAACTTCTGAAGTTTGCTAACTCTGCCCTTTTTCCGAGGGCCAAAAAGTTAAGCAGTTTGGAGGAAGCTGTTGTTTATCTGGGTTTCGATAACATAGTTAAGTTTGCCATAGTGCTTGCCATTTCCGAGATGTTCGCAAAGGGAGATGAGAAAAGGCATTGGGAAAGGGCCCTTTACAGGGCTTGTTTAGCTGAAAAGTTAGCAAAAATATACTCCCCCAATTTAAAAGCAAAGGCTCATACCGCGGGGCTCTTTTCTCTCTCTCAGGAGATATTTGGACAAAGGCCAGAGAATTTAGCCCTTGAGCTGGGTTTGGACAAAGATATTGTAGAAGCCTTTGAGAAAAAAAACACTGAGCTGGGTTTTATCCTCTCTTTGGTAGAACTATTGGAGGACACCCAAAATCCTGAGATCTTACAGAAGATCGCAAAGATACTGAAAACAAGCCCCGATATAGTAAAATCCATTATTGAAAGTGCAAAAAAGGAATCAATGACAATCACCCAAGAGCTGGCTTAATCGGTGGCGTAGCTATGAAGCCCAGGGAAGAATAGATTAATGGCAAAGAAGCATATTAGAACGGTTATAAACCCAAAGACAAGGATCCAGGCGGTTTTTGTGCCCTTCCAACCCAGCATCTGCCTTGCATGAAGATATGCTCCAAAGAAGAGCCATACGATCAGAGACCAAACCTCCTTTGGGTCCCAGCTCCAGTATCCACCCCACGCTTCGTTAGCCCAAGCAGCTCCCAGAATTATAGACGCTGTCCATATAGGGAAAACGATAACCACAGACTTATAAGAAAGCTCGTCTAAAACTTCCAAAGATGGTAAAAAGCTAAGGTTGTATTTAGCCTTCAAAAGATAAAGAACTGCACCCCCAAAGGCTACGGTAAAACCCGCGTAGCCCACAAAGGCAGTTATAACATGGATGTATAGCCAATAGCTTCTTAGCGCAGGCATTAAGGGCGTTATCTCTGTGTTTGCCTTTGTTATAGCAAAGAGAGAAAGACCGAAGATAATCGGAGTTATAAGAGCTCCCAAAAACTTTACACCGTATTTTCTTTCCAGTAGCAGGTATATCACTCCCACAATAAAACTCCAAAAGGTAAGGGCTTCGAAGAGGTTAGACCACGGTGGATGAAAGGCACCCATTTCATAGGTTTGCCAACCCCTTCGGATCATACCAGTTAGATTCAACAAAAGACCCAAAAAGAGTATGCCGGTAGCCACATTACCGATAATGCGCTCTCTTAGGAAAAGAAAGGCAAGGTAAGAAATGGCTGAAAGCCCGTAGGCTAGCGTGGCGGATTTATACCAAAAGACATTATCGTATGGCAGGGATGCTAAAATCACAGAGAGCAAAAGCCCAAGGATTGGAATTAGCCAGCCCTGAAGGGCAAAAGACCTACCGCTCTTTAAAGAAACTTCCTTCATAGCCTTAATAAATATAACACCTACTCTTGAGGTTGCACGTCCACTTTTATCTGAACTTCCACCTCGGGATGTAGCCTTATGGACACTGTGTGTATACCCACATCCCTTATTGGTTTGGCAAGGATTATCTTCTTCCTGTCTATTTCAAATCCCTTTTCTGCCAAAGCTTTGGCGATCTCCGTACTGGTAACTGAGCCATAAAGTTTTCCTTTTTCGCCTACCTGATGCTTGATCTCCAGCACCAAGCCTTCCAACTTCTTCGCCAAGGCAAGGGCTTTTTCTTTTTCCTTCTGTAGTTTCCTCTGCTTTTGAGAGAGTATGCTTTGAACATGCCTTAGGTTGGATTCGGTGGCAGGGAGGGCTATACCCCTTGGTATGAGGTAGTTTCTGGCAAAGCCGTCTTTTACATTTATCACCGTCCCTATAGTACCATAACCCTCAAAATCTTTAATAAGCACCACCTTCATACCTGTACCTCCTTAGGTTATGAGATAAGGTAGTAGTGCCAATTGTCTTGCCCTCTTTATCTCCCTTGACAGAATCCGTTGATGCTTGGCACACACGCCTGTTTGCCTTCTGCCTATGATCTTGCCTCTTTCAGATAAAAACTTTGCTAACTCTTCATACTCCTTGTAAGAAGGATCTTTACCCTTCTCACAGAAATAACAGGTCTTTTTTGCACCTTTTTTTATCTCCATTTTTCAACCTCCTTAAAAGGGTAGTTCATCATCTTCTGAAGAAAAGGGCCTTTCTTCAAAGCCCACTTCTGTATCTTCCGGCAGGACCTCCTCCTCTATAGGTCCTTCCGCCTTTGGCTTCCTTATGATCCTGACCGCACTGGCTACAATTCTCACCTTGCTCTGTGGCCTGCCTTCTTTGTCAACCCAGCGGTCCTGACGGAGACTCCCCTCTATCACTACCATGTAGCCTTTGGAGAGCCTTGTACCCAAATCTTCTGCCAACCTGCCGTAGGCCCTAACATCAAAATAATGGGTCTCTTCTCTCCATTCATCGTTAACTTTAAACCTTCTGTTGTATGCTATGGAAAACTCCACCACCTGCGTTCCGGAAGGGAGATAGTTTATTATAGGGTCCCTCACCAGGTTTCCTATAATTAGTACCTTATTGAGCATGGCTTGCTTCTTTTTTCGCTTTTTGCTTTATGTTGAGCCACCTTATAACGTCATCATTGATCTTGTAATAAAAATCCAATTCGTTAGGCAGATCAGTGTTTTCGGATCTTATTTCAATGATGAAATATCTGCCGTGGGTAAAGTTGTTGATCCTGTAAGCGAGAGGCTTTAGCCCCCAATCTAAGACGTTCAGAATCTCACCGCCCTTTTTGGTTATAAAGTCTTTTATCTCCTGAACCCTTCTGTTTACCTCTTCTTCTGAGAGGGTGGGTTTTAAGACCACTACGCTCTCATAATGCCTTATGGTCTCATAATATCTCTTTGCCATCTTCTACCTCCTGGCCTAAGTTTAGGTCCTCACCCTTACGGTGAGAACGAGGTAAAGATACATTTTATCATTCCTTGAACCTTTTTGCAAGCTCTTCCATAACCTCCTGCCACGCAACACCCTTTACCACAAGGGAAAGGATCAAGGAATACAAGAGGTCTGCGGTTTCAAGAACTATCTGATCCTTTTGGGAGTTTTTGAGGGCTATGAGGGTTTCTATGGCTTCCTCGCCAAACTTTTGTAAAACTCTGTCCTCCCCTTCCAAAAAGAGCCTGACGGTGTAAGAATTTTTAGGCTTTCGGGCTAGCCTATCCTTTATAACCTCCTCCAACCTGCTTGGCGTTTCAAAGGGCAAGGGTCTGAGCTTTCTGTTCCCTTGAATATTCCTAAAAAAGCAGTTTCTTTCTCCCGTGTGGCATGCCCTGTTTAGGTTTTGTTCCACTATGTAAAGCAACACATCCTCGTCGCAATCAACACGGACTTCTATAACCCTTTGAAGCTCTCCAGAGGTCTCTCCCTTTTTCCATATCTCCTTCCTTGAACGGGAATAGTAATGGGCATAGCCTGTCTCCAAGGTAAGCTGGAGTGCCTGCTGGTTAGCCCAGGCGAACATCCTTATCTCGCCCGTCCTATAATCCTGGGCTATTACAGGCAGTAGCCCCTCTTGGTTCCATTTAAGGTTTTTTATAAGCTCATCCGAATATGTCAATGGGTTCCTCTCTGAATTCTCCATCTATCAACTCCCAACTTCTATAGGACACTACCTTACCCTTGCTAACAGACAGTATTATGTAAGAAAAGCCCTCAAAGGCCCTTTCCCTGTCAAATTCAGAGGGTCTGTCCGGATGGTCTGGGTGGGAGTGATAGACCCCTACTATCTCAAGCCCAAACTCCTTAGCCTTCTGTTCTGCCTTAAGGTAATCCTTTGGGTCTATTTGGTATCTATCGTTCTTTCTCTCCGGATATGCGTTGGGTGTCTCATAAGCACCAAAGACTATGCGCACATCCTGTTGGAATTTGCCCAGCAACAGTCCGCAGGTTTCGTAGGGATAATCCCTCTCCGCTTGTAGGATCATCTTCTGAAGGGCAGACCTTTTAAGCCTTAGCATGGATCAAAAGCTCCGCTATTTGTACTGCGTTGGTGGCTGCACCCTTTCTTATGTTGTCCGCCACCACCCACATAGAAAGCCCTGGCTCAAAAACCAAGTCCTTCCTTATCCTGCCCACAAAGACCTCATCCCTGCCCGCCACATCTATTGGAGTGGGATAACCTTCTTCCACCAGCACCACACCCTTTGCCTTCCTTAAAAGCTCCATTGCGGATTCTGGTTCCAGTGGACGGTTTAGCTTTACAGAAATTGCTTCCGAGTGTCCGTAAAAGACGGGAACCCTCACTGTGGTGGCACTTACCTTTATGTTTGGGTCGTGCAATATTTTCCTTGTTTCGTTCACCATCTTCATCTCTTCTTTGGTGTATCCGTTTTCTGTGAATACATCTATCTGTGGGATCACGTTGAAGGCGATCCTGCGCGGGAGATTTTTGACCTCCATCTGTTCACCCCGGCACCAAGCCCTTGTTTGTTCTTCTAGTTCTCTTATTGCCTTGGCACCCGCACCGGAGACCGACTGATAGGTTGCCACCACTATGGCAGAAATTCCCACCGCGTCGTATATGGGCTTTAGTGCTACCAACATCTGTATGGTAGAGCAGTTGGGATTGGCAATTATGCCCTTGTGATTTTCCACATCCTCCGGGTTTACCTCCGGCACAACCAGTGGCACATCAGGGTCTAACCTCCAGGCGGAAGAGTTATCTATAACTATCGCACCATCCTTGACAAAGCGGGGAGCGTACTCTTTGCTCACCGCAGAACCTGCCGAAAAGAGGGCTATGTCTATGCCCTTAAAGGAGGTCTCTTTGTTTAGCGCCCTTACTTTGAACTTCTCACCCCTGAAGGTTAGCTCGGTACCCTCCGATTTTTCGGAGGCATAAAGGTAAAGCTCATCCACCGGGAAGTTTCTTTCTTCGAGCACCTTTAAAAAGGTCCTTCCCACTTCACCCGTCGCACCAACTATGGCTACACGCATGGCATTATAATTTTAAGCCCAATGGACCTGAGCGTTAACCTTTTTGGTATTTCCTTTAAAAATCCCGTTTGGGTGGCGTCGGGCACCTTTGGTTATGGGTTGGAAGCCCTCAAGCTCTATGACATCTCCAAGCTGGGTGCGGTGGTAACTAAGGGACTTTCCCTAAAGCCACGCATCGGTAATGAACCCCCACGCATAGCAGAAACTCCCTGCGGTATGCTAAACTCCATAGGACTTCAAAACCCGGGCGTAGAAGCCTTTCTAAAGGAGATATACCCCCAAATAGAGCACATAGACACCCACTTCATAGCCAACGTTTTTGGAGAGACGGAGGAGGAATACTTGGAGGTTTGCTTGGCTTTGGAGAGTGCGGACAAAATAGTAGCCTATGAGCTCAATGTGTCCTGTCCCAACGTTAAAAAGGGTGGGCTTGCCTTTGGGCATGACCTAAAGGTCTTGGGAAGGTTGGTAAGTAAAATAAAGGGAAAGGTAAAAAAGCCTGTACTTGTTAAACTGTCTCCAAACACGGGAGATGTGGTTTTGTTTGGCAAGGTTTGCGTGGATAACGGTGCGGACGGGCTCGTAGCCATAAATACCCTTTTGGGTATGAAAATAGATGTGGAAAAAAGGACCCCCGTTCTATCCACCGTGAAGGGTGGACTCTCGGGTCCAGCCATCCTGCCCATTGCGGTTAGAATGGTCTGGGAGCTCTATCAAGCCCTTGGTACTTCCGTTCCCATCATAGGAGTTGGTGGCATCTACGATACGGATTCTGCCCTTCAGCACATGCTGGCGGGTGCGTCTGCGGTGCAGGTGGGAACCGCCAACTTCTTTGACCCACTCAGTCCCCTCAAAATCCTTGAAGGCATAGAGGACTACCTCAAAAGACACCAACTAACTTTAAAAGACTTGGTAGGAGGTGCCCACAGTGAATACAGACCTGATAGATGCCCTTGTTAAAAAGTTGAAGGGTGAGTTGGTGCAGACCCACGCCAGCTGGGTAATACTGACAGAAGACTTTGCCTACAAGATAAAGAAGCCCGTAAATTTTGGCTTTTTGGACTATTCCACCTTAGAAAAGAGAAGGGAGAATTGCCTTAGGGAAGTGGAGCTCAACAGGAGGCTCTGCCCTTGGGTCTATGTGGGCGTTCTTGAGGTGGTCAAGGTGAACTCTGAGTACTTTTTGGAGGGTGAGGGCGAAGTGGTAGAGTATGCAGTGAAGATGAGAAGGATTCCAGAGGAGAGGCTTATGAAAAATCTTTTGGACAAACTGACAGAAGAAGACCTCAGAAGGTTGGCAAAGCACCTCTTTGACTTCCACCAGAGGGCGGAAAGGAAGGATGAGTTCGGAAGGCTTGAGCTTATGAAGTTCAACACCGATGAAAACTTCATGCAAACCCAAAAGTATGTGGGAATAACCATAGAGGAGCAGGATTATAACTTTATAAAGTCAGCCACCGAAGAGTTTTACAAAAAGTACGCCCCTCTCTTTGAAAAGAGGATGAAGGAGGGAAGAATAAGGGACGGACATGGAGACATAAGGCTGGAGCATGTAGCCTTTTTGGAGGAGGGAATTTGCATCTTTGACTGCATAGAGTTTAACGAAAGGTTCAGGTGCGGAGATGTGCTAAACGATATGTGCTTTTTGTCCATGGAGTTGGAGTTTAACGGAAGGGAAGATTTAGCCAAAGTTTATGAGGAGGAGTACAAAAGGCTGAGTCAGGACCCCGAGTTTGACCTGTTTTTGCCCTTTTTTAAGTGCTACCGGGCTTATGTGCGCGGAAAGGTGGAGTCCTTTATGCTTGACGACCCAAATCTGTCGGAAGAAGAAAAGCAAAAGCACAAAGAAAGGGCAAGCAAACTGTTTAAGCTTAGCAGAAAGTATGCAGAAAGCTTAGTCTAACCACCTTAACACCACTTCAAAGCCCTCTTCCCTTCTGAACTTTTCCTTTTTACCTTTACCTTTGCCTTTCATCTCCCGCTCCCACTCGTAGTATCTGATCACGAGCTCATTCCTTGGGTCTATCATCCTTGCCCTACCAAAGTATATTTGGGCGTCTTCGTCCCTGTCCGACAGAAGCAATACAAGCCCTATCGTAGCATTTACCCTTGCTTCCCACCCCTTATTGGGAGAGTACCTTAGGGCCAACATCAACCTGTCGTAGGCTGTGGAGTAATAACCGCACATCCCCTCTGCCACACCCAACCAGTATAGGGCTTCAAAGTTGTTAGGATTTTTCGCCAGGGCTTTGTTAAACTCATGTATAGCTTTATCGCATTTCCCTTTCCTAAGGTGCTTTTTGCCGTTTTCTACGGCCTTATCAGAGGCTATTATCAAACCGGGCGGTCTGCCCTCTGACCTTGGACTTTCTCCCACTGCCACAGTGGTAGAGCATGAAAAGATAAAGAGAGGGACCAAGAATAGAAGCAAGTTAAAGATTGCCTTATTTGACATTATCAACCACCTCCTCAGAAATTATAAATTAACCCCTTTGCCAAAGCCCAATTTTGAAGGATCTTGAGCCCAACCCTTTGGCTCTTTTCTGGGTGAAACTGCACCGCAAAGATATTTTCATATTCTACGGAAGAAACAAACTCCTCTCCGTAGTCGGTGGTGGTCAGAATAACCTCTGCCCTCTTTGGGACCACTCGGTAGGAATGGACAAAATAGACAAAATCTCCATCTTTGATGCCCTCCAACAGGGATGAGTTCTTTTTCTTCCACAGTTGGTTCCAACCTATGTGTGGAATTTTTACCTTCGGTGGGAGCAAGACTACCTCTCCCTCCAAAACACCAAAACCCTTTTCTTCTCCAAACTCGAAGCTTCTTTCAAAAAGGAGCTGAAGTCCAAGACATATCCCCAAAAAGGGTTTGCCCTTTTCTATGTGGGAGAGTATAGGTCCGTAGAGGTTCAATCGGTGCAAATTTTCCATTGCATCCCTGAAGGCACCCACACCGGGCAATACCACCGCCCTTGCCCCTTTTACCACGTCCGCATCTGATGTTCTGATAACTTTAAGTCCCACATACTCCAGAGCCTTTTCTACGCTTCTGAGATTTCCCATTCCGTAATCTATAAGTGCTGTATAGTCCATAGAGATAAATATTAAAGCTCCAAGAGTTCCCCGTATGTGGGTATGTACGCATCAAAGCCAAGGCTTTCTTTTAGCTTCTGTTGAAAGATTGTCATCTTTTCCCTTTCTCCGTGGATCAGGAAGACCTTCTTTGGATTTTGGGTGTAAGATAGCCAATCCAACAGTCCCTTTTGGTCAGTGTGGGAGGAAAAGCCGTTTATTGTATAGACCTTTGCCCTAACCTCTATTTCTTCTCCGAAGATCCTGACAGGGCTTTCCCCCTCTATGATCCTTCTTCCCAAGGTGCCTTTGGGTTGATAGCCCACAAAAACCAAAGCGCATTCAGGTCGCCAAAGGTTGTACTTAAGATGGTATAGAATCCTTCCACCGGTCAGCATACCAGAACCCGCTATGATTATGGCACCGGAGGTTATAGAGTTTATGCTTTTAGACTCTTCCACATCCCTTGTGTAGTAGAGGTTGGGAAGTTTAAACGGATCCCTCTCAAGAAAGATCCTGTAGGTCTCTTCATCAAAAAACTCTGGATGGCTTTTAAACAGGTTGGTTAAGCTTATGGCTAATGGGCTGTCCAGAAAGATCTTACACTTGGGAAGTTTTCCCATCTCATAAAATTCCCTCAGAACGAATAGCACCTCTTGAGCCCTTTCTAATGCATAAGAAGGTATGATCACGTTACCGCCCATCTTGAAGGCGTAATTTATGGCATCCAAAAGCTCTTCTTTGGATTCTTCAAAGCTCTTGTGGTTTCTGTCTCCGTAGGTGGTTTCCACAAACACATAGTCCGCCTTTGATGGTCTTTGAGGATCTCTAACTATGGGTTTGTTTTTGTTGCCAAGGTCTCCAGAAAAGATAAGCCTTTTACTCTTTTTGTTCTCATATACCTCTACTTCCACAAAAGCTGAACCAAGTATATGCCCTGCATCCTTGAGGGTTATTTTCAGGTTATTGGTGATGTTAAACTCCTTGTCGTAAGGTAGGGTTATCCGGAAGAGTTCAATAGCTTCTAAAACATCGTACTCTTCGTAGAGAGGAGGGTTTGGAACTTTGCCGACACGTTGTAGCTTTCTGAGCTGAACCTTGTAATTTTCATACATCACCTTTGCAGCATCCAACAGCATCAAAAGGGCTATTCTCTTTGTGGCTTCCGTGGAGATAATTTTTCCTCTGAAACCTTCCCTAACGAGCAAGGGTATTCTTCCGCAGTGGTCTATGTGGGCGTGTGTAAGCACAACATAGTCAATTTCCCTCGGGTTAAAGGGAAAGGGTTCGTAATTTTTGTGTTCTTCCAAACCCTGAAACAGCCCGCAATCAATCAAAACCTTTTTGTTATCTGCCTCTAAGAGAAAGCAACTGCCCGTTACTCCTTCCACTCCTCCGTAGAACCCCACCCTCATCTATAAAGCTCCCTGTTTAGAATATACTCCTCCACATCCTGTGGCACCAGCCACCTTATGCTCTTTCCCTCTTTTATCCTCTGCCTTATCTCAGTGGAGGATATATCAATCCTTCTTATGCTAAGAATGAGATAGTCCTCACCTTCCCTTAGCTGTGGAAATCTCTCTTTGAAGTAGGTTTTCACTTCCTTACCCTTAGAAGCCCTGTCTATTATTATGAACTTGGCAAGCTTTACCAGCTCGTCGGGATCTTTCCACAGATGCAAAGTTAGGGCACTGTCTGCACCTATCAAAAAGGTGGGTCTTTCTTTTAGCTCCTGGAAGAGTTGTCTGGCGGTATCCACCGTGTAGGATACGCCCTTTCTGTTTAACTCCAGTGTGCTTATGGAAAATTTTTCCATCCCTTTAATTGCAAGCTTTAACATCTCAAGCCTATCCTCCGGGCTTGCCCTGTGAGGCTCCTTTAGCGGTGATTGATAGGCGGGCAAAAAGACAAGCTCTTCTATGTTAAGCTCTTCCAAGAGGTCCCTTGCTATGAGCAGGTGTCCCAGATGCACCGGGTCAAAGCTCCCACCAAAGAAAACTTTCATCACTCTTCCCGAGACCTCAGGATCAGTCTAATGGGTGCGTGCTTTATGTTAGTGCATTCCCTCAACCTTCTTTCAAAGAACTTCTTGTAGTGGCTTTTCCACTCTTCTGGGTTGTTGGTGTATAGCACAAAAGTAGGTGGCTTTGTGCTCTCTTGGTATGCATAATAAACTTTTATCCTGCCGGGCGGTGCCTTTTCTGATAGAACCTTCTCCACGCATCGGTTTACAAAGGATGTTTTGTGCTGTTTGCAGTAATCTTGATAAACCAATAGGACGTTGTCTAAGAGTTCTCTCACTCCCTTACCTTCTGTGGCAACGGTCAGCACAATGGGTGCATAGTCCAAAAAGCTTAGCCTTTTTCTCAAGTACTCTTTAACTTCCTCTTCGGTGGAGTTTATCAGGTCAAACTTGTTGCCTACGATCACACAACCTTTGTATCTTCTTGCTATGAGTCCTCCTATCCTTTGGTCTTGATGAACCACACCTTCCGAGAGGTCTACCACCAAGCAAACCACATCGGACATCTCTATAGCCTTTATGGACCTTCCCACCGAGAAGAACTCAACGCCGTACTCTACCTTGGACGGTCTTCTTATGCCAGCAGTATCCACTAAGATCAGTGGATTTCCTTTGTATTCAAAATAGACCTCCACCGCATCCCGGGTGGTGCCCGGTATTGGAGAGACAATCACTCTATCGCTACCAAGCACCGCATTCACCAGAGAGGACTTTCCCACATTAGGTCTGCCCACAAAAGAAAGCCTCAGCCCTTCCCTTTGGGCAACCTCCTCCTCCGGGAGCATACTAACCACATCGTCAAGCAGTTCTCCCACACCTCTTCCATGCTGGGCGGATATAGGATAGACCTTCTCAAAGCCCAAGCTGTAAAAGTCGTAGAGGTTCTCCTTTGCTTTTTTAACATCCATCTTATTTACCACCAGGAAGACCTTTTCCCTGTATGGATACAAGAGCTCCGCCACTGCCCTGTCCGCGTGGGTAATACCTTCCTTTCCATCCACCATAAAAAGGATCACGCTCGCCTGGTTTAGAAGCTCCTGAACCCTTTTTCTGATCTCTTGGGCTATGTAGTCTTTGTCCTCCAAAAGCCCTCCCGTGTCCACCACCCAAAAGCTTTTATCCTTCCAATGGACGATTGCCTCCAAGGCGTCCCGGGTAATGCCGGGCATATCATGAACTATGCTAAGCCTCTTTCCCACCAGGCGGTTAAAGAGGGTGGATTTTCCTACGTTCGGTCTTCCAACTATGACTACCTTATTCACTGTATATCTATTATAGCCATATCTGGTGGTTCAAAAAAGCGCATGGGAGGACCGCCTGTGCCAACACCTTTGCTAACAAAGAGGACACTTCCCTTTCCCAATTCTACCCATCCTGCGTTAGCATCAAATAGTCTTGGAATGATAAACTTTCCCACAGGGTAGTAAACCCCTCCGTGGGTGTGTCCCGCAAGCATAAGGTCAAAGAGTCCCAACGCCCTTTTATCCACCCTTGGCTTGTGCTTTAAAACAAGGATGAACTTATCCTTTGGCAGGTCTTTTAAGATCTCATACTCGCTGAGAGGTCCTACGCAGGCATTAAAAAACCGGCAGTCGTCGTCATCCACTCCTACCACAATAATGGAGCCCAAATCTACCCAAGAACCTCTGAGTAGCACAAAACCTGCACTCTCTGTAAATTCTATAGCCTGCTGGACACCCCTATAGTACTCGTGATTGCCAAGCACCGCAAACTTACCCAAGGGCGGAGACATTTCCCTTAGGGCTTGAGCCAGTCCGTCCTTTCTCTTCATGTTTCCATCCACCAAGTCGCCCGTAGATACCAAAAGGTCTGGCTTGTACTTTTCATACACCTCTTTTATAAGTTTGATCTTGTCCATCCCCATAACAGGTCCCAAATGGACATCGGAGATATGCATGATCCTTATTCTCTGTGAAACCTTGTCGGTTTTTATATGAAAGTGATAAACCTCCGGCTTTAGGGTTTCGTAGTAGCTGTAAGCGGACAGGCTAAGGGCAAGCGAAAGGGCTATGACAATGGATAACTTTTTGCTTGGTCTTGGTAGAGGGTTTATCCCAAAGATGGAATGCATAGCCCTAACAAAGAGAGAATAGAGGTCCAAAAGGAGGAAAGATATAATCAAGTATAGCAAAAAGCCCATGTAGAGGAGGGTGCCAAGACCTATGATATAGGAAAGGGAAGGAGAGAAGTTGGCGTCCGCATACCTCATCAAAAAGGGAGAGAAAAAGCCCAAAGCAAGGACCGGTAATATAGCCCTGTGCCTTAACCTAAGATACACATAGAGGTTCATAAGGAGGTATATACTCAAGAAGGCAAGGATAAACCATTTCATGCTTCTTCTAATTTATATCCCACACCCCTAACAGTCTTTATCCACTCGCCCTCCTTTCCTAACTTTTCCCTAAGGTTTTTTACATGAACATCTATGGTTCTATCATAGACCTCCTTTTTTAGAACATGTTCCACTAAATATTCCCTGCTTACGGGCTTTCCATAGTTTTCCAAAAGGGTCTTCAAAACGGCAAACTCCGTTTTTGTTAGGTTTATGGGTTCTTTGCCCCTTCTTACTTCCATCCTTTCCATATCCACCGTCAAACTACCAAGCCTTACAATCCCACCCTCCCTTAAGGCACCGTACCTTCTCATAACCGCCCTTATTCGTGCCAAAAGCTCTTTTATGGAAAAGGGTTTGGTAATGTAGTCGTCTGCCCCAAGCTCAAAACCCTTTAGCTTGTCCTCCTCCGCAGTTTTGGCAGTCAAAAAAATTATTGGAACATCCTTAGTTTCTGGAGAGGACCTGAGTATGTTTGCCACTTTAAAGCCATCCAAGGAGGGTACCATCACATCCAATATAAAAAGGTTTGGCCTTTCCTCCTTTACCCTCTCCAAGAGTTCAACACCCTTGCTAAAGGAAACAACCTCAAAGCCTTCCTTTTGTAGATGGTAGGTTAAAAGCTCCAAAAGGTCTGTGTCATCCTCCAAGAGGAAAACCTTCATGTTTTGGGTTTGATCCTAACAACCACCTCATCTGGATTGACCGTTTCGCCCACCTGTGCCAGAACCTCCTCCACAACTCCACTTATGGGTGAATGCACTTCGTTCTCCATCTTCATAGCCTCAACTACAAAGAGCACATCCCCCTCTTTCACCTCATCCCCCGGCTTGACCTTTATATTGACTATTTTGCCCGATATGGGAGATGCCACATCCCCCAAGGCTACCGGCTTGGACCTCTTGGGTTTTACCTCTGTGCCAAGGCTTGAAAGGTCTCCGCTAACTACCTCCGTTGGGCTGAGCTCCCTGACGGGTTTAAGTAGCACCTCTTCTAACCTGCCGTCCAGCCTTATAAAGAAGGTCCTTCCATCTTGGGTGGGCTCACCCCTTCCCGCTATCTGCACATGGTACTGCTCTCCATGGACGGTGATTACAAACTCCACCGGGATGTTTTCCCTCTTTTCTTCCTTCTCCTCCAGTTCGGGCACGTAAGGCTCTCCCTTTTCTCTCCACTCAAAGAACTCCTTTGCCACCAATGGGAAGAGGGCATAAGAGAGCACATCCTCTTCGCTCTTTGCTCCCGCCTTTATGGCTTCTTCTCTGATCCTTTCCAGCTCAGGCTCCAAAAGGTCTGCGGGTCTTATGTGATACAAAGGCTCCTCATCACCCAAAACCTTCCTTAGAACCTCCTCCTTTATGGGTGCGGGCGGTCTGCCATAAAGACCTTTCACATAGTCTTTGACTTCCTTAGTAACAACCTTGTATCTTTCTCCATGGAGCACATTCAGGAAGGCTTGAGAGCCCACGATCTGGCTGGTGGGCGTTACCAAAGGTGGATAGCCAAGGTCCTCCCGAACCCGGACCACCTCCTCCAAAACATCTGGGAGTTTTTCTTCCATTCCCTGTTCCCTAAGCTGGCTTATGAAATTGGTGATCATACCGCCCGGAATTTGATGCAAAAGAACACCCACATCTGGGTATGGTGGCAAAACATCAAACTTTTTGTATTTCTTCCTTACTTGAACAAATAGGTCTCCAGCCTTTTGGTACAGCTTTTCATCCACATCCACTTGGTAGCCAAACTCCCTTAGCACATATATCATGATCTCTCCCGCAGGGTGGGAGGTCTGGGAAGAGAGGGAGTAAAAGGCAGTGTCTATCATGTCTGCGCCAGCCTCTATGCCTTTCAGCTGTGCCATCTCTGCCAAGTTGGCACTGGTTTGGGTATGAAGGTGAACCGGATATTTGGGAAATTCAGATTTCAGGGCTTTCACAAGTTCATAAGAGACCTTTGGAGATAAAATCCCCGCCTGGTCCTTTATGGATATTATGTCTATGCCCATATCTACCAACTGCCGGGCTATCTCCACATAGTATTCCACCGTATGCACAGGGCTTATGGTATAAGAGAGAACCCCCTTAACAATGGCACCCACCTTCTTGGCAGTTTCTATTGCCTTCCTTAGGTTTCTGGTATCGTTAAGGGCATCAAAAATCCTAAAAACTTCTATACCATTGTCGTAAGCTTTTTTCACAAAGGCTTCCACCACGTCATCCGGATAGTGTCTGTAGCCTACCAAATTTTGACCTCTCAAAAGCATTTCCAGTTTAGTGTTTTTAGCCCTCTCTTTGAACTTCCTGAGCCTTTCCCAAGGGTCTTCCTTTAGAAACCTCAAGCACACATCAAAGGTGGCTCCACCCCAAACCTCTAAGGAGTAAAAACCGCACTTATCAAGGATTTCAACGATATCCAGCATATCCTCCGTCCTTACCCTTGTGGCAAGGAGGGACTGAATGCCATCTCTTAGGGATACATCGGTGATTTCTATCTTCCTCATGTGGTAAAATTATAAAGCCATGGGAGTTAAGATAGACATAAACAGCATACAGAGGGATATGTTTATTGAGCATAACGGACAACCCCACAGAGTTTTGGACTATGAACACGTGAAGCCGGGCAAAGGACAAGCCTTTGTGCGGGTAAAGGCAAAGAACATGAGCACGGGCAATGTGATTGAAATAACCTACAAGGCCTCCGACAGCATAGAACTGGCGGACTTTGAGCAGGTGTTTGCGGAATACTCATACAACGACGGTGATTATTACTACTTTGTAAGCAAGACCACCTACGAGATGCTTGCTGTTCCCGCCAAGAACATAGAAAACGAAATAAAGTTCCTGAAAGAGGGCATGGAGGTTGTAGTGTTTATATATAAGGGTCAGCCCATAGGTATAGAGTTGCCAAGACATGTGGAACTAAAGGTGGTGGAAACGGAGCCCGCCTTTAAGGGAGATACCGCTGCGGGTGGTTCTAAGCCCGCCAAGTTGGAAACCGGCGCGGTGGTGCAAGTACCATTCTTTGTGGAAGAGGGGGACATAATAAAGGTGGATACAAGGACGGGCACTTACATAGAAAGGGTCAAGTGATGGACAAAGATTTTATAAGGGAGCTTATAAACCTTATAAAAAACAGCGATATAAAACTGTTTGAGATAGAGCATCAAGATTTTAGGCTTAGGATAGAGACCCATCAGAGGGAGTTAGTGCACAAAGTAGAAACACCACGGGAGGTAAAACATATTGAGGTGGTTCCTCCCTCCGAAGATTTGGAAGAGAATAAGCTACACGTGATTAGGAGCCCTCTGGTGGGAACCTTCTACAGGGCACCCTCTCCCGGAGCACCTCCCTTCGTGGAGGTAGGCGACATTGTATCCCCCGGTCAAGTGCTGTGCATAATAGAAGCCCTAAAGGTGATGAACGAGATAGAAAGTGATGTTAGGGGCAAGGTGGTAAAGATCCTTGTAGAAAACGGAGAGACGGTAGAATACAACCAGCCACTTTTTCTAATAGACACAAACGTTTGAAGAAGCTTTTGCTCTACAGAAGGGGTGGGCTTGGAGATACATTGCTCACTTTCCCCATCTTAGAGATCTTCAAAGGGCAGGGCTTTCACATAACCACAGTAGGGAATACCGATTACTTTGAGATAGCCAAAGAGGTGGGTTGGGCAGACAGAGTTTTATCGGAAATGCCCAAGGAGGACTTTGACAAAAGGATAATAATCGGAACTGACGGAATAGACCCCTTTCCAAATGAAAGGGTGTGGGTTTTGGAATACTATCTAAAAATCTTAGGTCTTCCTTCTCACTATTCCCAAACACTGCCCCTTGATGCAGACCCAAACTCACCCTTTAGGGGAAAGGTGGTTTTGCATCCATCCAGCGGTTCTCCAAAGAAAAACCCACCCATTGAGTTGTTTTTTGAGATTGAAAACTTTCTCACAGGGCTTGGTTACCAATGTGTGTACTTAGTTGGAGAGGCAGACCAGTGGCTAAAGGCGCATGTAAAGAACTTTGTGGAGATGTACCAACCTTTGCAAATCGCCAAAGCTTTGAAGTCTGCCCTGTTTTTTGTGGGTAATGATAGCGGACTTTCGCACCTCTCTGCCTACCTTGATTTGCCAACTTTTATCTTCTATGGACCTACGGACCCAGTAGTGTGGAAACCTATAGGAAAGAGTGTTTTTCAGATAAGCTTAAACCTCAGATGTAGCCCATGTTTTCCAAACACTTGCCAAGAAAGAGTCTGTTTTGATGTTAAGGCGCTTTTTGAGAGATTTTTAAACTACTTTAGAGGCATGAGCCTGTAGGGCTTTAAAAAACCGCCCTCCAATAGACCTACCCCAAGAAACTCCTCATCCCAAAAGACTCTAACATAGCCATAGTGCTTTGCCTCTGCCCTTATCTTTGCACCGTTTCTAAAAAGCCTGGCTTCTTTTGTCCGCAAGCTGACCGCCGGCAAAAAGCTCATAGCTTCCCATATGGGAATTATTACGCCCCAGAGGTCTTCAAGGCTGTTTAGCCTCTCATAAGAGAGAGCCATACTGACGCTAAAGTCTCCTATCTTTGTTCTTCTTAGCTCCGACACATAGGCTCCGCATCTAAGGGCTAAACCTATATCGTGCGCCAAGCTTCTTATGTAAGTTCCTCCGGAAACTTCAAATTCAAGGACCACCTGTGGAAGGTTGCACTCCAAAAGCTTGGCACTGTAAACCTCCACCTCTACGGGCTTTAGAGGTACTTCTAAACCTTTTCTTGCCAACTCGTAAGCCCTAACTCCCCCTACTTTCTTTGCGGAGTAGGGTGGGGGCTTTTGGAGAATTCTGCCGGTAAAATTGGGCAGTAATTTTGCCACATCCTCACAGGATACGTTCACATCCCTCCTTTCTAAGATGGTTCCTTCCGCGTCGTAGGTGTCCGTTATGGCACCGAGAACTATTTTTGTGATGTAAGTTTTTGGAAGTCTAACAAAGAACTCCGCAAAACGTGTTGCCTCCTCAAGTAAGAGGATTAAAAGTCCCGTGGCAATTGGGTCTAAGGTGCCAGTATGTCCTACTTTGTTCAGCTTAAACTTCCTTTTAACCGTATCCACCAACTGAAAGGAGGTAAGCCCCCTGGGCTTATCCAAAAGCAAGATAGAGGGGATCATCCGCTTAGAAAGTCTTTTAGATGTTTTTTTATTGCCATGTTTCTTAGTTTTCTTAGAGCCCTTGTTTCCAACTGCCTGACCCTTTCCCTTGAAATGTTTAATATCTCTCCTATCTCCCGCAATGTTTTTGGCTCTTCTCCCCTCAATCCAAACCTGAGCTCTATCACTCGCCTTTCCTTTTCCGGCAGTTTATCCAGCATTTCCTCTATTTCTTTGCTCAGAATTTCGTTCATTACCTTTTCTTCCACATCGGCAGTGCCATGCTTACTGAGAAAATCCACAAAGAAAGTATCCTCCTCCTCTCCAACGGGTGCATCAAGGGACAAGGGCATTTTGGATATTTGCAGAATCCTCTCCACCTCCGCAGGATCAATCTTGTAGCCCTCTTTTTCTATTCTCCTTTGGATTTCCTCCTCTGTGGGTCTCCTTCCCAGTTCCCTTTCCATTTCCTTTTGCAAGATCTCCTTGGTGTATTCCTCTGCTACCTCCTCCGCTGTTGGTTCCCTCTCGTATTCCTTGTATAGCTTGCTGTATATACTGTTGATCTTATTGATCAGATGGGACTGTTTTAGAGGTATGCGCACCGCACCAGTCTGTTGAGATAGGGCTTGCATTATAGCTTGCCTGATCCACCAAACTGCGTAAGATATGAACTTAACACCCTTGTCGGGGTCAAACCTCTTTGCCGCTTCCATAAGCCCATAATTACCCGCTGCTATCAACTCTGAAAGACGAAGTCCATAACCCAGATACTGCTTTGCTATGCTTATAACAAAACGCAGGTTTGATTCTACTAGCTTTCTGTAAGCCTCCTTGTCTCCCTCCTTTGCCCTTCTTGCCAGCTCCTTTTCCTCCTCGGGCTTTAGGAGGGGTATTTTTGAAACCTTCTTTAAGTATTGGGCTATAAGTTCTTGTTCGCTGTCCGGAATCATCGCTTTACCTCAAATAAAGTACTACATATAGGTTGTTTCCGCCTCTCCTTATCAAAAGGAGCACCCTCGTCCTCTGCTCGTTCCTTGCCCTGTCTATCTTCTCATTAAACTGAGAGAGACTCTCCACGGGCTCATTATTAACCGCAAGGATTATGTCTCCCCTCCTTAAACCGCTCCTTTGGGCTAAACTACCGGGTGCCACACCCTCCACAAAGACACCCTTTACTCCAAACCTACTTACCTCCTCCGGCGATAGATCCCTGAGGAACAGACCCAGATCTCCCGCTTGTTCCCGTGGTTTCCCAAAGCTAACTTCCTCCGGCATTTCGCCCACCTTTGCCTTAATGGTCTGTTCCTTTCCTCCCCTTATGATGGTTAAGGTTACCTCAGTACCAGGGGGTGTTTTCATGATCTTAAACTGTAGATCCCTAACCTCTCTGACCTTTTCACCGTCAACGGCGACTATTATGTCTCCAACTTTGAGCCCAGCCTTCTCCGCAGGGCTACCCGGTGCGATCTGGGCTACGAGTATGCCCTCCTTCACTCCTATGGTTTCGGCGATCTCCGGCGTGATCTCCTGAATAACCACACCAAGCCACCCTCTAACCACTCTACCCTTAGCCATAAGCTGGTCTGCCACCCATTTGGCAAGGTTTATGGGTATGGCAAAGCCCAAACCCTGACCCTCCGCCACTATGGCAGTGTTTATACCTATAACTTCACCTTTTATGTTTATTAGAGGTCCTCCCGAGTTGCCCGGGTTTATGGGTGCGTCCGTTTGAATAAAGCTCTCATACTGGGTTATCCCTATGGACCTGCGCAGAGCGGAGATCACTCCAAAGGTCACAGTTCTTTCAAGACCGTAAGGGTTTCCTATGGCGATCACCAACTGACCCACCTTCAAATTGTCCGAATCTCCCAGCTTTGCCACTCTACCCTCAGGGTTTTCTATGCCCTTAGCATCCACCTCCACCACTGCCACATCCGTTTTGGGGTCTCCTCCCACCAGCCTTCCGTCCTTTTCTGTATGCGGGTCAAACCTTACCCTTATTCTCTTTGCCCCTTGAACCACATGATTGTTGGTCAGGATGTAAAACTTTCCGTTCTTATAGGCCATGATCACACCCGAGCCTAAGGACCTCCTCTCCTGTGGAATTTGGAATGGGAAGAAGAAAGGAAAATCCTCGCCAAAACCCCTTGAAACCTCTTGGGTAGAGTATATGGCTACCACAGATGGGGAGACCCTTTCCACAAGTTCCGTCAGTTCCTTTTCAAACTGTGCCAGAAGTCCAGACCTAACGGATACCTCTTGCGCTTGAGGTTGTGGCGCAGTCCCAGAAGAAGAGGTCGTTTTTTGCGCTTTACAACCTTCTATGCTAAAAAGTAGTAGCAAGAATAACAAGGATAGAAAGGTCATGGCTACCCTCCTCACTGCGGAACCTCGCAGGAAAAGAATAACACCAAAAAGCTAGGATTGTCAATGGAAAGGATGAGTCTTTCAACGCTCTTTTTGGTTCTGAGAATATCCCCTTTTGAAGGATTGTAAGAAGAACCCGTGTAATGAAAGAACCTTAAAAGGTCCCAACCTTTGAAGGGAATTTCCAACTCTCTCAGCTCCACCTTTCTCAGCTTTCCTCCAAGATGGCGAAGCCTTTCAAGGATATCCTCTGGAGAAAGGAAGGGGAAGTCCAAAGGCTCAAGACTTCCCTTAACGGGCATGGCACAGAGGAATTTCTTTCTGCAAACCCGGAATATTTCCCTAAAGCTCTGGTCTATGGAAGTCCAGTGCAGGGCAAAGTTGCTTACCACACAGTCAAAGCTCTTGTCCTTAAAGGGCATTGCCTCAGCCATAGCACAAATACCCAAAAAACCTTTCTGTCTGTACGTCCTCAGCATGCTCTGAGATATGTCAATACCCACCACTTTTTCCAAACCTTCACTACAAAAGCCTGTGCCACAACCCACATCAAGGACCGAACCCTCAATTGTGTCTAAGCGCTTTAAAATCTCCGCACTCTGCCTTTGGGGAATAGCCCAATCCTCATAGGTACTTGAGGCCCTTGAAAACCTTAAGGATAATAGCTTCATTTTCCGGGAAGTGTCCTCCAGCAAAGGTTATTAATTTAGCCCTCCTGCTCAGATTGTAAAGCTCAAGGGCACCTCTGAGAGGAACGATAGGGTCCTCTGTGCCATGAAGTAAGAGAACGGGTTTATTTATATGAGGGATATAGCTTCTTAGGTCTGTGGAAAAGTAATCCTCCAAAAGCTCAAGGGCTCCATCCAGTTCCACCCTTGCATCAAAAGGCTTTGGGTATGCCCTCTCTCTGAACTCCTTTAAAAACTCCTCCCTTTCCTTCCTGAGCCTTAGCAAAAAGCCCTTTAGGTTTTTCCTATCCCAAAGGCAAGGAAAGCATGCGGTGGCACCTATTAAAAGTAGGGCTTTTACCTTAAAGGGAAAGAGCAGAGCCAAAAGCAAAGCTAAGGTGCCACCCATAGACCAACCTACCACCGTAGAGTTGTTGGGAATTCTAACGGCAATCTCTTGGGCTAAAGCCCTAAGGCTTTTGCTTTTTAGCTTAGAATTTCCGTGAAAGGGCAGGTCTATCTTTACACCGGGGAAGGTTTTAAAGACCTCTGAGGAAAAGCCAAAGCCATGAATAAAAACAAGCGGGCCCGGAGGGACTCGAACCCCCGACCTAGGGATTAGAAATCCCTTGCTCTGTCCAGCTGAGCTACGGGCCCTCGGGGCGACAGGACTTGAACCTGCGACCTCTGGCTCCCAAAGCCAGCGCTCTACCACCTGAGCTACACCCCGTGATAATATATTTTATTCAATGAAAATCCTACTTGCAACCCAAAACTTGGGAAAATACAGAGAAATTAAGCGAATGTTAGAACCTCTCGGAGTAGAAGTTATTCTGCCAGAGGAAAAGTTGAACGTGGAAGAGAAGGGAAATTCCTTTATGGAAAACGCATACATAAAGGCAATGGCATACTTTGAGAAATACCGTATTCCCACCTTGGCAGATGATTCAGGGCTTGTGGTTCCATCCCTTGGGGGCTATCCAGGTGTCTTTTCCAGTCGGTTCTACTCCATAGATTGGGGCGGAAGGGAGGAGGTTCAAACTTCGGAGGATGAGGCAAACATAAGAAAACTTCTCAGGCTTATGAAGGATGTTTCCGACAGGAGGGCGTACTTTAAGGCGGTCCTGTGCCTTGTTTTGGAAGAGGGGCTGTGCATCTTTTCCGAGGGCACCTGTGAAGGGGAGATTGTACACAGTCCTAGGGGATCAGGGGGCTTTGGCTACGACCCTATTTTCAAGCCAAAGTCCTATGAAAAAACCATGGCAGAACTAGCTCCAGAGGAAAAGGATCTTATCTCTCACAGAGGCAAGGCACTGAGAAAGTTAAAGGAGTTTTTGGAGCTTTGGAAAAAGTGCAGGTAGGAGTTATATTTGTATATGATGGATCGCATATTTGCATGGGGCTACAACTTTAAAACCGCCCCAGTGGAGATAAGGGAGCTTTTAGCCTGTAGTAAGGAGGAACTTTGCGACCTTTTGACTGCGGTAAAATCTTACTCCGGGGTAAGGGAGCTTGTAATTTTAAATACCTGTAATAGGGTGGAAGCCTACGCAGTGGCAGAAGACTACTATCAGATGCACCTTTTGGTGTCCGCCTTTTTGGAGCTAAAGAAGGTAAGCCCCAGATATAAAAAGTACTCTTTCTTTTTGGAAGGGAAGGAAGCCGTAGCGCACATATTCAAGGTTGCCAGTGGTCTTGATTCCATGGTGGTGGGAGAGAGTCAGATAGTACACCAGTTTAAAGAGGCCTTTAGGTTAGCCAAGGAGTGTGGAGGACTTGGAAAGATCCTAAACCGGGTCTTTGAAAAGGCCCTGAGAACTGCCAAAAAGGTGCGCACGGAGACGGGCATAGGCAAGAACGCAGTGTCCGTTAGCTATGTGGCGGTAGAGTTGGCAAAGCAGATCTTTGGAAATCTAAGCAAGGCGCAGGTGCTTTTGATAGGTGCGGGAGAGATGGCGGAGCTTGCTTCAAAGTACTTTAAAAAGCTAAAGGCAAGCATATTTATTGCCAACAGAACATACCAGAGGGCTTTGGAACTGGCAAGGGAGCTGGAGGGCAACGTGCTAAGATACGAGGAACTGGCAGACCATCTTCATAAGTTTGACATAGTTCTTGTATCCACAGGTGCAAAGGGCTATGTACTCACCAAGGAGATGGTAGAAAACGCAATGAAAAAGAGAGACTATCGCCCCATGTTTATCATAGACATCTCTGTACCCAGGAACGCAGACCCAGACATAGAAAGCATAGACCAAGCCTTCCTGTATAACATTGACGACCTTAAGGGTATAGCCCAAGAGAACCTAAAGGGTAGGCTCAGGGAAAAGGAGAAGGGTGAGATCATCGTCTGGGACGAGGTGGAAAAGTTCTTCCGTTGGCTTGAGCTTCTTCCAATAGAGGAAAAGATCGTGAAAATCAAAAGTTATTGGGCGGATGTGGAAAAAAGGGAGCCAAAGTTTAGGAGGTTTTTGCACCTTGCCCTTGAGGAGATAAAAAGGAATCCTTCAGATGGTGAAAAGTTGATTAAAATACTCCTTGAGGAGGTTAAAGAAGATGGAAACAAGGCCAGAGAGCTATCCTATGTCCATAACCGAGTTGATGGAGCTGGAGTCTGAATACTCCATAAAGGCGTACATACTCATAAAGGCAGACCCAAGGGAGATCCCGTCAATAATGCTTGCCCTTTCCACCTTTGAAGGCGTCAGAACCGCGGATGTGGTAACAGGTCCTTACGACATTATCGTCTTTGTGGAGGTAAAAAATCAAGACGAACTGGGAAGGCTCGTTATAAACAAGATCCACTCCTTGGAGGGAGTGAAGGAGGCTCTCACCTGCGTAGTGGTGAGAATATGAACTACCCAAAGGTTGTGGAGGAAGAGGACAGGATAATCGTTATATACTCGGAGGAGCCCCACCACTACGTGGAGGAGGATGACGGCGTTTTGATATATTACTCCAAGCTCTGGGAAGTGGTTAAAATAGTTATCAAGAAGGATGAAAAGCATCACATCATTAAGCTCTGACTTTCTTGTGATAAGGGGAGGCAGGAGGTTAAGGGGAAGGGTAAAGGTCTCCGGTTCAAAAAACGCAAGCCTTCCCATACTCATAGCAAGCCTTTTAACCGAAGAGCCCTGCATTGTAAAAAGGGTGCCCAATCTTTTGGATGTTAAAACTACCTTTGAGCTCTTGAACACCCTTGGGGCACAGGTGCATTTTGAAGAGGGGAAGGCTTTTGTCCATGCACAGGCGTTGAACTCTTATCTTGCACCAGACCATATAGTCAGAAGGATGAGGGCTTCTATCCTTGTGGCTGGCCCCCTTTTGGCACGGTTTGGTCGCGCGGTGGTAGGCATGCCCGGCGGCTGTTCCATAGGGGCAAGGCTCATCGACCAACATCTAAAAGTCTTTGAAAGGGGGGGGGCAATTATAAACGTGAAAGAGGGCTACCTTCATATGGAGGTTCAAAAAATAAAACCGGTGGAGTATACCTTTGAGGTTATAACTGTTACGGGCACAGAGAATGCCCTTATGTTTTTGAGTAGATGTCCAAAGAGAAGCGTTCTCAGAAACGTTGCCCTGGAGCCAGAGGTGATGGACCTGGTGGAGGTTCTTAGAAAGATGGGTGTGGAGATAGAGGTGGAAGGAAGGACTATGGTTATAAGGGGAAGGGAGGATTTGGCGGGCTTTGAGCATGAGGTAATACCGGATAGAATTGAGGCGGGCACCTTGGCGGTGGCGGGCTTTTTGACGGGTGGAGAGGTGCTCTTAGAGGGTGTTAGGATAGACCACATGGGTGCCCAGATAGAAAAGTTAAAGGAGGCGGGTGCGAAGGTGGAAATCTTGGGCATAGACCGGGTTAAGGTCTGTGGGGACGGGAGACCGGAACCTTTGGAAATATCCACCGCAGAGTATCCGGGCTTTCCCACAGACATGCAAGCCCAGTTTATGGTACTGTGCACAGTGGCAAAGGGTATCTCTCACATAACGGAAAACATCTTTGAAAATCGCTTTCAGCATGTAAATGAGCTTCAAAGAATGGGGGCAAACATAAGCCTTAGGGGTAGAACTGCCATCGTGCACGGTGTAGAAAGATTGAGCGGGGCAGAGGTCTTTTCCACAGACCTGAGGGCAAGCGCCAGTTTAGTTTTGGCGGGGCTCATTGCGGAGGGAACGACCACAGTCAGGGACATATACCACTTAGACAGAGGTTACGAAGGCTTAGAGGAAAAGTTAAACCAACTTGGTGCAGACATAGAGAGGGTAAAGGATGCAAACACTGCTGGATAGGGCAAAGATTTTACAGTCTGCGCTTCCTTACATCAGGGAATTTTACGGAAAGGTCTTTGTCATAAAGTATGGCGGTTCCGCTATGATAAACGAACAACTAAGGGACAGCTTTGCCCGCGATGTGGTGCTCTTGGCTTATGTGGGTATAAAGGTGGTGGTGGTACATGGGGGAGGTCCTCAGATAAGCCAAACCCTGGAAAAGTTTGGTCTAAAGGCGCATTTTGTGGGTGGTGTCAGAAAGACGGACGCAGAAACCATGCATGTGGTGGAGATGGTTCTCTCGGGGGACATAAACAAGGACATAGTTGCCCTTATAAACACCCACACCAAAAAACCTATATACGCGGTGGGGCTCTCCGGAAGGGATGGGGAGCTATTGAGGGCAAAAAAGCTTGACAAGGAAAGCTACTTTAAAGAGCTTGGTTTAGAAGTGCCAGAGGAAGACCTTGGCTTTGTGGGGGAAGTGGAGGAGGTGAACGTGGAGCTCCTGCAGGCACTCCTAGAAAGAAACTACATCCCAGTTATTGCACCGGTGGGTGTAGGAGAGGGTGGTCAGGCTTACAACATAAACGCAGACCTCTGCGCGTCAAAGATAGCACAAGCCCTGAAGGCGGAGAAGGTGATCTTTTTAACGGACACGGAGGGTGTAAAAGACAAAGATGGTTCGCTCATATCCACCTTGCATGCACGTGATATTCCAAGGCTTATCTCTGAGGGTGTGGTAAAGGGAGGCATGATCCCAAAACTCAAGAGTTGTATGTCCGCCTTAAAGGAAGGAGTAAAGAAGGTGCATATAATAGACGGACGTGTGCCCCACTCCATACTTTTGGAAGTTTTCACCGACGAAGGGATAGGAACGCAGATAGTTCCGTAGTCTAAGCCCTTTTGTTCCAAAATCCTCTCTCTTTCCTCTCTTTGAAGGTTAGTTCTATACTGTGAAGGGAAAGTTCTTTTAGAACCCTTGCCTTTTCCTTTTCCGCTTTCTCAAGCCTTCTTTTTGCATACTCCACATACTCCTCGGAGATATCTATCCCTATGTATTTCTTTCCCAAAAGCTTAGCAGCTACAAGGGTTGTTCCAGTTCCACAGAAAGGGTCTATAACAATTCCATCCTCTTCCTCAAGCAGGCTTGCTATGATCCGTGTGGGAAGTTCTATGGGAAATACTGCGGGATGTTCTTTATGTCCTTGCTCCGGGCGGATCTCCCATATGGATGTTAATTTGGCGTGCTTGGGTTTTAACTCTTTTGGCTTTCCTTTCACAAGCCAATAAATTCTTTCTTCAACTTGCCAAAACCTCCATCCTCTTATGTTGCCCGCAATTTTCCTGTTCCAAATGATCTCCTGCCATATGTTCCACTTGGTTTTAAGTAGCCACTGTAAGGGATGGATCATTTTTCCGTCCTCGTAGCGCACTTTGTGATTGTAGAAAAAGGAGCCTCCTTCCTTTATCACTCTGTAGAGTTCATTTAAAACCTCCACCTGCCAGCTTTGATACTCCTCCTCTGGCATAACATCCCTGTAGCCCTTGTATCGGACTTTATCCACCAACCAACCACCGTGCTTTTCTTTTTTGTTATATGGTGGAGAGGTTATACCCAAATCTATACTTTCATCTGGCATTTTCCTTAAAACTTCCAGGGCATCACCACATATAACTTGGTTGATAAACTTTTCTAAACCTTCCATCTCCTAAATTCCTCAAAGTATTTTGTCAGGTCCCTTGAGAGGTAATCCTTAAAACTGTACCAATCATCCCTTAAATAGGCAAGTTTCAAAGAAGGACAATCTTTATAATCCCTAAAGGAAAATCCGGCTGAACGTAAGTATTCTCCCTCTCTTCTTTGTCCCTCCGGAAACCTGCGTTCAAGCAAACCCTTAAGCTTTTCCTTTAAACACTCAAACCTAAACTCAAAGATGTATATAAGCTTCCCTCCCACAAAACCGCTAACCAAAATTATAGGATTATTTTCCAAATCCCTACTAAACCTTTCTAAGGTGTAGTCGTTAAAACTTCCACCGCCGTTTAGTTTTTTCCTAGGGTCATCCGTATTTTGAGGCTTGACCTCACAATCAACCCTTCCTCCAGCATCCACATCCATTCTGTATCCATTGTATCCGAGCTTTTCCGAGTTTGGTTGAAAGCCACAAATCCACAAAGTGGTTAGTTCTCTGAGCCTTGATGAGTTTTTGTCATTAAAGTAAAGGGTCAAAAGGTCTATACAAAGGGCTATCAAGGATGGTTTTGAAAGCCCATTCAAAAACTGAACAAGCTCTTCAGAGGGCCTCGTTGAATATAGCTCAATGGTCTTTCTTAGGTTAGGATTTGTCATGTAAGCTTAATTATAATACCGACGAAGGAATAGGAACGCAGATAGTCCCTTAAGAAAGGTTAGCTTGGCAAAGTATAGCAGTAAAATTAGGTATATCACCGAGGAAACTAAGCTCGCTGGGTGTGGGAGTAAGCTAAGTAGCAAAAATAAAAGGTAAAAGACTATAGAGAACTTAAAGAATGTTGGAAAGGCAGGTTCGTCCACTAAGTCGCTGATAGAAACGCCCTGCACGCCAGAAAATCTCCAAGTGTAAAGTATCCTTGGTAGCAAGTGGGCTACTCCTCCGAACACAGTAAAGACGGTAAAGCCGTATATGAGCAAACCGTAGTGTATGCCCACAAAGAATGGGATCAATGCCCTCTCAAAGGACATTGCAACGCCCACCAACATACCAAGGGGCAAAAGTCCCATACCAAAGAGGAAAAACTTAACCACAATAGGCAATGGAACCTTTATCCTTCTCTGTCTTAAGAGCCTGTAAATCTGAAGTAAAAACAGAAGAGAGAGGACAAATTCCACAAAAGAGGCAAAGGCTAATAGGTTAATGGTAGTTATGTAAAAGGAGAGTAGCATAAGTAATGTGGAAAATTGCTTTGCGTAGAAAAACCTTAAGGCATCCTTGAAATTTAACGTGGTCATTGTTAGCATGGGGATCCAAGCTAACTCTACCCCATAGACAGCATTGAGCAGGGAACCTACTGTAAGGCTATGCACCGCCAACTGAAAGGGAACGATCTCAAACTGGGATAAAAGCAAAAACAAAGCGGAGAGAATAAGAAAAAACCAGGAGGAAAGAAGAAACTTAACTGTTATGGGTTACCTGTTCTTTACGGTGGGAAGAATACTTACAGAAAAAAGAATGTAAGAAAACAACAAAAATACAGAGCCCAAAAGCTTTTGGGACATGAGAAAAAGAAGGAGGGCAGCAATGTTCAAAAAGAAGGTAAGATAGGAAAGCTGGGGCAAAAACAGCTTCCTGTTTTGGGAGTTGGGCACAATTTGATACATAGCACCAACGAGCATTGACCCAACAAAGCCATATATCAAAAGCAGTACAAAAAGAGTCCAGTCTTGGCTATGCCTTAAAAAAAGAGAAAGTCCAAGAAAAACAAAGGCTTTAACAAAGAAAAAGGGTGTTATTTTTGAAAGGTAGTACATGGATAGTAATTATATACTTACTAAACCTGTACGGCAACCCTCACGGGCGCTCTTGAGAAGTATTGCCTTTTGCAAACTATTAGCTTAAACTTTCTTATGAATATGAGTGAGAAAGTTTATATTTACGACACCACTTTAAGGGATGGTTCCCAAGCAGAAGGAGTAAACTTTTCCATAGAGGATAAGCTCAGGATCATAAAAAAGCTTGACGAGTTTGGTATAGATTACATTGAGTGCGGTTGGCCAGGCTCAAACCCAAAGGATACACTGCTCTTTGAAAAACTCAAAAATATCAAACTAAACCACTCAAAGATTGTGGCCTTTGGTGCCACAAGGAGACCGGGAAAAAGGCCAGAAGAGGACCCTCAGCTTGAAAACCTGATAAAAGCCCAACCACAGGCAATAACCATCTTTGGAAAAAGCTGGGACCTGCATGTGTTAGAAGCCCTCAGAACAACCTTAGAAGAGAACTTGGACATGGTGGCTGGAAGCATAGCCTATCTAAAAAGGTATGTGCCGGAAGTGATCTTTGATGCGGAGCATTTTTTTGATGGATACAAGAGAAATCCCGAGTATGCCCTAAAGGTAATCCAGTATGCCATTGAGGGTGGGGCGGATTGGATAGTTTTGTGCGATACCAACGGGGGATGTCTGCCCCACGAAGTCTATGAGATCACAAAAAAAGTGGTGGAGACCTTTCCTGAGGCAAAGATAGGCATACATGCCCACAACGATTCAGACACCGCTGTTGCAAATTCTATAATGGCAGTTTTGGCTGGAGCAAGGCAGGTACATGGTACCATAAACGGCATAGGTGAAAGGACGGGCAACGCCAACCTTTGCTCCATAATACCCAACCTTCAGTTAAAGCTTGGCTTTAAGGTGGTGCCCGAGGAAAACCTCAAAAAGCTCACCGAACTTTCCCACTTCGTGGCAGAAATATCCAACATGCCCGTACCCAGAAACATGCCCTACGTGGGAGAAAGTGCCTTTGCCCACAAGGCTGGAGTGCATGCATCAGCGGTAATGAAAAGGAGCGATACCTACGAACACATAGACCCATCTTTGGTAGGCAACAGAAGAAAGATCACCGTCTCGGACCTCTCCGGAAAGAGCAACATAGTCTATAAGCTAAGAGAAATGGGTATAGAGGTGGATGAGAGATCTCCGGAGGTTCTAAAGCTGGTGGAAAAGATCAAGGAGTTAGAAAAGGAAGGCTATCACTTTGAGGCGGCAGAGGCATCCTTTGAACTGCTCTGCAAAAGGCACTTTGGACTTGTTAGAAACTACTTTGATTTGGATGCCTACAGGGTCCTAATAGCCAAAAGGAGCACCGACGAGCTACCAGTTTCCGAGGCAACGGTGAGGCTCTCTGTGGGTGGTGTGAAAGAACATACCGCATCTTTGGGCAACGGTCCAGTCAGTGCCCTAGACAGTGCTCTTAGGAAAGCCTTGGAGGAGTTCTATCCAAACCTAAAAGAGGTGCAACTTATAGACTATAAGGTTCGCATTGTCAATGAATCTGAGGGCACGTCCGCCAAGGTGAGGGTCCTTATAGAATCCACCGACGGCAAAAGAAAGTGGGGCACGGTGGGTGTCTCGGAGAACATCATAGAAGCCTCTTGGATTGCCCTAACAGACAGCATCGTGTACAAGCTTATGAAAGACGAGGAGGAAATGGAGTGAAGTGGGTAAGGCTAAAAAGGTCAAAGATAAAGGTCTTTGGTAAAAAAGGTAAAACTCTACCAAAGGGCTTTCAGGAGGAGCACACCTCCTTCTTACACAGCCTGCTAACCAACGATATAAAGGGTCTAAAGCCCTTTAGCTTTAACTACAACCTTTGGCTCAGACAAAACGGTTCTCCTATAGAGGATTTCTTCGTGTATAAGCTGGAGGACGCATACCTTTTGGACACAGAGGGAGACGCAAAAAAGATCATAGAGGAGTTTGAAAGGTTAAAGCTCTCTCTGAAGGTATATTTTGAAGACCTAACTACATTTGGGCACGTTTTTGTCTTTGGAGAATCTGCCAAAGATTGGGTGGAGAAGACCTTTGGTATGGTGCCAGAAGAGGGCAAGTTCTTTGAAAAGGATGGTGTTTTTGTGGCAAACAATCCTTTAAGGATCAGAGAAGAAGGATTTGATGTTTTTGGCGAGCTGGATGGACTTGAACTTCCAAAGGAAGAAGAGATCACTGAAGAGGACTTTGAAGACCTAAGGATAGAGAGAAAGGTCCCGAGGATAAGGAAGGAGTTGAGAGAGGGCTACTCACCCCTTGAGGCTGGGCTTTTGAACGTTGCCATAAGCCTAACAAAAGGCTGTTATGTGGGACAGGAGGTTATAGCAAGAATTCACTACAAGGGCAGGCTTCCCAGAACTTTGGTTCTTTTTAAAGGAGAAAACCTTCAGGAGGAGCAAAAAGTCTTTGACGGAGAAAAGGAGGTAGGTCTGATAACATCTGTGTCAAGGAAAGGCTTGGCGTTAGGCTATATCCTTACTACCAAGCTGGAAGAGAAAAGGGAATTCTCCACGACTACTGGAAAGGTTGTTGTTTTAGATTAAATGAAGCCAAGCCTTAAAAAACAGCTTTTTGTAGCTTTCCTCTCCCCTTAAAAGCCTGTAGTAAGCCTTCAGTGCTCCTTTCTTTCCCCAATTGTAAGAAAATCTCTGAAAGCGGTAGGCTATCTTTGCGATCCTTCCTGCATACACAAGCTCTTCTATCATGGGCTTTGAAAGTCTAAAATACTCCTCCACCGGATTATTTGGGCAGTTAAGGATTGCTTGCACTGCATTTTTTGCCCCCCAAAGGGCATAGTATATACCCTCCCCTAAAAGCGGGTCCACCGAGTTGGACGCATCACCCACCAGGAGAATTCTACCCCTTCCAGCGTGAAAGTCCTTTTTATTTTCTAAATAGGGTATGTGCCAGCCATAGACCTTGCCCTCCACCTTCAGACCCAGCTTAGTTGAATAATCCTTAAGTAGCTCCAGAAGGTTTTCTTTCCCTGTGGAGGCGATGCCCACATTGGTGGGAAAAACCCATGCGTAACCTCTTTCCACAAGCCCCACATCTATGCGCACACCCTCTTTGAGGTTTGTAAGGCATTGGAATTCTAAGGACCGAAAGAACTTCTTCTTTTTGTAGCCCAAAAGGTCGGCGGTCTTTGAATAAAAGCCGTCCGCACCTATTAGAAAGTCCGCCTCCACTTCCCCTTTGGAAGTGTAAACCTTTATCCTTTCTCCCTCTTCAAAGCCCAAAAGTTCGCACTCTTGCCAAAGCTCCACGCCTACCCGCTGAGCATTTTGCACCAAAAAGTAGTCAAACTCCGCCCTGTCTACTATGTATGCCAATGGCTTTTCACTTGAAAGACTAAAGCTTTCCTCTCCACGGCAGCCAAGGGTTCCCTCTCTTATCACTGCCTTTATCAAACCCTGCCAGCCTTCCGGCAGGAGAGAGACCACCCTTGCAGAAAGACAACCTCCGCAAAGCTTGAACCTGGGAAGTCTCTTCTTTTCCAAAAGCAAAACCTTTAAGCCGTTTTTTGCAAGCCAGTAAGCACTGAATGCACCACCCGGACCTGCACCCACAACCACCGCATCAAAGCTCATCTTTCCTCCACAAAAAGGGAGAACACACCAAGCCCAAACTTCTTTCTAAGCTCACCTTTTATCATAAAACTAAGGGCGGTTTTATCCTGCTTAAATTGGGCGTACTTTTTAAGAAGGGCTTTCTTTTCTTCCTCTGGCAAGTTATCCCAGAGGTGTTTGTATAGTTTGCTCTCCAGGTCCGCTAAAATTTCCTCTGCGGACATTTTGTCTTTGGGTTCCACCTTTGGCACCTCAATATACTCTCCCAGCTTTTCCAAAAGACTCTTGAACCTTTCCCTCCAGTTATCCTCTTTCCCTGCGGAGTTTTTTATTGCTTTTTTTCTTAACCTTTCAATCTCACCAAGGGCAAAAAAGGCGGGGGTCTTTTTTCGTCTCTCCGGTGGAAGCTTGGCGTAAAACCTCTTTATCCCTTCCTCCACCAAATGCCAAGGGTAGGCGGACTCTTCCAACCTCTTCAGAAACCACCTTTCCCTCGGAGACAAAAAGAGCTCTCCCTTTAACTTAAGGATTAGTTCTGCTACCTCTCTGTATGAACTCATGCAATCTCCTTAAAAACTCTCCATGCTCAAGGGATGTTCTAAAGCCCTCTGGGCTAAAGTGGGTGGGTTTGCCCTCAAAGAATTTTAAGAAAAATTCCTTTGGTGGTAGTTGGGCAAGTTTGAAAGCCCTTGCTATGTAGGAGGGACTGTAAAAACCAAGGCTGTTGACCTCTGATTCTCGCCTGATCTTTTTTAATAGCTTGGCGGTCTCTTCCGAAAGTTCTATGGCACCCCTCAAACTCCAAACCCTCTCCACTGTTTCCTTCTCCCAAAGCTCTCCAAGCCAAAGGGGACCAGCTAGCAAAAGTTTATGCCCGCAGTGGGGACACTGCCCTTTTACGCCTTCAAGGGAAACGCCCTCTCTGTATAAACAATGGGTGCAGTAAAGCAGGTAGCCTATTTTTTCAATGAGCTTGTCTGTTCTCCTTGCTCCTATGTCCTTTCTGAAAAAGACCTTAAAGTGATGCTTGTAAGAGTATGAAAAGATAGGCTTTAGGGCATAATCGTGCTTGGCACCTTCCTCTACCACCTTCTTTATAAGGATCCTTATACCCACCTCGTGGTAAAACTCACACTCCAACAGAGGCTTGCTAGAGTATCTCCTCTGGCACGTGCTGGGGTAAGTTCCAGAGAGCACCGCAGTATCCGTTGCGGTAACAGACAGAACGCCACCCCTCCTGACAGGAAATACCGCAGAATCCAAAAAAGGAATGGGTGAGCCATAGGGGTCTATATCCACATAATGGCAATTTCTTAGCCTCCTTAAAAGCAGGCTGGCGTCTTCAGAGTATATCTCCACCTTCTCCTCTGGCACTTGGTTGATCTGCAAATGCTCCTTGAAGCTTTCCACCGCCCTTTGGTCTATGTCGTTGTATATGACCTTTTTTACCTTTGGCACCTCCAACAAAAACCTCAAAGACCTAACACCGCTTGCACCCATAGGATCACAGACCACAAGCTCCTCACCTTCCATAGCCCAAACGATGAGTAGGCTTATGTCTCTGTTTACAATCATAGTTGGGTTGTAAAAAACGGGCATTTCTGAGGAGACAACTTTGGGAACTTCCACCTTGAGAAGGACCTTCCCCTCTCTTATCATCCTACCTTGTAGCCTTTAACCGTATCCACCAAAAGCTTTACCTTTTTTAGTTCCATATCGGGCGAAAGCCCATGTCCCAAATTGAATACGTATTTGGTTTTCCTTGGCACCCTCTTTAAAAACTCCAAAACCTTACGCTGGATAACATCCTCCGTGCAGTAAAGAATGGATGGGTCCATGTTTCCCTGAAAAGCCATGTCCTCCTTTTCCATCCAAGAGAACATATCCACCGTCCAATCTACAGAAAAGGCATCCACGGGTACATGTCTGAGCAGTTTCAAATACTCTCCAGAACCTCTGTAAAAGTATATAACGGGTACTCCAAGTTCCCTCTTTAGCCTCTCAAAGAAAGCCTTCAGTAGGATTGCATACTCTTTTAAATCTTCGTAGGGCATATGCATGAGCCAGCTGTCAAAAACCTGTACCAAGTCCGCACCCGCTTTAACCTGCCCTTTTAAGTACTCCACTAAGTTTTCCGACAGCAACCCAAGAAACTCAAGGTATTCTTCCCTTCTTTCCCACATAAAGAGTTTGGCTCTTTTGAAGTCCGCCTTTCCTTTGCCCTCCACCGCGTAGGCAAAAAGGGTCCACGGTGCTCCGCAAAAGCCAATAACAGGCACCCGATCTTGTGTTCTTTTAACTTCTCTTATTATTTCATTAATGAACTCTGTGTCCTTGCTTGTGATCTTCCTAAGCGCCTTAACGTTTCCATCCCACTCCAAATGGGGACCTTCCCCCTCTTCAAAACGCACGTTTATGCCCATAGGCTCAAGGGGAACCAAAATGTCTGAAAAGATGATAACAGCATCCACATCCAAAAGCTCCAAGGGAAGCAAAGACACCTTTACCGCAAGCTCCACATTTTTACAAAAGCTCAAAAAATCCTTCTCCTTTGCTCTAAGCTCCCTGTATTGAGGCATATACCTGCCCGCTTGACGCATAAGCCAAACGGGAAATCTCTCTATCTTTTCGCCCGATAGACTTTTGAGAAGAAGCATTTTGAGTATTTTACCACTAAGGCTGTGATGTTTCCGTGCTCTCCCTTATCTCCTCACGCCAGGGCTTGTATTCCATCACCTGTTCAAAGGTGTACGGGTAATCCTTTGAAAAGTCCTCCTCTGTGGGAGGTCTGCCAAAGTATTTTTTAGCTAAGTCTTTATTTTCGTCTTCATCAAACCAAACAATTAACCTACGAACTGCCCTTTTCCAAGCCTTGCTCAAACTTTCCTTTTCTTGGGCAACCCCCCTCAAGGAAGGATTATCATCAAAAAGGTCTGCGATTTGCATTCTTGCAGTATTTATACTTTTCTTCCAATGGTCACCCACGTATTCATTCTCTCTGAACTTCTCCCACTTGTAAAGATGTTCCATAATGACTGCCATATAGCTGATCATACTTTCATAATGCCTTCTGACCATATCCTCTATTTCATCTAAGAGGTTTTCCCAATCCACAAACTCAAACTCTTTATTTTTGAGAAGTTTTAGGTTCTCCAACACCCACAGATAAAAGTCCTTTTCATAAAGTTCTTTTAGGCTTTGGGTTTTTAGCTTCATCAGTTTTAAATATAAGCCAGCGGTTTGGCTATAATTCGCCAAGTTTCTTAGCTTGTGGTTAAAGCTCTAAATAAGGTTCTAAGCTCTCAATGATTTATTTTTTTCTCAATCCAAGGTTCGTATTCCATAATTTGTTCAAAGGTATAGGGACATTCCTTTGGAAAATCTTCTTTTGTGGGAAACCTGCCAAAGTATTTTTGGGCTAAATCCTCCTCCTCTTTAAACCAAGTAATGAGACTATTAACCGCCCTTCTCCAAGCCTTATTCAAGCTCTCCTTTTCTTGGGCTATCCTTTTCAACGATGGCATTTCATCAAAGAGGTCTATTAGTTCCTTTCTTGCGTTGAGGATGCTCTTTTTCCAACTGCTACCCATATAAGCGGATTCCCTGTAGTTTTCCCACTTGTAGAGGTGTTCCATTATGACCGCCATAAGGCTTATTACACTTCTCAGTTCTTTCCTTGCCATATACTCTATCTCCTCTAAAAGGTTCTCCCAATCTACAAGCTCAAACTCTTTATTTTTGAGAAGCTTTAGGTTCTCCAGCACCCACAGGTAAAAGTCTTTTTCATAGAGTTCCTTTAGACTTTGTGTTTTTAGCTCCATGAGTTTTAAATATAAACCGGTGGTTTGGTTATAACTTAACCCAAGGTTCGTATTCCATAACCTGCTGAAAGGTATAGGGGCATTCTTGCGGGAAATCCTTTTCTGTTGGCAACTTTCCAAAGTATTTTTTAGCAAGGTCTTGGTTTTTAGGTTCTTTAAACCAGTCAATCAGACTATAAACTGCCAACTCCCATGCGGTTTGTATATTTTCCTTTTCCTGAGCTTTTACCTCTACGGACGGATGTCTTTTAAATATTGTTCTCAGCTCCTTCCTTGCATTGTTTATGCTCTTTATCCAGCCGTGTCCTGCATACTCCTTGTATCTGAAGTGTTCCCACTTGTAGAGGTGTTCCATAATTACCGCCATCAGGCTAACCACACTGTCCAGATATCTCCGTCCCATATCCTCTATCTCCTCTAAAAGGTTCTCCCAATCTACAAGCTCATACTCTTTGTTTTTGAGAAGCCTTAGGTTCTCCTGAACCCATAGGTAAAAGTCTTTCTCGTAAAGCTCCTTTAGGCTTTTTACCTTTAGCTCCATAGAATTTAAGTTTAAGCACAAAAGGGTAAAAAGCTTGGCTATCGTTTAATATACCTTCACCGCCACGATCCTTTTGTACAGATTGGTAAGTCCATCCCTTTCCAAAAGGTTTTTAACCACCGCCTTTGGATAAACCATTTTTCCATCGTCCCTTTTTATGGCATAGACCGCATGATAGATCACCGGGTCCTCTCCCTCGAAGCCTCCAAAGATCATTATGTGCCCTTTCATGTATAACACTGTCCGGTAAGGTGGAAATGTTTTCAAGAGTTCCTTCAGCTCTTGGTAGCTGTTAAAAGTTCTCTCCACACCCCTTCCGACGGTAGCTTGCTGGCTGGAGTTTCTTGGAAGTTCTATACCAAAAACACCAAAGAAGGCACGCACCACTGCGGAGCAATCATAAAAGCCTCCCCACTCGTAAGGCATACCAAGAAGACTATCAAGGAGAAGCTTTGCCTTATCTTCTGAAAATTGCCAGTAGCCTTCTATAACGCCCTCACCCTTTATCCACTCCACACTCCCATCGGGCATCAAAACCAAGTATCTGTCCTTTTCCTTTGAAAGATAGGGAATTTTTGCGGACATTGAGTATTCAAGCCCTCCTATCTTAAGCTTGGGCTTTATAACCACCAAAAAGGGAAGGTCAAGAAGTCTAAAAAATTCCTCCTCATTCAACTCCCTCACGTCCTCAACCTTGAGCCATCCCCTCATTATAGGACTTTGAACATAGAGCCATCTTCCATCCTTGGACCGGTGGAGCACTGCCAAAGGCGTAAGAGGGTCAAGGGCGGTGTACTGATTGTAATCTATCTCCGGGTTTCCCTTATGGACCGTCAACTCTGTGGGAAGGAGCTTTAGGTCTGCCCTCCTTAGGGTTATGCCGTACTTTACATCCACCTGTTGAGGCACTGCGTCTAAATTAGCATTTTCAAGGAGTTTTTTCATAAGCCCTTCAGTTAATGGCACATTGCCCAGGTAGAGCCTAGTTTTTGGATAGCTATCCTCCGAGAGCCAAGACTTGAGCTTTTCTCCTTCCAACTGACGAGGAAAGCTTCTCAGGTTTGCCATCTGAGGGAAAAGCTCAAGGGAAAAGGCAAAGGAAAGGCTTAAAAGAAGGATCAAAAGCCTCATACCTTCCGTTCAAACTTAATCTTTTTGGGAAGTTCTTCCAGCCAGCCTAAGGCAATGTGAAAGTTTCTTTCCAAAATTCCCTTTATCTTTGTCATCTCCTCCTCCAACTCCAAGAGCTCCTCCCTCTTCATCTGAGGAATTTCCTTTAAAAGCTCTTCCAACTCCTTTAACACCTCTTCCGGTTTAAAGGGGTCTGTTAGTAACTGCTTAAGCCTTTTTAACCTTTCCCTCATGTCTCAAAACAAACATCAGGGCAAAGGAAGATAAAACCATAAGAAGAGATACAATTTGATTCCACGTTAGCCCTATGGGTTCTATGAGTGGAGTAACACCCCTGTAAAACTCCAAAAAGAACCTGAGGGCACCGTAAAGAAGAAGGTAAAGGCTAAAAACCGCACCATCAAAGGGTTTTCTCCTGTAAAAGAAAAGCAGAATAAAAAAGATCACCAACAGTCCGAAGAACTCCACAAGCTGAGTGGGATAGAGGGGCATGTAGGGAGGTGCCACAGCACCCTCCGGAAACACTACATAGAAAAAGGGAAACTTGCTTGAAAGATGTATGCCGGGTGTAACGTCTTCCGCAAGGAAGGGTTTTCCATAACAGCATCCTGCGGAGGTGCATCCGAGCCTCCCTATGCTGTGGGCTATGGCTATGGCTATGGCGCTGAGGTCTGCTGTCTTCCAAAGGGGTAGTTTGTATCTGTGTATGCTAAAGAGGGCACCCAAAAGACCGCCAATCAGGCCACCAAAGAAGGAAAGCCCTCCCTGCCATATGGCAAATATGTCAAATATTTTCCCTACCTGTTCCGGATGTTCCAAGATATAGGCGATCCTTGCGAAAACTATACCAAAAAACAGTGTAATGAGTAGGGCATTTTCTAAATGGGTTGTATTTAAACCCTCTTTTTTGCCAAGTCTTAAAAGCAAAAAGTAGCCCACAAAAACACCAAGGGCAACCAAAACTCCGTAGGTGTATATCTTTATACCAAAAAATTCAAAGAGCACTGGGAACATTAAAACTTAACCTCCTCCACGTTTATAGTAAAGGTAAGATCTTCCCAATTGACTTTGACCCTTCTGTAGTAGCCCTCGGGTGCCTTCTGTCCGTAGGTAAGGGTTATCAGTCTATCCTTTTTTTTGTCAAAAACTTCCACCTTGGCAAGTTGGTTATTCACAAAGTAGTGTTTAACCAGGTAAGCATCCGCATCCCTACTCAATATTAGCGCCTCAGAGGTGCAACTGGGTTTTTCTTCACCCGTTAGCGTTTTTCCAAAGATGATACCGTCGGGGCTAAAGGGCAGGTCAATGCATACAACGTTTAAACATAGACCCTTTTTGTCAAAGCTAAACCCTCCAAACCTTGCAGATTCCACCCTGTATTTATCTTTGTCTTTTTCTACCTTTACGGGCACCTTTAAAACACCGTAGGATATGAGCAGTTGGCTTGTGTATTTTTCTGGCGCTCGGTCTTCCAAATGGTTAAGAAGCAGGGTTTGATCTGGTCTGCATAGCAAAGGAGCACAGGATAAGACAAAACCAAAAGCCAACAACAGAGCAAGCTTCTTCATTGCTTCCTCCTAACCTCTACTGCCCCATAGTGGGCTATAAGCCCCTCCGCCTTTGCTATATGCTGGGCATACTCCGCCACCCTTTCAAAACCCTCCTTTGACACATACATCAAAGAGCTCCTTTTTATAAAGTCATAAACTCCAAGGGGTGAGAAAAATCTGGCAGTGCGTCCTGTGGGTAGTGTATGATTTGGTCCAAGGAGATAATCTCCCAAAGGTTCTGTGGTGTATTTACCCACGAATACTGCGCCCGCGTGTTTAATCTTTGGTAGGAGGGCAAAGGGCTCCTCCACCATCAACTCCAAGTGCTCTGGTGCTATGTAGTTGGCAACCACACAAGCCTGCTCCAAGTCCTCCACCAAGAATATGGTGCCAAACCGCTCAAGGGATTTTTGGGCTATGTCCTTTCGGGGGAAGTTATCAAGGATCTCTTCTAGTTTTAGCTTAACCTCTTGGGCGTGCTTGGGGTCTGTGGTGATCAGAAAAGCTCCCGCAAGTTCATCGTGCTCCGCCTGAGAGAGCAAATCCCAAGCCACCCAACTGGGATCTACGGAGCCATCAGAGATCACAAGAACCTCAGAGGGTCCGGCAATCATATCAATGTCCACCACTCCAAAGAGTAGTTTTTTTGCGAGGGTTACGTATATGTTGCCCGGTCCCACCACCTTATCCACCTTTGGCACCCTCTCGGTCCCATAAGCCAATGCTGCAACCGCCTGAGCACCGCCTACCCTAAAAACCCGACTAACGCCCGCAATGAAGGCAGACGCCAAGGTGTATTTGTTGGGTCTTGGAGAAACCATAATCACCTCTTCCACACCAGCCACAACTGCCGGCACTGCGTTCATAAGGACGGTGGAAGGGTAAGATGCCTTGCCTCCGGGCACGTATATACCAACCCTTTCTAAGGGAAATACCCTCATTCCCAAAAGGATCCCATCCTCTTCCACCAAAAAGGACCTCTCCAGTTGTTTTTCGTGAAATCTCTTTATTCTCTCGTGGGCTACCTCCAAAGCGGTTCTTACCTCTGGCTCAATCTCCTCGTAGGCTCTTTCCAGTTCCTGGTAGGGAACCTCCAAGTCCTCTTCCGTTAGCTCTTCTCCATCAAATCTTTTTGTGTACTCCAAAAGAGCAGTGTCTCCCTTCTCCCTTACCTGCTTTATGATCTCCTTGACCACAGGCTCGTACTCTTCCGCCATTACCTCCCCCCTTGCCATAACAAACCTCAACCTACTGTTAAAACGCCATGCAGAGTTTCTAAGGTCCTCTATTTGCATGGTTAATATATTAAACCATTTAGGATGTGTTATAATGTCCTGTTCAAAAAAAACCAAAGGAGGTGTCAATCGTGCTTAAAAGAGCCCTGGCTTTAGGGTTAACTATAGGCATGATTGGTGTGGGTGGTGCCATCTCCTCTGCAAATGAAACAAAAACTACGGAGAGGCAAATACCTGTTGTGAAGTGCTCTGAGCCCGCATATTCTGTAATGGTAATGGACTTTGATTGCAAGGCGGCCGCTTGCCAACAGCCAAATAACCCTAAACTTCTTCCCATATTTGAGGTTCTTACCACAGGAAGCGGAGTTCAAGGGTTAGGGAAGGGTGTATCTACCATGCTGACAAATGCCCTAAAGGCCACCAATTGCTTTAAGATAGTGGATTTGGAACAATACGAGAAGATGAAAAAACTCCTTGAGGTTACTGGACAAAAGGTCCAACCTCCCAAAGTGGATTACATGATAAGCGGTTCTATAACCGCTTTGGAGCTTGAAAGGAGTGGCGGACCTCTTGGTGGTGGTGTTGTTCCACTTTTGGGTGCCATAAGCATCAAAAAGGACAAGGCGAAGCTGGCGGTAGATGTGAATGTAATAAAGCCTGAGACATTAGAGGTAGCTTATTCTAAGTCTTTTGAAGCAAACTCGGAGAAGACCTCTTGGAGTCTATTTGGTGCGGGTGCTGGCGGTGGTGCCTTTGGCGGAGCTGGTTGGAGTATAAGCAAAAACCTTTCCCTTGATATGGTAGCAAGAGATGTGGTAGTTCAGGTGGCAAATGCTTTAGCGGAGAGCCTCGCCAAAGACAAAATAGTTGAAAGACCAAAGCCACCAGAGAAAAAAGAAGAGAAGGAAGAAAAAGATCGGGAATAATAGTTCCGAACCTATTGATTTAAGTTTAAAGCGAGCTCTCAAGGGAGGGATTTTTTCTTTTCAATCTCTTTCCTTTTGAGACTATCTTTATATTTTTATAAGATCAGGAGGTTACGGAGATGTTAGACTGGGAAAAGCTGCTAGAAGATGATGTTTTTGAGATTGCGGGCAGGCGCTTTAGATCTCGGTTGATCATAGGCTCGGGTAAGTTCAAGAGCTTCCAGGAAACCAAGGAGGTTCTTGAGGCGAGCGGAGCGGAGATGATTACCGTAGCGGTCCGGAGGGTCAACATCACAGACCCAACCAAAGAAAACCTTTTGGATTACATAGATCCCAAAAAATATTTGATCCTTCCAAACACTGCTGGCTGTTATACTGCAGAAGAAGCCATAAAAACTGCCATGCTGGCGAGGGAGGCTACGGGCATAAACTGGGTTAAGCTGGAGGTGATCGGAGACCAAAAGACCCTCTTGCCAGACATGGAGGAGACCTTAAAGGCGGCAAAGTTTTTGGTAAAGGAGGGCTTTGTGGTACTTCCTTACATCTTTGATGATCCTGTCTACGCCAAAAAGTTTGAGGATGTGGGCTGTGCGGCGGTGATGCCCTTGGCAGCGCCCATAGGCTCTGGGCTTGGGCTTCAAAACCCTTACAACCTAATGTTTATAAAGGAGGCGGTTTCTGTGCCCGTCATAGTAGACGCGGGTATAGGTAGCGCCGCAGACATTCCGCCAGTTATGGAGCTGGGAGTGGACGGTATTTTAACAAACACCGCTTTGGCAGAGGCTAAGGACCCAATAAGGATGGCAGTAGCCATGAAGTATGCGGTCATAGCGGGCAGGCTCTCTTACTTGGCGGGTAGGATGCCCAAGAGAACCTATGCGGTGCCCTCTTCACCTTTGAAGGGTGTTCCATATAAGTCATGATTGATGTGGCAGTAGTGGGGGCGGGTATATCGGGGCTTTCGGTAGCCCTACGCCTTCAAAAGGCCGGGGTTAATGTAAAGGTCTTTGAGAAGGAAGAAAAGGTCGGTGGAAACATACAAACGGAGGAAATAGAGGGATTTTTGTGCGAGTTGGGACCTCAGACCATTTTGGCGGATAAAAAGGTGGAAGAATTCCTCTCCTTGGCGGGTATAAAGCCCTTGTATGCAAAGGAAGAGGCTAAAATAAGATACATCTACAAAAAGGGCAAGCTTGTGCCCTTGCCCATGTCTCCCTTGAGCTTTTTAACCTCTCCCTTACTTTCCCTGAGTGCAAAGCTTAGAGTTCTAAAGGAGCCCTTTATTCCCAAGTCTATAAAGAAGGAAGAGAGCATCGCAGAGTTTGTTAAAAGACGCCTTGGGCAGGAGTTCCTTGACTACATTGTGGAACCCTTTGTCAGCGGTGTGTATGCAGGGGATGTTAATAAGCTGTCGGTGAAGTATGCGGTCAGAAGGGTCTATGAACTGGAACAAAGGTTTGGTAGTCTCATAAAGGGTGCAATAAAGCTAAAAGCCCTTGGTCCGGGCGGAAGGCTCATATCCTTTGAGGGTGGGAACCATACCTTACCCTCCCATCTAGCCAAGGCTTTGGATGTGGATGTGGAAAACGTGGTGCTAAAGATCAGAAGAAAGGATGATCATTTTGTGATAGATAGTAGAAAGGGTAAGTTTTCTGCAAGGGCGGTGGTGATTTCTGCACCGGCAACCTCCGCAGGATACCTACTGAGGGAACTCTCTTGGAGCGCAGCCCAGGAGTTTGACAGTATATACTACGCACCTGTGGTTGTTGTTCATGCACACACAAGGGACTCTATCCCACCCGGCTTTGGTTTTTTGGTGCCAAGGAAGGAGGGCAAAAGGATCCTTGGCGTGCTTTTTTCCTCTAACATCTTTGAAGGAAGAAAAGGAAACCTATTAACCATCTACTTGGGCGGTGCCACAGACCCACAGGTGGTAGAAGAGGACGATGACCTAATAAGCGCTACCGTGGAGAAGGAACTTAAGGAAATTTTGGGCGTAGATGTAAACATTTTGAAGATCACCAAGTGGAAAAAAGCCATCCCACAGTATAATTTGGGCTACGGCAAATTTTACGAATTGGCGGAGACCTTGGAAAAGGAACACCCTGGGCTTTTTTTAACAGGAAACTATCTGAAAGGTGTCTCTGTAGCAGACTGCATCAGAAATTCGGAGGATTTAGCAAACAGAGTTTTGGAGTTTCTCTAATGCCTCTGTTTCCAGCCTTTATAGACTTGAAGGACAAAAGAATTTTGGTGGTGGGTGGCGGAAAGGTTGCCACCAGAAAGGTCCAGAAGCTTTTACCCTTTGGTGCTAAGATAGAGGTGGTATCACCAAGGATCACAAAGGAACTGCAAAGGCTTTTCTTAGCTGGAAAGATATCTTGGAAGAAAAGAAAGTTCCTCATAAAGGACCTGAGGTCCGCTTACATGGTGGTGGTAGCAGTGGATAGCATAGGGCTCCAAAGGATGGTGTTTAACTACTGTAGCAAGAGAAAAATTCTATGCAACGCCGTAGATAGTCCAGATTACTGCAATTTTATATTCCCTGCCTTGGTCCATAAAGGGGATGTGGTGATAGGTATATCAACCTCGGGTAAGGTGCCAGCCCTGTCTGCCCTGCTAAGGGAAAAAATAGAAGAGTGCATACCAAAGGATGTTGATAAACTTTTAGAGGAGGCGTACAGGCTAAGGTCCTCTATGAAGAAGGGAAAGAGGAGGCAAAGGGTCTTAAAGGAATTTTTAGAGAAAAGGATGTAAGGATGCGATACAGAGTAAGCTTAAAGCTGTGGGAAATGAACGAAATGGAAGATCTGGAATACGAGGAATCAGAACAGTTTGCTGGCTTTGAAGAAGACCCAACGGATGCATACAAAGGGTATGTGCCAGAAGAGTTTACCATAGCCTTTGTGGATGGAATAAGGCGCATAGACCACAGTGCTTATGTGTGGGACGAGTCAAAAAACTCATCTTACGAGGCAGTCTTTGCCACTCTGTCTGCTGGCGCTATCATTCTCAAGCCAAAAAGCATAAACCTTATAGAGCAGTCTTTTCGCATGCAAAGGGTCAGAAAGGTCTTTTTGGTAAAGGGTGATATAGAGGAGTCCGCTTTCTCCGGACTGGAATACGAGGTTAAAAAACTTTTAGAGGATAAAGAGCTATCCCTTGAGTTATTAAGGCTACTTAGAAGGGAGGAAGTAAATACCGCAAGGGAAGTCTGGGAAAAGGTAAAGCCTCAGCTGTTGGTTTGCGATGGCACTTTGACCAGTGAGCACAGGGGTATCACCTGCGTGGGCTTTGTAAAAACCATAAAAAGACTCTTTATAAGCAGAGAGTATGCCAACCTTCTTCAAAACCTAAAAAAGGGCTACCGCACACCTCTTATAAGGGTGCACTCCCAAAGAAAGATAGAGGAGCAGGCAAAGGTTGATAAATACACCTGGTATGTGAAATTGGCAGAGGGAGAGGGAATTGGCACCTTGGCAAGGCTAGAAGCCTTTGGCAATTTGCCAAAAGAAAAGGTTAAAGAACTTGCCGATTTAACCGCGGGCGTCCTGCCTATGTTTGCCAGTGCGCCCTTTCAGGACCCAAGGTCACCACAGAATTTACTACCCATAAAGGTTTTGGAAAACACCCTCAGAAAACATCTTGGAGCACCAGACATAGCAAGAAAGAGACTTCAGGAAATCTTTTTAAATGCTTGAGGTGGTCCTGCCCATAATAGGTGGTAAACTTCTAAAACACTTTGGTGTTTTCCAAAAGGAGCAAGAGAAGGTCCTTATAAACTATGTAATGTACTTTGCCCTTCCTATCCTTGCCTTTAAGGAAGGACACCAGATCAAGCTTGGGTTGGAGGTTATAAAAATCTCCAGTTTGGCTTGGGCTTCAATAGTTTTATGTATGTTAGTAGCATACATTATAGCCCGGCTTTATAAGCTTTCTAACAAAGACCTGAGGACATTTCTTTTGGTCTCCTCTTTTGGAAATACTGCCTTTTTGGGCTACCCTTATGCCTTTAGCTACTTTGGACAGGAGGGACTACAGATCGCCATCATTTACGACAATTTGGGTTCTTTTCTGATGGTTTCCTTCTTGGGAGTGATGGTTGCAAGTGGAAAGCCAGACTTAAAGGAAGTTCTCCTTTTTCCTCCCTTCTTGGGCTTAGTCTTTGGCTTTGTCTTTAAGGGGATTCCTTTGCATCCCAGCTTAGAAGAAGCCTTAAACTTTGTTGCCGACTCCACTTTGCCCGTAATCCTCTTTGCCCTTGGGCTCAGCATAAACCTTAGTGGTATAAGGGATCACTTAAAGTTATCTTTGCTTGCCATTCTCATAAAGGTCTCTGTTTCTATCCTTGCGGTCTATTTGGTGGGAAGATTTATGGAACTCTCTCCCGTCGCCTTCAAGGTTTCCCTGTTGGAGTCTGCCATGCCACCTATGATGTTCTCTGCGGTGCTTGCCCTTAGGTATAACCTTAATCCAAACCTTGCCTTTGCCAGCGTGGGGCTTGGTTTGGTTTTGAGCTTTTTATATGTGCCTCTTGTGGTTAAGTATTGCGGGGGCGGGATTTGAACCCGCGACCTTCGGGTTATGAGCCCGACGAGCTACCAGGCTGCTCCACCCCGCGTATATAAATATTATAACTCAATCAAGTCAAGGGACACCTCAGAGAGCACTTCACCCACACCCTTCACAACTGCCACCATGTTTTCAAGCCTCACTCCAAACTTGCCCGGTAGGTATATACCCGGCTCAATGGTAAAGACCATTCCTTCCTCTATGGGTTCTTCTGAGCCCTTTCCTTTGTAATAGAGCCTTGGATGTTCGTGAATTTCTATACCCACACCGTGTCCCGTGCTGTGGGTAAAGTATTTGCCAAAGCCCTTCTTTTTTATATACTCCCTTGCGGTTCTGTCTATTTCACCTATGGGAGTTCCCACCTTCACCTTCTCCAAGGCAAAGAGGTGGGCATCTTTGACCACTTGATAGACCTTTTTAAATTCATCGTCTGCCTTTCCCAAGTAGATCGTTCTGGTAAAATCCGTGCAGTAGTTTTTGTATAGAATGCCCATATCTATCAGCAGAGGTCCCTTTTGTTCTATCCTTCTCTGGGAAGTTTCCCAATGAGGAACTGCAGAACCCTCTGCAAAGGCAACTATGGCGGGAAAGCTCTCGCCCATTGCACCCATTTCAAAGGCCCTTCTAACTATAAAACCCCTCAGGTCCAACTCAGTCATCCCCGGCTTTACAAACTCAAGGAGTTCCCTGTAAATTTGGTCTGCCTTCAAAACTCCCTCTTTCATTATCTTTATTTCCTCAGTACTTTTTATAGCCCTCAGTTTTCCAAGAAAGTTGCTAAAGCCCACCCATTGTATGTCCCTTGAACGTAGAGATTTTCTAAAGGCACAGCTTACCCTGTCCTCCTCGTACCCTACCCTTTTTATTCCCAGCTTTTTTATAGTTTGCTTTATAGTCCTGTGCATGGAGGATTTTACCAAAACAGCCTGCCATCCCTCCCCCAAAGTTCCCTTTGCCCTCTCGTAATATCGTGCGTCTGTAAAAAGGTAAAAGCCCTCCTTAGTGGCAAGCACGTAGGCGTTGGAGGACCTAAAACCAGAAAGGTAAAGCACGTTTGCCTGAAAGCTAAAAAGGAATCCGTCTAAACCCCTTTCCTCAAGCAGCCCTATAACCTTCTTTTCCCTCATAGCATTCTCCTGTACTTGCATACGGTCCTACGGGAAAGCTCTATGCCCTTTTCCCTCAAAAGCTCCGCCACTTTGGCATCGCTGAGCTTACCGTGTTTTTGAAGGATCTCCTTCATTGCCCTAAGGACCTGCTCCCTGCTGTAGCCCCCCTTGGACCTCCTTTGAAAGAAGAACCTAAGAGGATAGATCCCGGTGGGTGTTTTTACGTATTTGTTGGAAATAAGTCTGCTTATAACGGAGACGCTAACGCCAAGCTTTTGTGCAACCTCTGTTAGCTCCAAAGCCTTAAGAGGACCAATACCCAACAGAAAGTCCTCCTGCCTTTCTACCACCAAGTTTATGCACCCTCTTAGAAGTTTTCTCCTTAAGTCCAGCAGTTTTTTCCACCGGAGGGCTCTTTCCTTTTCTTCCCTTTCTCCCTCTCGGACCTCAAAGTCTATAAAATCCTCCATCAAAAGCACCAGCCAACCGTCCTGATCCCTCTCAAGGATCACATCCACACTGCCCACCTTGTAAGGGCTCTGCTCTCCTTCAAAGGGCGTTAGCCTCAGCCGGGTAGCGATGTCCTTTACCCTTTGATCTCCTACACCTGTCTTTAAAAACTCCAACACCTTTTGACAGAGCTCCGGCTCCTCTGGATAAAGTTCCCTCAGTTGGACGCAGAAGAATTCTTCATAGTTCTTGGAAGCGATGCCCACGGGCTCAAGCTCGGTCATTATAAACTCTCTGAGATCCTCTACGAATTCTTTGGAAGTTCCAAACTCTTTGGCTATCTGGGCTTCATCGCCCACAAAAAAGCCCCTGTGGTCCAACTGATGGAGAATTGCCAAGGCAACTTCCAGTTCTTCCTCATCAAGCTCAACCTTTAGTTGATTCATTATGCTTTCCCATTGGCTTTGGCTAAAGGGTATCTCCCTCTGTGGAACCTCCTCAGAAAAGAAGAACCTTGGCTTTCTTCTAACAAAGTGCGTTATGCATCTATTCTTTTGGGCTTCTTCTTCCAACTGCTCTAAAAGGCTTTCGGTGGACTTTTCCAAAAGACCCACAAAGGGACCAAGCACAACGCTTAAGCTTGGCTTGGTTTTGATGGTAGTTTTTAGTTTCATAGCTTTATAGATTAATGCCCAGTTCCTTTAAAAGCAAGCTCTTTAAAAGTTCTTGATCCAAGTTCCTGTGAAACTTACCACCCACTGCTACGGATATTTCTCCCGTCTCTTCGGAGACTATAACCGCTATGGCGTCAGATTCTTCCGATATTCCCAGTCCAGCCCTATGCCTTGTGCCATACTTTCTGGGAATTTCCGAAGACTTGGATAAGGGTAGCACGCAGGATGCGTAGGCTATCCTATCTCCCCTTATTACAACCGCACCGTCGTGCAAAGGAGTAAGAGGGTCAAATATGGTGATAAGAAGCTCCACTGAGACCACTGCGTCAATGGTCACACAGCCCTCCAAAAGAGGTTCCAAGTTCTGATTTCTCTCTATCACTATCAGGGCACCTATCTGCCTTTCGGACATAAAAGCACAGGCACGCACTATTCTTTCTACAACCCTTTCCTCCAAAGGTTTAGAGGAGGTTAGCTTGGTAGCCTGACCCAGTTTGCTAAGGGCTTTTCTGATCTCCGGCTGAAAGATCACCACCAAAGAAAAGAGTCCCACCGTCCAGAGTTTTTCAAAGATGGTGGAAACCGTCTTCAGGTCCAGAAGGCTGGCAAGAGCCCATATTAGCGCCAAAAAAATCAAACCCTTGAGTATTTGAATACCCTTTGTGATCCTAAGAAAGTAAAGCACAGCATACACAAACAGAGAAGTCCCCAGTATATCCAGAAGGTCCTTGTAGGATATAAACTCAAAAATCTCCATAGGTCCTCACCGTGTCCAAAAGGGCTAAAAACTCCCTCGTCTCTTTTACGTCGTGCACCCTGACGATGTGGGCACCTTTCACCACTGCGTAGGCAAGGGCACCAAGGCTTCCGTATAGCCTCTCTTTAGGCTCCGTTTTTTTCCTCAAAAGCCCCTCCAACACAAGACCAATAAAGGATTTCCTTGAGACTCCCACCAGTATAGGTGCCCCAAAGATTTTGTATTCGTTTAAGCGCTTGAGAATTTCCACGTTGTGCTCTGGAAGTTTCCCAAAGCCTATGCCTGGGTCTATTATAACCTGCCCTTTGTAGCCCAATGCCTTCAGCCTACCGAGCCTTTCCCACAGCCACCCAATAGACTCATGAACCACATCCTCATAGACTATGGTCATACTTTTCCAATCCTCCGGTCTTCCCTTTATGTGGTTGAGAACATAAGGGCATTGATACTGAGAAACCACTTCAAACATCTTTGGGTCAAAGGTCCCTCCGCTTATGTCGTTTATGATATCTGCGCCCTCTTCAAGGCATGCCTTAGCAACCTCCGCCTTGTATGTATCCACCGAGATCCAGACCTTTGGAAGCTCTTTTCTCACCTCCTTTAGAACGGGCAGAACCCTTTTTAGCTCTTCCTCCGCACTGATCCTCTGAGAACCAGGCCTCGTAGATTCTCCCCCAATGTCTATGATCTCCGCCCCCTCTTCCGCCATCTGCACCGCCCTTTTTACCGCAGAGCTTGTCTCTAAGTAAAGCCCACCGTCGGAGAAAGAGTCAGGAGTTACGTTAAGAACGCCCATTATGGCAGTCTTTATGCCCAAGGGCAGAATTTTGTAGTTGAACTGAAGCTTAAAGGACTTTTTCCGATAATTTATCAACGCTTGCAGAATTTCAAGGGCTAAATCCTTGTGAAATTGGGAAAGACACCGGCAGAATTCTTTTATCTGGGCTTCTGTGCCCGAAAGGGCAAACCGGTTTTCGCTTTGGTATGCGTGCAAACAGCCCTGCCTTGCACACTCAAAGAAAACCTGAGGGTTTATCTGTCTGTTTTCAAAATACAGCACCCTGTGGACTCCTTCGTGGCTCCTCTGCTCCGCCTCCCTAAAAAAAACGCCCACCTTGTCCTTTAAAAACCTATAAAAGTGGTCCTTGTCTCCAAATTCTTTTAGAACCAACATCAGGCTGGCACTTCCTTTAGGAAAAATCTCTTTATATCCAACACGAGGGCACTTGCCACAAAGATGGAAGACAGAGTCCCCACCACCACACCAACCACAAAGGCAAACATAATGTTAGACAGGGCTGGTCCCCCAAGCACAAAGAGGACAAGGGATACCACAAAGGTCGTTAGGGAGGTCATCAAGGTCCTTGAAAGGGTTTGGTTTATGGAGATGTTTATCAGACTTTCAAAGTCTGTGCCCTTTCTGATCCTTAGGTTTTCCCTTATCCTGTCAAAGACTACCACCGTATCCGTCACTGAATATCCCGCCACAATAAGGAGAGAAGCTATAACATCCAAGCCCACCTCAAACTGGGTGAGAGAGTATGCCCCCACCACTATCAAAACATCGTGGGCTAAGGCAAGGATGGCACCCAAGCCCCAGATGGGTTCAAAGCGGTAGGCCAAGTATAGGAGTATGCCCAAAAGGGCTGTTATTATTGACCAAAAGGCTTTGTTTCTCAGCTCCTTGCTGACAATACCTCCTATAGTCTCCATCCTCAGAAGCTGATAGTCTCCTAAAGTTTTTAAGGCGTTAAGTGCCTTATCCCTTGGCTCATCCACCCTCAACCTTACGATCACGGTCCCCTGGGCAGTATCTTGCACCCGAAATGCGCGCAATCCCGCAGTTTCCATAGCTTTCCTAACATCCCCCAAGGACACTTTCCTTTCAAACCGAACCTCCATAAGGGTGCCACCGGTAAAGTCCAGTCCCAAGTTCAAACCCTTCCAAAAAAGTAAAAACACAGAAAGTCCAATAAGAAGCAGAGAAACCCCGTAGGCATAATACCTGAACCTCATAAACTCAATCATTGCAGAGTATAGTTTATCATTTTTATCATTAAAAGGCTTTAGCCCCAAACCCCCGCTATCTCAAAACCACAAACCTCACACTTACCTTCCCTGAGTTTTACCTTTACCCGTTCTCCCAAGTATCCGCTCCTTTCTATAACTATGTGCCCACAGGATGGACAGTAAGTGGAGGTTAAGCTTTGGTCTGCATAGTTCCCCACATACACATACCTAAGCCCCTCCTCCTTTCCTATCTCATAAGCCCTTTTAAGGGTGGACACAGGTGTGGGTGGTAGGTCTCCCATTAGATAGGCTGGGAAAAACCTGGATATGTGCCAGGGAATGTCCGGAGAAAGCTCTCTTATGAACCTTGTTATTGCCCTAATTTCACCTTCTGAATCGTTGTAGCCGGGTATCAGAAGGGTGGTGATCTCTATCCATATGCCCAGCTTATAAGCCTTCTCTATGGTTTTTAGAACGGGTTTTAACCTTGCCCCGCATATCCTTTGATAAAAATCATCGGAGAAGGACTTTAGGTCTATGTTCATTGCGGAAAGGAATGGCACAGACCTTTCAAGCACCTCCTCCGTCTCATAACCACTGGAAACGAATATGTTCTTTATGCCCCTCTCATAAGCAAGCTTCATAATATCGTAGGCAAACTCAAAGAATATCACGGGCTCGTTGTAGGTGTAAGATATGGAGGGTATATTAAACCTTTCCGCAATGCTCACAATCTCCTGAGGAGAGTATTCCTCTCCAAAGACCCTGTAATTGTTCAGTTGGGGATACTGGGATATCTCCCAGTTTTGGCAAAACTTACAGGACAGGTTGCATCCTACGGTGCCCAGAGAAAGGGTGGCAGTTCCGGGAAGAAAGTGATAAAGAGGCTTTTTCTCCACAGGGTCTATGTTCAAGGCTGAGACTAAACCATAAACAGTAAGATAGAGCTCTCCTCCTCTGTTTAGCCTCACTCCGCATTTGCCATACTCTCCCTCCTTTAAAACGCACCTTTGCATACACGCCTTACAAAGCACCTTTTGGTCCTTCTTCTCCGACATCCAAGCTATCCTCATCATCTGAATTAAATTTATCCCTGTGAAGGTAAGAAAACCTGCAGTAGCAGGAAGTTTTTATCCAAAGGATCCAGAAACTCTGAAAAGCTTGGTGGATAAGCTGTTGGAAAAGAACACCAAAGAAGAGCCTGTCGGGGTCATATCTCCCCATGCGGGATATGTATACAGTGGCAAAGTGGCGGGAAAGGTCCTTGGGCTTTTGGGTGGAAAGGAGCTAAAGGTACTGCTGATTGGACCATCGCACTTTGTGGATTTTGAAGGTATATCCTTCGGTGATTACCAATTTTTTGAAACACCCTTGGGAAGGGTAAAGGTAGATTGGGAAAGAATTGAAGAGTTTTTGAGGCTATACCGGTTACCTCATGCTTTGGACAATAGACCCCATATGTGGGAACATTCTTTGGAAGTTCAACTGCCCTTCCTGCAGAGACTATCTCCAAACTTAACCATAGTGCCCATTGTTTATGGTAGGATTGACCCGGAAACTTTAGCGGAGTTTATGGAATTCTTCTTAGAGGATGACACACACTTCGTGGTAAGCTCTGACCTAAGCCACTATTACCCGGAGGAGATCGCAAGGTGGATAGACGAACACTGCCACAGGGGTATTGTTGAAGGAGATAGAGAAAGCCTAAAAACATGCGAAGCTTGTGGTAAGGTTGGCATCCTTGCATCCCTCATAATAGCCCAAAGGAAAAAGCTAAAGCCCAAGCTGATAGCTTACGACACCTCCGCCTCCGCCTTTGGAGATAAAAAGGCAGTGGTAGGCTACGGAGGTTATGCTTTTTTCCAATAGGCTTATATTTAAACCCATGGAACTAAAAATCCAACAACTCAAGGAGCTCTACGAAAAAGACTTTCTACTTTTGTTGGAAGAGAATTTAAAGCTTTTGGAAAACAAAGAATACGACCTCGTAGATTGGGATAACCTTTTGGAGGAGATAAGGCACATAGGACAAAGGCATTTGGATGCGGTCATAAGCCAAATGGTTTGAAAAGCCCAAAAACCACGACCTTGCCCAAAAATACTTTGGGAGCATTCCCACCGAGAAAGACTTTCCTAAAGACTGCCCTTACACCTTTAAACAGATACTTGAATACAAACCCTGGTTAAAGGATAAAACTTAGCCTTAAAATATTTCCTTCCCATGAAGGCACCTCTAAGCTGGCTTGCGGAGTTCGTGGATTTAAAAGGACTATCCCCGGAGGACATAGCCCAAGGGCTCACCCTGAGGAGCGTGGAAACCTCCGTGGAAGTGTGGGAGCAATCGGTAGATGGAGTGGTCTTTGGGAAGGTTCTAAAGGTAGAAAACCATCCACAAAAGCAAGAACTAAAGGTTTGCAAGGTGGATGTGGGAGATGTGGTGCAGGTGGTCACAAGGGACCAAGAAATAAAGGAGGGGGATGGTGTGCTGGTGGCACTACCGGGGGCAAGGGTAGGCGATAGGGTTATTTCTAAGAGAGACTTCTCTGGTGTGGTTTCTGAGGGTATGCTTCTTTCTGCACAGGAACTTGGTTTGGAGGATAGTAGTCAGGGAGTTCTTGTGATTGAAGAAAAGTTCAGTCCCGGAACGCCCGCCAAGGATGTCCTTGGTTTTGGTGAGTATGTCTTGGAGGTGGAAATTACTCCAAACAGAGGAGACCTGCTGAGCATCCTAGGTCTTGCCAGAGAGATCTCTGCCCTGTTTGATTTACCCTTAAAAGAGCCACAAGACAAAACCTTTGAGGACTTTGGTTCGGTGGAAGTACGCATAGAAGACCCAGACTGCAAAAGATACAGGGCGGTGTTGATAGAAGGAGTGCAGGTAAAGCCCTCTCCCCTCTGGCTCAGACGTAGGCTCTGGCAGTGCGGAATAAGGAGCATAAACAATGTGGTGGATATAACCAACTATGTGATGTTAGAGAGGGGACAGCCCTTGCACGCCTTTGACTGGGAAAAAATAGAGGGTCCAGTGGTAATAAGGAGGGCAAAAAAGGGAGAAAAGATCAACACCCTCATGGGTGTAGAAAAGGAGCTCTCGGAGGAAAACTTGGTCATAGCGGACAGTGAAAAGATCCTTGCCTTAGGGGGTGTTGTGGGAGGTTTGGAGAGTGGTGTGAGGGAGCATACAAAAAGCATTCTCCTTGAGGGTGCGTACTTTGAACCTTTTAGAATCAGGAGGTCTGCCAGGTCCTTGGGTGTGCAAACGGAGAGCTCTTACCGATTTGAGAGGAATGTGGATATTCAGTCTTTAAAGAAACATCAAGACAGGGCGGTAGGTTTGATCCTCCAACTGACGGGCGGTGAAGTGAGGGCGGTAAAGGATATATACCCTAAACCTTACGAACCCAAGAGAATCTTTCTCTCCTTTGGAAAGTTCAAGAGGTACGCAGGGGAAGAGTTGGACCCAGAGGGTGGGCTAAAGGTTCTGCAAAAACTTGGTTTTGATGTGAGGGTGCAGAATTGTGGCTTTGAGGTGCTGGTTCCAGCCTTCAGAAGCTTTGACGTGCAGGGAGATGCGGATATAGTGGAGGAACTTTTGAGGGTAAAGGGCTACGACAATCTTCGGGCGGAGCGTCTTCTTGTCCCCTCCAAGCCAAAGGTAAAGGATAAGTTGGAGAGGGAGATAAAAAATTTCCTGAAGGCAAGGGGCTTTTTTGAAGTGCTCAACTTTTCCTTTGAGGGAAAAAGGCTCTATGAAACCTTAGGTCTAAAAAGCCCAACCCTTGAGATCATCAACCCCCTGGTAAAAGAGGAAAGGTTCCTGCGCACATCCCTGGTCCCATCCTTGATCAACTCATACCTAAGAAACAGAAGGAAATTTATCCAACAGATAGCCCTCTTTGAGGTGGGTAAAGTATTTTTTGAAGAGGGAGAAGGTAGAAGGCTTGGTATCCTTTCCAACATGCATACTCTGCAGGAGTTTAGGAGCTTGGTTTCAGACCTCCTGCACTCGATGGAGGTGTTGCACACCTCTCAGGGGTCCAAATTTTCCTTTTTACATCCAAACCTACAGGTTAGCCTTTGGGTGGAAGGGGAGGAAATTGGCTTTTTGGGACTTTTGAACCCCCTCTTGGAAAGAGAGTTAGACCTAAAGGAAAAGGTCCTGATAGCGGAGTTGGACCTTGATAGGCTCAAACCCAAGAGGGCTCAGTATATGCCCTTTTCCAACTATCCGCCGGTGGTCAGGGACATTACCCTGGTTATGGACAAAGGGCTACCGGTGGATAAATTAATTATGCATATAAGGAAGCTGGAAGAGGTGGAAGATTTGAAGGTGGTTAGTGTTTGGACAGATGAGCGCGTACTCGGGGAAGGCAAGAAAAGCGTTAGCTTTAGGCTCTTTCTGAGGAGCTTGAAAGGTAGTTTATCTGACGAAGAAGCCAACCAATTGGTCTTTGGGTTGGTGGAGGATTTAAAGAAAGAGTTTGGTGTGAGCTTAAGGTAAAACAAGCCTGCCCTGCTCGTAGGTGGAGAGGACTAAATTGGGGTCCACAAGGTGAGGCAATAGGGAGTCCGGGCTCCGGGGCTGTCCCACCGAGGACGTCCCGGGAGGACACCCACCTAATGGAACTGGGGCCCACCGAAGCCTCTCCCTCTACGGCCGGGTGGGTTTTCTTGCCTTCCCCTCCTCAAAAGGAGGCGGAAGAATGAAAGTTCTGAGCAAAAAAGAATTAAGGCATAGAATAAGAAACCTACGGAGGAGTCTGCCCACTCAGGAATACCAACAGCTCTCAAGGGCTATAGTGGAAAACATAAGGAGTTTGGAGCCTTTTAAGTCTGCAAGAGTGATCTTAGCCTTTTGCCCCTTTGACGGAGAACCGGACATATCACCTCTTTTGGAGGAAATCCTCAGAGAAGGCAAAGACCTTTTAATCCCAAAAGTAGAGCACGATAGTATGAAGCTGTGCAAGCTCAGATCTCTTGAGAACTTAGCCCCTGGCAGTTTTTGCCTTCTTGAGCCTACCCAGTGTGAAGAGGTGGAACCGGAACTGGTGGAGCTTGCCCTTGTGCCCGGGGTAGCCTTTGACCTTAAGGGCTGTAGGCTTGGGATGGGTAAAGGCTTTTACGACAAGATTTTGGGGAGGATAAGAGGGTTCAAGGTGGGAGTAGCCTTTAGCTTTCAGGTTTTTGAAGAAATTCCCTGCGATCCTTGGGACCAAAGGGTGGATGCCATAGCCACCGAAGAAACCATAATCTACAGGAGGTAGGAGCGATGAACGAGATTGTGTTGGCAGTCATTTTAGCTTTTTTTGCCCTGCTTGGAGGCTTGGGCGCGAGTGCTTTCCTTTTTAGAAGGAAAGAAAAAGAATCTACCAAGACCTTTGAGGAGGACGTGCAAAGAATTTTAGAGAATGCCCAAAGAGAAGCGGAAAGGATCATAAACCTTGCCAAGGAAGAAGCCCAAAGGGCAAGGCAGGAGGCGGAGGAGAAGAAAAGAGAAGTGGAAAGCCTTCTATCTCAAAAGCGTGCGGAGCTTGAAAAGAAGGAGCAAGAACTTGAGCGCAAAATAAGGGAAGTAGAGCAGAGCTTAAGCCAAAAAGAACAGGCTTTAACCCAAAAGGAGCAAATGGTAGAAAGAAGGTTTGAAGCCCTTGAAAGAAGAGAGGAGGAGCTATACAGAAGGGAAAAGGAACTCAAGGAATTGGAAAGGCAGGTGGAAAGAGCCCAGAAGGATATAGAAAATAAGCTAAAAGAGATTCAAGAAAAAGAAAGGGAAGTGGAACAACTAAGGGAAAGGGAACTCTTAGAACTTCAGAGGATCGCATCCCTAACCATGGAAGAAGCTAGGGCGGAAGTGCTCAAAAGGGCAGAGGAGAACGCGAGGATTGAGGCTATAAGGCTCGCTAAGAAGATAGAAGATGAAGCAAGAGAAATGGCAGAGTTAAGGGCAAAAAGGGTAATAACCACCGCAGTCCAAAGGCTCGCCCCAGAAATCGCCATAAACTACACCACCACTACTGTGGAGCTTCCCTCCAACGAGTTTAAGGGCAGGATCATAGGAAGGGAAGGTAGGAACATAAGGACCTTTGAGCTTTTGACGGGAGTGGATCTGATCATAGATGATACACCCGATTTGGTAACCATATCATCCTTTGACCCTCTTAGGAGAGAGATTGCCAAGATTGCCTTAGAGAGACTCATAGAGGACGGTAGGATCCATCCTGCACGCATAGAAGAGGTGGTCAATGAGGTAAAAAAGGAAATGGACGAAAGGATCAGGAAGATTGGAGAGGAAGCCTGCCTTGAGCTTGGGCTATACGACATAAACCCAGGGCTCTACTACTACATAGGCAAGCTTTACTTTAGAACCAGCTACTCCCAAAATGTACTTTTGCACTCCAAAGAGGTAGCATACCTTGCAGGCTTGCTGGCGGAAGAGTTAAACTTGGATGCTAAAATGGCAAGAAGGGCTGGGCTACTTCACGACATCGGCAAAGCTATATCCCACGAGCTTGGTGGTTCTCATACGGATATAGGTGTTGAACTTTGCAAGCGCTACGGAGAGCCAGAGCCCGTCCTCAACGCCATAAAAGCCCATCACAATGAAGAGCCAGTGAAGTTCCCAGAGGTTGCCCTTGTGTGCGCTGCAGACGCCCTATCCGCCGCCAGACCCGGTGCTAGAAGGGAAACCTTGGAGGCATACCTAAAGCGCTTAGAAAAGCTTGAAAACATAGTGAAATCCTTTAAGGGAGTTGCCAACGCATACGCAGTGCAGGCAGGAAGGGAGGTTAGGGTCATAGTCAATCCAGAGGAGATCAGCGACGAGGAAGCCTACCAGCTTTCAAAGGATATCGCCAGAAAGATAGAAGAGGAGCTTGAGTTCCCGGGTCAAATAAAGGTTGTGGTGATAAGGGAAACAAGGCATGTGGAATACGCCAAGTGAAGACTTAACACCTATGCTTGCCCAGTATCACGCCCTAAAGAGGGAGTACTCTGACTGCCTGCTTTTCTTCCGCCTTGGGGACTTTTACGAGCTCTTTTATGAGGATGCCCAAATAGGTTCCAAAGAGCTCGGCTTGGTGCTAACCTCAAGGCCCGCCGGAAAGGGCAAAGAACGCATTCCTATGTGCGGAGTGCCCTATCATTCTTCCCAGTCTTACATAGCCAAACTGGTAAGCAAAGGCTACAAAGTTGCCATATGTGAGCAGTTGGAGGATGCCTCCCAAGCTAAGGGAATCGTAAAGAGGGATGTAATAAGGGTCATAACACCCGGCACATACTTTGAGAGAGACTTAACTGGTTTAGCTTGCATATATCCAAAGGGAAACAAGTACTACCTTTCTTACCTTTGCCCATCCACTGGAGAGTTTTTGGCGGGTACCTTTAGGGGTGAAGACTATTTGGAGTTTCTGCTGAGGTTCCAACCCAAAGAGATTCTGGTTCCCAAGGGTTTTGAGGAAGATCTGGGTAAACTCCTTAAGTGCTTTTTCACCTACTACGGGCAGGAGGAGGTCCAAGAGGGTCTAAGACTTTTAAAGGAGGACTTTGACATATTCCGTGCCATAGCCTTAGGTTTTGAGGAGGAAGATTGTCTAATTCCATGCGGTGTGGCTTATCTTTACCTAAAGAGAACTCAAAAGTCTTACACACCCTTTTTGAAAAAGCCCAAGCCCTACTCGGGAGAGGGCTACCTTAGAATAGATTACCGCACCCGGAGGGGGCTTGAACTTTTAGAAAGCTACGAAGGAAGGGAGGACCTTTCCCTCTTCGGAACAATAAACAGAACATTAACGGGTATGGGAAGACGCCTGCTAAAGTTTCGCATAGCCCATCCCTTCTTGAGAGAAGAGGACATACTAAGGGTGCAGGAGGGAGTAGATGAACTAACAAAAAACAGGGAGCTTCTCAGGGAAATAAGAACATGCCTTGAAAAAATGCCAGACTTGGAGAGACTTGCATCACGCATCAGCGGAAACTTAGCCACACCCAGAGACTTTTCCCTGTTAAGGAAAGCCCTGCTCTCCTTGAAGGAGTTGAGGGAAGCGCTAAAGGATGCCAGATCTTCTATCATGGTGGAACTACTAAACCAAATGGTGGATTTGGAGGAGCTATACTTGGAATTGGAGAGTGTTTTGGTGGAAGACCCACCCATCCATCTGAAGGAGGGAGGACTTATAAAGGATGGTGTAGACCCTCAACTTGACGAGCTAAGAAGCATAAAAGCCAAAGGGGAGACACTTTTGAGGGAGTACGAGGAAAAACTCAGAAAGGAAACAGGTATTCAAAGTTTAAAAGTAGGCTACAACAGGGTGATGGGCTATTACATAGAGGTTACAAAACCAAACCTACGATACGTGCCCAGCTATTTCAAGAGAAGACAGACCCTTTCTAATGCAGAGAGATTTACCACCGAAGAGTTGCAAAGGTTGGAAGAGAAAATCCTATCCGCAGACAGCAGAATTAAGGAGTTGGAGTATGAGCTCTTCTTAGCCCTGAAGGAAAAGGTCCTGCAAAGCATAGACAAAGTCTACAAAAACGCACAGATTGTGGCGGAGATAGACTACCTTCAGGGTTTGGCACAGATAGCCATAGAGGGGGGCTGGGTAAAGCCAAAGCTCTCAAAGGAAAAGGTCTTATACATAGAGGAAGGTAGGCATCCAGTCATAGAGAGTTTTTGCAAGGATTTTGTGCCCAACAGTACCTATATGGATGAAAAACAACTGGTTCATATAATTACCGGTCCCAACATGGCGGGAAAGTCCAGCTACATAAGGCAAGTGGGCATTTTAGTTTTGCTTGCCCACATGGGCAGTTTTCTGCCCTGCAAAAGTGCAGAGATAGGCTTAACATCTTCCATTCACGGAAGGATAGGCTCTGGGGATGTACTCGCCTTGGGCATTTCCACCTTTATGAACGAGATGATGGAGGTATCTGCCATACTGAACTCTGCCGACGAGAGAAGTTTGATAATCCTTGATGAAATAGGAAGAGGCACATCCACCTACGACGGCATTGCTCTATCAAAGGCCATTGTGGAATACATAGCCAAGAACATAAAGGCTCGCATACTTGTTGCCACCCATTACTTAGAGCTAACACACCTAGAAGAAGAACTACCCATGGTCAAAAACTATCATATGGCAGTCTCAAAAGGTGATGAAGGCATTAACTTTCTTTACACCCTCAAAAGGGGAAGGGCAGAAGGTAGCTTTGGCATATATGTAGCCAAGAAGGCAGGCTTGCCCGAAGAGGTGATCCAAAGAAGCCAGGAAATTTTAGCAAGCTTTGACAAGCAGGTTCCTATACTGGAAAAGGTTTATCAAGAATCCGAGAAACTGGAGTGGGAAAAGGCTTTCAGGGAACTGCAAGAATTCTTGGAAGGCATAGACATAGCCCAGACTACGCCCTTGCAGGCACTTCTTCTTTTGGCAGAGATAAAGGAAAAGGTTAGAGAAAAGAGCAAAACTATCTGTTAGTTTCCCTTTCTATAATTTCAGCTATAGGGTCTGTCTTTTCCTCCCCTTTAGCCTCTATAACCCTTTTTGCGAACAAGAACCTCTGTCTGTAATAGGGCTCATGTATGCTACTGATCATTACTCGCCCGCCCCTCGTGGCAGCGTGGACCATCTTGCCTTCTCCTATGTATATACCCACATGGGACACGTCCTGCTTGTAGGTCTTAAAAAAGAGCAGATCTCCAGGTTTTAGTTCCGAGAGACTAACCTTATATCCATACTTAGCCTGTGCCCTTGAGTCTCTTGGAAGCTCTATACCGTTTGCCCTGAAGACCTTTTGAACAAAAGCGGAGCAGTCAAGGGCGTTGGAGCTATTACCTCCAAACCTATAGGGAGTGCCGTAAAAGAGCAAGGAAGACAGCCTTATGGCATCAGGGTCTCCCTCAAAGGTTGGTCCATCTCCATACCTTGAGGCTATCTCCCTTAGGCTTACTGGTTTGGATTTAATATGAGTCTTTTTGTGGCTTATGCTGTGTTTTTTCTGAGCTTTGGATTGAGTGGCAAATACCAATCCGCTAGCTGTAAATAAACACAGGATCGCAATGATCAGCCTTCCCATCCTTTCACCCCCCTTGGGAGAGTTTCATAAAAGTATAAACCCTCTGTATGAGGGTCAAAAAGGAACCTACTGCTAAAATGATCAAAGCCAAAAATATCTGCTGTAAAAGAACGCCCGCTAAAAGAACAATCCACCTTTCTGTTCTTTCAAAAAAACCAACCTTTAACTCAAAGCCCAATCCCTCCGCCCTTGCCCTTGCATAGCTAACACCAAAAGAAAAGATCAACGCCAAAAGTGAGAGAAAAGGCAAAACTTTATCTTGGGAGGATAGAGCTATGGCTATGAAGGGCAAGGCATCGGAAAATCTGTCGGTTAGAGAGTCCAGAAATGCACCAAATGGGCTATTCTGTTTGGTTTTTCTGGCTATGGCACCATCCAAAGCATCACAGAGGGCTCCCAAGAGCAAGAATACAAAGCTAAGAAGATGAGCCTTAAGGTAAAGGAAGTAGGAGCCCACCGCTACGAGAAATAAGCCAAAGACTGTTAAAAAATTGGGATGCACCTTAGCCTTGCTGATGGCATCAATCAAAGGCATAAAGCTCTTTTCAAAGTAAGGTTTTAGCTCCCTCGTCAAATAACTCATGGTTAAACCTTTTACGGCGAGGGAGGGATTCGAACCCCCGGTGGGCTTTGAACCCACAGCGATTTTCGAAACCGCCCCGTTCGGCCACTCCGGCACCTCGCCTACAGGAGAGTATTATAATATTAGCAAACCTTGGGTAAGAAATCCAAAAAGCTGGAAATCTATTAAAGAAGGGAAGGTATCGATAGGTGCAATTTACCGTCCGAATTAGTTGCGAATTACTTTTATTTGATTTATATTTATATTATTAAACTTGCTATGACGGCGCACCAAAAGGAACGGCTTGAAGAGTTTGTGAAGGTTTGCAAGGAGAAGGGGTTAAAGATCACCCCTCAAAGGTTGGCGGTTTATGAGATACTTCTGCGCAGAAAGGACCACCCCACCGTTGAAGAAATTTACGAAGAGGTTAAGGAAATATATCCCTTTGTCTCTCTGGCTACCGTGTACAGAACGGTGGAGACTTTGGAGGAGCTGGGTTTTATAAAAAGGGTTGCCTACTGGGGAAGTTCAGTAAGGTATGACGCCAACATTCAAGAACACGACCACCTGGTCTGCGTAATGTGTGGAGCCATACTGGACCTAAAAGCAGATGCTGGATGCCGGGTGCCCGAGGAGGTAAACGGCTTTAAGGTATTATCCCGCTCCCTTTATATTTATGGGGTGTGTCCCTCATGTCAGAAGAAAGACTAAAGCACTACAGTCCTGAGGAGATCCTTCAAAAAATACAGGACGAAATTCCCCAATGGAAATACGAGGATGGATACATCTGCAGAGAGATCAACACCAAGAACTGGAAGGAAACTGTCATGCTTTTTAACGCCATAGCCTACCTGGCTGAAAGCCTATGGCATCATCCGGATGTAGAGCTGGGTTTTAAAAGGCTAAAGATAAAGCTAATGACCCACGACGCAAAAGCAATTACAGACAAGGATTTTAACCTTGCCAAGTTGATTGAAAGGCTCATCAGTTTATCTTTTTAGCACCTACGCAGAAGAACCCTCCCTCTCTCCAAAAGCCCTCCCTTATTTCTTGATTTTTCACAGGCTCTTGGTCTTGTGGTTCTTCAAAGAGGGTAGTGCATACCCTTTCAACCCTGAAGCTTGCCCGGGCTAAAATGGATGAAAGCTCTCCGAAGGAATAAAATCTTGCGTGAGAGTAAATAGGATGTCCCCTCTTTGCCTTTTCTTTGTAAAAGTCCGCCCAAGGGCTGTCCGAAAGAACAAGCCCCAGCACTAAATATCCGTCGTTCTTTAAAACTCTGTGGGCTTCCTTAAAAGCGCGCAATGGTTCTTCAAAAAAGCACACAGAGACCACCATAAGAACCAAGTCAAAGCTTGAACTTTTAAAGGGTAAAGTCTCCGCCCTTCCTAGGACTCCACGGATACCCCTTTGTCTTGCCAACTTTAAAAGCTCTATTGAAGGATCCAATCCGTATTGAATCCCTAAGGCTTGAGCAAACCTACCGCTCCCCACCCCCACCTCAAGGGATAAAGAAAAGGGACTTATAACTCTCTTAAGGCAAGCTACCTCAAGCCCAAAGGCAGAACTTCCAAAAGGTCTTTCGTACCACTGATCGTAGTTTTTGGCGTATTGGTCAAAAATCTCCATGTGTGTTATAATATAACTTTGAGGAGCCGTAGTTCAGCCAGGTCAGAACGCCGGCCTGTCAAGCCGGAGGTCGCGGGTTCAAGTCCCGTCGGCTCCGCCACTCACTTTCTAAAAAGCCAAAATATAAGGTTAAGGATAAGGGTCAGCAAAAGGCTTATGAGCAGAGAAGTGGCTAAGGGAAAGTAAAAGGTAAAATTGTCCCTCTTTATGAAGATATCCCCAGGCAGTTTGCCAAAGCCAAAAGGAAGCTTTTCAACCAACAGAAGGACCAAACCAAAGACTATAAAAAACACACCAAAAAAGATTAGCCACTTTCCAAGGTCCGTCATACCGCAATCCTCCTCCTGCGAGAGAGAACAAAGGCTATAACCTCTGCCACCGCCCTGTAGAACTTAGGTGGGATCTCCTCCCCAACCTCCACAACTGGATAGAGGGCTCTGGCTAACTCTTCCCTTCTGACTATTGGAACGCCATGAACGATGGCAACCTCTACGATCCTCTCCGCTATCTCACCTTTGCCCTTTGCCAAGATGACGGGTGCTTTATCTCCCTTGCTGGGATCATAACGGAGGGCTATGGCTATGTGAGTGGGGTTCGTGATAACAACGCTCGCCTTGGGAACCTCCTGAAGCATCCTACCCTTAGCCAACTGCCTCATCCTCCGCCTGATGGCACTTTTAACAAGGGGATTACCCTCGTGCTGTTTGTATTCCTCCTTTACCTCTTCCTTACTCATCCTGATCCTTCTTTCGTAATCCCACCGTTTGTATGCATAGTCCAAAAGGGCTATAAACAGGGCAATCACCGAGATAAAGACCACCAACTTAAAGGTAAAGTTTAAAAAACTCCTTATTGCGGTTGAGTTCTCACTGGCAAAGAGGTTAAAGAGTTCCCAAAGCCCAGATTTAACAAAGAAATAGACAACTATCATAAGGAGGAAGACCTTCAGCAGGTTCTTTGTAAGCTCAAAGAGGGTAGTCATTGAGAAAATTCTCTTTAGACCCTCAAAGGGGTTTAGCCTTTCAAGCTTGGGCTCAAGGGGTTTTATGGTGAAAATAAAACCAAACTGGGCGATGTGGGTAAGAACAACCACCAAAAGGCTTAGCAAAAAGAAGGGCAGTATAAGGGGAAATATACCTTCCTTTATTTGAGTGAAAATCCTATGGAAATCAATGTATGGGTTTAAAGAAACACTCCAAAATAGCTCCAAAACCTTACTAAAAAGCGTGTATCCTGTGAAAAAGATCGCTATACTCCCTAAGAGGACCGTGCTCGCGGTGGCTATTTCCACACTTTTGGCTACATTACCTTCCTCCCTGAGCTTTCTTCTCCTGTAAGGCGTCGCCCTTTCTGTTTTGTTTTCCTGCGCCATACTAGCCTCCTACAGCCCTGCTGAATTTGATTATATACTCCTTTAGATGGCTTGAGAGCAGATAGGATATTAGTGGAAAGAGGACCACCAAAAGGGCAAAGCCCAAAAACACCTGCAGAGGCAAACCAACTATAAAGACGTTTATTTGGGGGATAAACCTATTCACTATGGCTAGGGTTAGGTTTAGAAGGAGCATACTCAGAACTATGGGCAGGGAAATTCTAAATGCAAGGTTAAAGCTCTCATAGAAAAGCTTTAGGAACACATCCGGGTTTATAGAATAGAGGTCAAAGGTTCCCAAGGGCACCTTGCTCAGGCTATTGGCAAGGGAGAGGAAGACGATCTCTGGACCCCCCACCGAGAGGAAAAAGGATGTAAAAAGTAGCATAAAAAACACAGAAAAAACAGAAGCTTGGGGTTGTTGGGGAAGGAAAAGGGTGGCAATGGATAAACCCATGTTTATGCCTATGATCTCTCCCGCCATCACAACCGCATCAAAGATAAGCCTAAGAAAAAGACCACTGAAAAAACCAAAGATAAACTCCTTTAAAACTGCAAGAAAAAAGTGCCCTGTGGTGGCAAACTCTATAGGTTTTTGGTTTGTGTATAAAAAGAGCATAAAGGAAAGAGCGGTAGCAAAGAAGACCTTAAAAGTGCTTGGCAACAGTTCTCTACCAAAGAAGGGCACCATAAACAGAAAGGAAACAACCCTAACATGAAGCAAAAAGAGGGTTAAAAGGCTGTTTAGATCAAGGGAGATCATCGGAGCCAGACGGGAATATTAACTATGAGCTCCTTTGTAAAGTCCAGCAGTTTGTTTAGCATCCACGCACCCAAAAGGAGAACAACCACATAGGCCGCTATAAGCTTTGGGATATAGCTCAGGGTCATTTCCTGTATTTGGGTGGCAGATTGAAGAATGCTAACGATAAGTCCCACAAGGAAGGTAACCAAAAGAACGGGCGCCACCAAAATAAAAGCCAGCTCAAGCATCTTCTGTCCCATAGAAAGGATCAGGTCCGGGCTCATTGGTAGCTCCTTACAAGGGAAAGTATAACAAGTTCCCAACCGTTAGCCAACACGAAGAGCATGAGTTTAAAGGGCAAGGATATGATCTGGGGCGGAATCATAAGGATGCCCATGGCTATAAGTATGGACGCAACCACCAAATCTATAATCAAAAAGGGTAGGAATAGTAAAAAAACTATCTGGAAAGCTACGCTTATTTCGCTTACCATAAAGGCGGGGATCAGCACACTCAAGGGAATATCCTTCGGCGATTTGATCTTTTCCCTTTCTTCTTTGCTCATACCAGATATGTCCAAAAAGACCTTTATGGTCTCCTTTCTTGTATGCTTAGCCATGAACTCCTTTAAAATGTCCGAGGTTCTTTCAAAGAACACCTGATCGGTTATTTCCCCCCTGAGCAGAGGTTGAAGGGCGTTTTGGTTTATGTTTTCAAAAACAGGCTTCATAATAAAAAAGGTCAAAAAGAGGGCAAGGGATACGATCACCTGATTGGGCGGAACGGTGGGAACACCCAAAGCCTGCCTTATCAAGGATAACACTATAACGATCCTAACAAAAGATGTTGTCATGATTAGAATAGATGGGGCGAGGGATAGAACAGTTAGAAGAATCAATAGTCTTATGGAAGTATCCAGCTGTCCTGTGCCAACTTTTAGCTCTATGTTTGGCAGTATCTGCTCTTGGGCGTAGCAAACACCAATTAACAAAAGGCTAAGGGCTAAGGTCTTTATAAACAACATCCGCACCCCTTTCGCTTACAAGGATCAACATATATACACCCTTCACCTCAAGCTCCACCAAAAAGGCACCCCTCATAAGGGGAACAATGCTTAAAACCTTCACATTCCCCGACTTTCCTTTAAGGCTCAGCTTTGTTAAAAGAGGATGCAGGTATGGAACCACTAAGAGTATGAGCACCACCACTATAGCTAAAGATAGTAGAACCTTTAAAAGGCTATAAAAGAAATCCATCACGATGTCTGAACTACGAATTCAGTAAAGTATATGTTTCGGACACCACCCTCTACCAAAATGATATTAAGTCTTCTTATAAGCTCTAACCTTAGGGCTTCCCTTCCTTCGGGCGTCCTTACAAAATCAGAGGTTTTACTACTTATCACATCTATGATTGCATCCTTGATTATGGGCATCCTTTTATCCACCTCCTGTTTTACCTTTTCGTTGGAAAGTTCCAAAGTTATGGCTACCCTTGCATAGGCGTCAGTTCCCTTATCTGCCAAATTGACGGTGAATACTCCCAAATCCACCATAACTCCCACATGGGAGGGACTAATCTTTTCCTCACCTTCTTTCTTAGGTTTGTTGAGTAGGAAGAAATATACACCTCCGCCTGCAACTGCCAAAACTAATAAGAGGATAGGTATTAGAAATAATATCTTTCTTCCTCCCTTTTTCTCTTCTACTTTTTCCTCCGCCATAGCCAAAAACTATTATAAAATCTTTCACGATGGAACAATTAAAGAAGTGGATAGAAGATTCCTTAAAAGGAGAGTATGAATACGAAGCATACATAGAGAGCACGGAAAAACTTTTGGTGGAGACCTCAAGGGAAAGCTTGGAAAACATTTCCAAGTCGAAGGAGGTTGGCCTGGGCATAAGAGTTCTTAAGAATTTTAAACAGGGATTTGCGTACACTACAGATCTATCCTGGACGGCGGTCTCAAACTGTGTAAAGAGGGCAGTGGAATCTTTGGAGCTAACGCCAGAGGATGACGGCTTTGTTCTAAACAAAGGCGAGTTTAAAGGGCAATTGCAAGCGGATTACGATCAGGAAGGACTTTCTCTTAGTGTTGAGGACAAAGCGGAGTTGCTTATAAACCTTGAAAGGCTCGCAAAGGACCTTGACAGAAGGATTGTGGGTACAAGAAAGACAAGCCTGAAGGAATTTAAAGTGGATGTTCGTTGCTTTAACTCTCATGGTCTTGAATACAGCTATACAACCACCTACTTTTCCTGCCTTACCTCAGCCCTTGCAGTAGAAAACGGGGAAGAGGCTATATCCTACGAATACAGGAGCGGTAGATATTTAAAGGACATAGACCTTGAAGAGATGGCGAGAGATGTTGCCTTCAAGGCTACTGCCCAGTTGGGGGCGGTTTCTTACGAAACAAAGGTCATTCCTGTTGTCTTCTTCAGAGAAAGTGCGGTATCCCTTTTGGAGGCCTTCAGTCCGATGTTCCTGGGAGATGCCCTCGTGAAAAACAAAACCTTGCTAAAAGGCAAAGAAGGTCAAGCAATAGCAAGCCCCTTGCTAACGGTGATAGATGACGGAACCTTAAAGGGGGGTGTGGGTACTCTGGAGTTGGACGCGGAAGGCATTCCATCTAAGAAAAACATAGTAATTGAAAAGGGAATTTTTAAAGGTTTCTTGCACAGTGTATACACTGCGGTCAAATGCAATGCAAAACCAACGGGTAATTCGGTAAGACACGGCTATAAAAGCTTGCCCACCTCCGGCATAAGGAACCTGTACATAGAGAGGGGAACCCATACTTTGGAAGACCTGTTGAGGGCTTACGATGAGGTCTTTTTGATTTTAGATTTAATGGGTCTGCACACCGTAGACCCTATTTCCGGAGACTTTTCCCTAGGTGCTTCTGGTATAATTTACAAGAGTGGCAAGAAGGAGAAAGCAGTGAAAGGAGTAGTAATAGGAGGGAACATTCAGGAACTTCTGAAAAATTTGGTGGGAATAGGAGAAGACCTTAGGATGTATGGACATGTGGGTTCTCCATCCTTGCTTGTAGAAGCTATAACTGTTGGGGGATAAAAGTGAAAAGATTTCTGTCTCTTATGTTCATGATATTGGGTTTATTATTGTTTGGATGGGGAATTTATACATCCTTTGAAATATACGCCACAAAAAAGCAGGAAAAAATAAATGCAAATTTTGCCGGCTTCATACTTTCACTACGTGAAAACAAAGAGTTGAAAAATATAGAATATCCAGACCAAGGATTTTTTATATTTAAAACTGCTGAAGGAAAGGTGTTCACATACGGTCAAGTATTTCAGAATCCTACGGATATCAATATGTATTCGTCCTATCATAAAATATCGCCAACCAAGGCAGAGGTATATATATACACTAGAAAATACAACCTTGGAGAATACATAGAAGAACTGCTCAGAAACCCAACTTCCTTTGGCATAGCTTTGGCCGGATTAATACTATTTGCAATAGGTATTGTTTATATGCTAATCCCACAAGCCAAGCAGAAAAGCACTGAAGTAAAAATAGTTGAAAAGATAGTTGAAAAGACCTACCCACAAGGCTTAGAAAGGAAGCTAAAGGCGCTTAGGCTGGCTATTGCTACACATGAGATAATACCAAAAGAAAGTATTGAAGAAGCAAAGAGAATACTCGATGATATACTTAAAGAAATGGAGGGGAGAAAATGAAAGTCCTGATAGTCTCCTTTGACAGAAGCTTAGTAAAACAACTAAAGAATGTCCTTAGTGAATACGAAGTTATGGACGTTAAAAATGGGGAAGAGGCTCTCAATCTGGCAATTCCCTATTTTGATGTGATCATTTATGACGCAATATCTGGAGCTCTATCCGAAGAAGATATAAACAACATGTATCAACAGAAATTCAAGGATGCAAAGTTTGTGGTGCTTGTAGATGACCTATTCCCTATAAATGCTCAAAATCTAAAACCACAAAGAAAGATACTTATACCAAGGGAGAGTACACCTGATCAAATTCTATCTGCTATTACCGCGTCTGTTCAAGAAACAGAGGAATACCAATTGCCTACTTTAGAGCTTGAAATAGAAACTTACAAACAAACCGTGGAAGAGTTGGAAAAGGTGATAGAGATAGCTCCTTCGGAACAGGAAAGTATAGAAGCACTATTCTTTGAAAAAGGGCTTAAACCTACAGAGGTACAGCCAGAGTCTAAGGAGGAGGTTTCCCAGTACATCCCCGAAAGCGTTCATCCAAAGAAAAAAGTTGCAGTTGTGTCCTTTGATAGTACCCTGGTGGATAGTATTACTTCCTTACTATCTGAAAATTTTGAACCGGTTGTGATAAGGTCCTTTAGAAACTTGGAAAGCCTTTTAAAAGATGTAGATGGAGTTATATTTGATGCAATTTCTGGACTTGCAGCAAAGAAAAGATTAATGGAATTGGCTAAAGACCATGATATAGCTCAAAAGCCCTTTTTAGTGTTGATAGACGAACTGTTTAACATAAACATAGATGATGTTCCGCTTAAAAATAAGCACGCAATTTCAAGAGAAAAAAGTCCAAATGAAATAGTAGAAAAATTTAAAGAAATCTTCGTTCCTTTGAAGGAAGAAGAAACAACACTTATGCAAATGCTTGGAGAACTACTTAAAAAGCAAGAAGCTGTGCAGGAAAAAGAAAAGGGTACTGAAACTGAGGAATTTCCCGAGATCACTAAAGAACTTGAAATGCCTAAGTTAGAGGAAAGCCCATTGCCTGTAAAAGAGTTCGTCTTGGAAGAACAAAAGGAAGAACCCATCCCAGTCCCACAAATACATATAGAGGAGGCTGTGCCCACCGTAAGCGCTTCGGAGCGGAAAACAGAAAGATTGGAAGATATACTGAAAGGCGTGTCCTTAGAGGATATTAAGAAGGTGGTAGAGGAAACCATTAAAGAGGAAATCAAAAAAGCCTTTCAAGGTTTTAATCCGAGCGACCTTGTTAGGGAACTCCTTAGGGAGGAACTCAAAAAGAGTATTGAATCAATACCGTTGGAAGGCATAATTAGGGAGATAACCTACGAGGTTCTTCGGGAAAGACTCAGAGAGCTTATCACTTGAAAAACATGTACTCCTCTTCGTATTGACCCCAAACGGTGGGAAAGTAATTTTCAAGCTTATCTCTGGCTCCCACCATGCTTTTTGGAGTAGCCAAGAATATGAGGGGTTGCTCTCTGGCTATTATTCTGTAAGCTTGTCTGTATAGCTCAATTCTTTCTCCTCTGTTTAGCACGGAGGAAGCCCTGTCAAAGAGTTCATCCACTTCTTTCTCCCAAGCTGTGGCTGGCGTTTTTTGCCTTGGGTTCCACATATGCAGAGTACCCGAAGAGTGCCACACGTTCCTGCCAAAGTGTGGGTCCAAGGAACCAGTGAGACCTATTATTACAGCCTCCCACTGGTATGGAGGTGTTGTAAGCCTGCGCACCAAGGCATTAAAGTCTATCGGGTTGAAGATTACTTTTATACCCAACTTCTCCAGGTCTTCCTTTATCATGTTTCCTATGGCTTGTCTTTCTTTGTTTTCCGCGTTGGTGAGAAGTATGATCTCCAAGGTGTTTCCCTCTGGGTCCTCAAGCCAGCCATCCTTATTTCTGTCTGAGAAGCCAAGCTCCTCTAAAAGCTTTCTGGCGGTTTTTAGGTCATAAGGGATTTCTGGAAACAGTCCCTCGTAATAGTAAGGTCTGTTGGCGGGTGTGATTGGTCCATAAAGGGGCTGTGCCAAGCCATTATAGACGAGCAGACTTATTCCGGCGCGGTCTATTGCCATAGAGATTGCCCTTCTGAATTGGGAATTTTGGAACCAACGTAGCTTATACTTGGGAATGTCCGCCTGCGGGTTTTGGTTAAAAACAAGGAAAGTGGTGGATGGAGTGGGTCCCAGATCAAAAAGGCTGACCCCCTTCAAGCGAACTACAGTCATAAGGTCTGTGGGTCTGATGCCATGATAGTCTGCTTTGCCAGTGGAGAACATGAGCAGGGCTGTGTCTGGGTCTTGGACTATGTAAGCGACCCTTCTTTTTATGTATGGTAGTTTTTTGCCCTCTTCGTCCTTTCTATAATAATAGGGGTTTGCCTCGTATTCCACCAACTGTCCTTTTATGTATCTTTTTAACCTGTAGGGTCCCGTGCCTACGATTTCCTCTGGGTTTGTGCTCACATTCCAAGCCTGCATAAAGGTCCCTTCTTTGACGAATTTTTCCAGCTTATGCTTGGGTAGGATGGGACTTGCCAAGATGCCAAGAAAGGGTGCAAAGGGCTTTGGAAGGTTAAACTCAAGGGTGTATGGGTCTATTGCCCTTACAAAGTTCTCCACATCCTTTTCTTCTTTGAGAATTCCTCTAAGCATGTCTGCAGTAGAGTTAGGAATGTTTTTGTTAAGATAGACATCCCTGTATGTAAAGACCACATCCTCCGCAGTAAAGGGCTTCCCATCGCTCCACCTAACATCTTTCCTTAGCTTTACCACATACCTTTTTCCATCCTCAAGGGCTAAGATGCTTTCTGCCAGATCAGGTTCATACTCCATAGTTTTTAGGTTCAGCCTTGTTAGTCCACTGAAAAGGTCCGAGAGCACTGCGGTAGAACTGGTCTCTTGGGCAAGGGCTGGGTTCAAGGTCTTTGGGTCTCCCAAAAGTATGTAATAAAGAGTTCCCCCTTCTTTGCCTACCTTTACTTCAAACTTGGATGGGTCCACGCTTTTCATGCTGACCGAGTAAGCCTTCGGAGAAGATAAAAGATGAAAGGGCAAAAAGGCAAAGAAAACAAAGAGAATAGCGTAAAAGACTTCCCTCATAGCACCTTGCCTAACACTTCATCCACCTTTTTGTAGCCCCACTCTACCGCTTGAATGATCTCCTCTATGGTTTCTGGGTCTCTTATGTTTACAGAAGAGAGCACCTCCTCCACCAGTGGGACTATTTTATCAAAGCTTATGCGTTCCTCCAAAAAGAGCTCCACTGCCCTCTCGTCCGCACCCAAAAGCACGGGCACATAAACACCTCCTATTCTTGCGACCCATTCACACAGAGACAAAGCCCTGAACTTTTGCCTATCCACCCTTTCAAAAACTATTGGGGAAAGCTCAAAAAGGCTGATATCCCTGAAGTGATATTCTCGCCTTTCGGGATAAAAGATGGCGTTCATTATAGGAATTTTCATGTCGGGTGGAGAAACCTGAAAGAGAAAACTGCCATCTTTTAACTTTATTGCCCCGTGCACCAGACTCTGGGGATGGATCACCACCTCTATAAGGTCTGGGTCCAAACCAAAAAGTGCCTTAGCCTCCAAAAGTTCTATGCCTTTGTTCATCAAAGTGGCAGAATCTACTGTGATCTTCTGTCCCATCTGCCAAGTGGGATGGTTTAGGGCTTGGGCGGGTTTTACCTTTGAAAGCTCCTCAATGGGCGTGTCCTTAAAGGGACCACCGGAGGCGGTAAGATATACCTTCTTTATTTCTTTCCTATCTGTCATTGAAAGCAATTGAAAAAGGGCGTTGTGTTCGCTATCCACGGGCACCACATTTTCTGACTTTTCTCTGATAAGCTCTTCCAAACATACCACAGATTCCTTGTTGCTGGCAAGTAATATCTTGTTTTTTGAGAGCACAAAAAAAGTAGGCAAGAGTCCATCTATGCCGGAGATGGCGTTTAAAACCCTTTCAGATTCCTCCACAACAGCCAACAAACCCTCTTCACCTTTTAAATACACACACTCCTTTGGGAGACTTTCAAGCCAATCCTTTTCGGGCTCCTGATAGGACACCACATACTTAGGCTTAAACTCCCTTGCCTGATTTAGCAGTTTATCAGATGCCCTCCTTGCTACCAAACCCACCAGTTCAATATCCTGCCTGTATGCCCTAACCACATCCAGGGCTTGCGTTCCCACCGAGCCAGTAGAACCCAATATGCTCAGTTTTATCATTGGGATATTAATTATACGAGCTTACGAAATTCCTTCAACTTCGCATTTACATGGACCAAAAGGCCTTTGCTTTGCTTAGGGTTTCCTCCCACTCCTTCTCTTCATCCGAGTCATACACAATACCCGAGCCCGCGTAATAAGAAAGATCTTGCCCAATGCCGAAGGCTGTTCTAATAAGGACGCACAGGGTAAAGTCTTCATTCCAAACAAAGCCTGCGCACCCGCAGTAATAGTCCCTTGGATGGGGCTCTAAATCGTCTATTAGTTCCACCGCCTTTTTCTTTGGTGCACCCGTCACGGAGGCAGGGGGGAACGTGTTGAGTAAAATCTCCTCAAGGTCTTTGTCCGTTTGTGCCACCACGGTGGAGTGCATTTGGCACAGAGTTGCATATTTTTCCACCTTAAAGAGCTCCTCTACCTTTACACTGCCCACCTTTGCCACCCTTGAAAGATCGTTTCTCATCATATCAAGGATCATCAAATTCTCTGCCTTGTCCTTTTGGCTGTTTTGTAAAACCTCTTCACTCTCGGCGGTTCCCTTTATGGGCTTGCTCTTTATTAAACCTCCCTTTTTCTCCAAAAAGAGCTCCATTGAACCGCTTAGGATGTAAAAGTCCCTCAGGTCAAGAGAAAAGGCGTAGGGGGTAGGTTGTCTTTCAAAGAATTTCAAGAAAAGGTCTAGTGGAGAGCCTTCAAGTTTAAAGTCCATCCTCGTTGAAAGGTTAAGCTGATAGACAGTGCCCTTTTCAATCTCCTCTTTTATCCTTCTGATCCTCTCTATGTACACCTCTTTGTTCAAGGAAAAGCCCTGCAAGCTCAGTTTAAAAGGCTTGGGTCCTATTTCAACCTCAACGGGTTCTCCCACTTCCACAAGCACAATTGGAGGAAAAGAGGATGCCTTTACCTTTACACCAAGGGTCTCCTCTGAGAGCTTATAAGAGATGACTACAAAACCCTTTCTTTCCCTTAACTCCAAAAGGGAGTTGAAGAATTTCACTTCCTTAATGGGAAATTTATAAAGTTTGTTAGACTTTCCTAAAAATCCGCCCGATGTTAGGAGCATTCAAAGATTTTTCTGCCAAGCTTGAACCATCTCCGGGTCTATATCTACCAGAATGACCTTTTTTAGGCTCTTGGGTTTGAAGTTTTTTATTTCCTCAAGCATTGCCTTTGCGGAGAGTTCCTTGGGAAGTCCGCCCACACCCGTGCCCATTCCGGGCATCGCCAAGGTCTCAAAGCCCAAACTGTCCGCCAACTCCAAGCTTGCCCTCACCGCCTTCCTCACCTTTTCCTCCGAGCTTTCCATGGCGGGCTTTTCCATGGTGGGCGCGTGGATTACGCCCTTGAATTTTAGCTTGCCTGCGGTGGTAAGCACTGCAGAGCCAACTGGTATAGGTGCCTTTTGCACCGCCTCCTTTTCTATCTCCTCTCCTCCAAACCGCTTTATCACACCCGCCACACCACCACCCATAAGTCCCAAGGAGTTGGCAGGATTGACGATCACATCCGCATCCACCTCAAGGATGCTACCCTTGATTACTTCTATTTGCATGAGATTTAAAATTTTAGCATGAACATTACCCAGGGATGGGTGCTTTTGGCTTTTGTGGTGATATTGGGTGCCATAATTTTGCCCATTCCTGCCCTACTTCTTGATGTGCTTTTGGCATTAAGTATAACTTTTTCTTTGACGGTTTTAACGCTTACCGCCTTTATAAAGGAGCCTTTGGAACTTTCAGCCTTTCCTTCCATACTGCTTTTGGGAACACTCCTTAGGCTATCTTTAAACATTGCCGCAGCAAGAAGGATTCTGCTTTACGGTCACGAGGGTACCTCTGCCGCGGGGCACATAATAGAAGGTTTTGGTAAGTTTGTTGTGGGTGGGGATGTGGTGGTGGGTTTGGTGGTGTTTTTGATCTTCATAGTCATAAACTTTGTGGTTATTACAAGGGGTGCGGAGAGGATCTCAGAGGTGGCAGCGAGATTTACCTTGGACGCCATGCCCGGAAAGCAGATGAGCATAGACGCGGACCTAAACGCCGGCCTGATCTCCGAGGAAGAAGCCCGTAGGAGAAGGGCACAGTTAGAGCAGGAGGCATCCTTTTACGGTGCCATGGACGGTGCCAGCAAGTTCATAAGAGGAGACGCCATCGCAGCATTGATAATACTCTTTTTGAGCTTGGTAGGTGGTCTTATAGTAGGCATAGTCCTTAAAGGCATGCCTTTTTCTGAGGCTATCTCTACCTATACCTTGCTAACGGTGGGCGAAGGTCTTGCAAGCCAAATACCCGCTTTGATGCTTTCCACTTCTGCAGGTATAGTGGTAACAAAGTCCTCCTCCAAGGATCCGCTGGGAAATGTTCTGCTTCAGGAGTTTTCCAAAGAGCCCAGGGTGTTCCTCTTCTCTTCCGCTCTGTTGGTGTTTATAGGACTCATTCCGGGATTTCCTAAGGTTCCCTTCTTCTTCATGGCTGGGCTTTTAGGAGGACTTTACTATCTGCTGAAAAGGAGCCTTCAGGAAAGGGAGCTAAAAGAGTTGGAAAAGCTTTTGGTGGAACAGAAAAAGCCAACTGAAAAGACCGAGGAGGAGATCATCACACAACCGGAGACCCTTGCCTTTGAGATAGGCTATGGGCTTGTGCCCTTGGTGGATGAGTCTCAGGGCGGAGACCTTCCGGAGAGGATAAAATCCATGAGAAAGCAGATAGCCCGAGAGTTTGGTGTGGTGGTTCCTTTGGTGCATATAAGGGACAACCTAACCCTCAGACCCTATCAATACAGAATACTCATAAGGGGGCTTGAAGTCAGTAGCTACGAGGTAATGCCAAACAGATACTTGGCAATAGACTTGGGGAATGTGAAAGGGAGCATTGAGGGTGTGGAAACCCACGAGCCTGCCTTCAACTTAAAAGCCTACTGGATCACAGAGGACATGAGAGAAAAGGCTCAAAGGCTGGGCTATATGGTGGTGGATGTAAGCACCGCCATAATTACGCATCTTTCTGAAGTAATAAAGAGAAACCTTCATGAGATCCTCGGTAGGGGTGAGGTTATAGACCTGGTGGAGAACCTCACCAGGAAGCATCCAAAAGCTATGCAGGGGCTCGTGCCGGACGTTATACCCATCTCTATCCTACACAGAACATTGCAGAACCTTTTAAGCGAGGGCATCCCAATAAACGACCTTCTAACTATAGTGGAAACCTTGGCAGACTATGTGGAACAGACAAAGGACCCAGACCTGCTTACTGAATATGTCAGGCAGAGGCTTGCAAAGAGGATCACAAGGCTATATTTAACGGACAATGTCCTTTACGCACTGATACTCTCTCCCAGATTGGAGGCAAAGCTCAGTGCATACTTGCAAGAGGGAAAGGAGGAGGAATTCCTTGACCTGCTTATAAACAAAATATATCCCAAGCTAAACTCAGAAATTTCAAAGTTTGTCCAATACCAAGCCAAACCAGTGTTGATAACCGTCACGAACCTGAGAAGGCACATCAAAAAAGTCCTGTCCGCATACCTCCCTCAACTTGCGGTTTTATCTTATAATGAACTTGACAGACAGGTAAACTTAAAAGTTCTGGGTGTCGTAGATGAAGATTAAAAAATTGGTGGTGAACTCCCTTCAGGAGGCAGTGGAGGAGGTGAGAAATCTCTACGGACCAGATGCTACCATACTATCCACAAGGATCATAAAGAAAAGGCTTATACCCTTTCTGCCCTTTATCTCCCGTTCTCAATTAGAAGTTACCATAGGCATCCCGGACACAGAAGATTTTTCTAACCATCTCAAAAGCCAAGAGAGTGTCTATGAAGAGATCAACAAACTAAAAGAAAGCCTAAGGGAAGTGGTTGAATTAGTCAAAAAGCAAAAGGTAGAGCCTCCAGAGGAAACAAAACCTATAGAAAGCGAATACTCTCTAAGGGCGCTAAATCTTATGAACAAACTTATAAACAAAGGTGTTGCAAGGGATGTGGCAAAGGCAATCATTGACGCAGGGTGTGGGTATGACTACGAGCTAAAGCGTTTGGACCTAAAGGGAGAAACATACGAATCCTTAAAGATGGGTCTTGAAAGCACCCTGAATTTGGTTAGGGATTTTGAAAGTTCCCTACAGGATTTTAAGATCATAGCCCTGGTGGGTCCAACAGGTGTGGGAAAAACTACCACAGTGGCAAAGCTCGCCTATTACATAAAGGAGCTTGGAAAAAAGGTGGGTGTTATAACCATAGACAGCTACAGGGTGGGTGCAGTTCAACAGTTAAAAACATTTATTAGCATTATGGAATTGCCCTTCAGAACCGCAGACACTCCCCAAAGATTAAGAGAATGCATAGGAGAGCTTTCCTCCATGGATGTTGTACTTGTGGATACCGGTGGAAGGAGCCATTACGATGACATAAAGGTAAAGGAACTGGTACCCTTCTTTAACAAACTGCCCACCTTGGAAATATACTTTACAGTAAGCGCCAACATGGACGAAAGGGTTATGGCGGAAGCGCTGGAAAGGTTTAGTGTATTGCCCATAAAAGGGTTAATATTCACAAAGATGGACGAAACACTCTACCATGGCTATGTTCTGAACCTTGCTTACCGCACCAAACTGCCCATACTCTGCTGGACAACTGGACAGCGTGTTCCTAAGGATCTGGTAATGGCAAACTATGAATACCTTACTAAGCTTTTTCTGAAGGTGGAAGAGTAATGGAACTGCAAACCATGCCTCTGAAGGTTTTGGAAGGGAAGGAGAAACCTACAGGCTATATATCCGTTGCCAGCGGAAAGGGTGGCGTAGGAAAGACAATAATTACCATAAACATAGGAAGGATCCTTTACTCTAACGGCAAAAAGGTTCTACTTATAGATGGAGACCTTGGGCTGAGCAACATACATCTAATGCTTGGTATAACTCCACCCAAAAACCTCTATCACTTCTTTACAGGAAGTGCTTCCCTTGAAGAAGTAGTTATTCCCGTAGAGGAGGGTTTTGACTTCATCTCAAGTGGCAGTGGTATAAGGGAGTTGGTAAATATGCCCTTTGGCAAGCTAAAGACCTTAATTCAAAGGCTTCAGGACTTTGCAGAAGGGCGCTACGATTGGGTCATCTTTGATACGCCACCTGGCATACACTCAGACACCATAGCCATAGTTTCCTCCTCCCAAATACCCATACTGATCACAACGCCAGAGCCCACCGCTATAGCTGATGCCTACGGTCTTATAAAGGTGATAAACTCAGAAGAGGGTATGAAGGAGTTTTTCTTGATTGTCAATAAAGTATCCTCAGAGGAGGAAGGTAAAAAGGTATATGAAAGCATAAGGCTTGTGTGTCAAAAATTCACCACCGCAGAACCAAAGTACGCAGGTAGTATAAAGTACCATCCAAAGCTGATAAGGAACATAATAGGACAAAATCCTTTCAACGACGAGCTTATAAAAGAACTAACCAGAATATTAAACAGGCTTTCCTTGGTGCAAGCAAAGCCAAAGGTGAGCTTTTGGGAAAGACTTTTGGCAAAGTTAAAAAGAAGCATTTAAAATAAATTAAATGCTCAATCACAATGTGTTCATTGCACTTCTACATTTTCCTGCTATGGATAGAGAGGGGAGAGCAATAATAACCTCCTTTACCACCATGGACCTGCACGATATAGCAAGACCAGCCAGAGCCTATGAAATAAACACCTTTTACATAGTCCAGCCAGTAGATGCCCAAAGGGCTGTGATAAAAAAACAGATAGAGTATTGGTCTTCTGAAGAGGGTCTAAAGACCAACCCAACGAGGGCAGAAACGGTTAAGCTTGTTCAGCTCGCTTACAACTTGGAGGAAGTTATAGAGGATATACAAAACAGGAGAGGAAGAAAGCCAAAGCTTGTGGGTACGGACGCAAGAACCTATCCAAACACTGTAAGCTATGAGTTTTTAAAAAGGGAGATAGAAAAAAGACAGGAGGACTTTTTAATCCTCTTTGGTACAGGTTATGGCATTCCCCCAGACCTTATGAACACCTTTGACTACATACTGGAGCCTATTTACGGTGCAGGAGATTGGAACCACCTTTCGGTGAGAAACGCCTGCGCCATAATACTGGATAGACTTTTTAGTAAAAACAGGTGCTGACATGCTATATCATCTCTCCTTCTATCTAAAGGATTTCTTTTTTGGCTTTAACGTTTTCAAATACATAACTTTTAGGTCCTTCTTGGCTATACTGCTTGCCTTCTTTCTAACCCTACTGCTAACGCCCATTTTCCTAAAGAAGCTGAAAGCCCTTCAAAGACTTTTTAAGGGCTATGTGCGGGAATACGCACCGGAGGGACACACCGTCAAAAAACTGGTTCCCAATATGGGTGGATTGGTGATACTTATATCCGTCCTTCTGTCCTCCCTCCTTCTCATGAGGCTGGACCTTGCTTACTTTTGGGTGATCTCCTTTTGTATTCTCGGTTTTGGGCTCATAGGTCTTTGGGACGACTATACCAAGCTAAAGAACAAAAAGGGTATATCCGCAAAGGCTAAGTTCTCCGCCCAGGTTCTTGTGGCATCCCTTACAGCCCTCGCCCTCTATAAATTTACAGAGGTTGGTACAAAGCTTTACTTTCCTCTTTTTAAAAACCTTCAGATAGACCTGGGGCTTTTTTATATACCCTTTGCGGTTTTGGTGATTGTAGCCACATCTAACGCGGTAAATCTCACCGATGGGCTTGATGGGCTTGCAGTTGGACCTGTTATGACCACCGCCGCATCCTTGGGTATAATAGCCTACGCAGTAGGACACGCAAACATTGCCAAGTATTTAAACATTCCCTATGTGCCCTATGCGGGAGACCTTACAGTTCTGTGTTTTGCCATAGTGGGTGCTGGACTTGGCTTTTTGTGGTTCAACGCTTATCCAGCCCAGCTATTCATGGGGGATGTGGGTGCCTTAGCCCTTGGTGCAGGACTTGGGGTAATAGCCCTCGTAGCAAAGGCAGAACTCATTCTGCCCATAGCGGGAGGGATCTTTGTTTTTGAAACCCTGAGCGTGATCCTCCAGGTGGCATACTTCAAACTTACAAAGGGCAAAAGACTCTTCAAAATGGCACCCTTCCACCACCATTTGGAGCTTTCGGGCATTCCAGAACCCAAAATCGTAGTTAGGCTCTGGATAGTCTCCATTCTGCTCAGCGTCTTGGCGGTGGCAACCCTAAAGCTGAGATAAGAGCCCTTCTACTAAAGCATCGGGCGGTTTGTCCGCTTTCAGTCTAATATGTGCTAGCCTATAAACCTTTTCCCTCTCCTCCATTAAGACCCTTAGATAATCCAACCCTCTCTTCAAAAGAGGTCTACCCTCTTGGTGGGCACACCTTTGCAAAAAGGTTTCAAAATCCAAATCCAGCCATACCACCAAGCCTGCAGACTTCATTTTTTCCATAGCAGTAGGGTTCGCTCCAAGCCCTCCACCCGTGCTAACCACAACCCTTTCCTTTTCCAAAAACTCCTCTAACACATTTCTTTCAAGGTTTCTGAAGTACTCCTCTCCTTTACTTTTAAATATCTCTTCTATGCTTTTACCCTCCCTCTCCTCTATAACTTGGTCTATGTCCCAAAAGGTATAGCCAAGCTTGTCCGCCAATAGCTTTCCCACTGTGCTTTTTCCACTGCACATAAAACCTACCAAAAAAATGCGGGTGGGTTTCATAGGAAACTCTTTAAAATGGCTTGCATCTGTGCAGTAAGCAAGCCCAAGGCTTCAAGGTGAGATGCCACCTCTTGCCCTTTTGCTTCTATCAGGTCCTTTAATCCTTCACCAAACTTTTGATAAAAGCCGTCTTTATCTTTGTAGTCATCGCACATCTGAAAGAGAAGCCCAAAGTTCATGCCTACCCTTTCCAAATCATTGACAAGATCATCCCTCTTTGCGATCAAACCTCCCAACATAAAACAGGCGGAAAAAAGCTCTGCGGTCTTTTTAAGGCTTATATGTTCAAGTTCTCCCAATTTTCTAACATCCATCACCTGCCCACCCACCATACCCTTGGCACCCGCCTTTTCGCTAAGAAGCTTTATCATCAAAAGAAGCCTGCCTGCCTCTAAGGTTCTAAAGTTATTTTTATCAGAGAGCACCTCAAAGGCTAAGGTTAGCAGGGCATCACCCGCAAGAAGCGCCAAATCCTCTCCAAAGACCACATGGCATGTGGGCTTTCCTCTTCTGTATTGGTCGTTGTCCAAAGGGGGCATGTCATCGTGTATCAGGGAGTAGTTATGAATGAACTCCACCGAACAACCCACGGTTATAGCATCCTCAAGGTCTCCACCAAGGGCCACAGCCACTGCACACACGATCAATGGTCTTAATCTTTTGCCTCCCTGAAGGGGATAATATGCCATAGCGGACTGTAAAATTGGTGGTTCGATACCTTCAAGAAATTCCTGTAGCTTTCTCTCTATCCTCTCCTTCCAGTCTATAAGAATATTTTCACCTTCCAAGACTTTATAATTATACTCACTAAGGTGAAGGGTTACATAGAAAAATTAGTCATTGAGGGGTTTAAGTCCTACGGAAAGCAGAGGATAGAAATTCCCTTAGGGGAGGGCTTTATTGCGGTAGTAGGTCCCAACGGTGCGGGTAAATCCAACATAGGAGACGCCATATCCTTTGCCTTGGGAATAGCCACCTCCAAAGCCCTCAGGGCAAAAAACCTTTCCTATCTTATCTTCAGCAAGGATGGAGAAAGGGCAGATTATGCCTACGTGGAGGTGCATTTTAAAAATTTTGGTGCCTTTCCTGTACCAGAGGAGGATGTGATAGTCTCCCGCAAAGTTTACAGAGACGGTAGGAGTGTTTTTAGGATCAACGGGAAGGTGGTCAAAGAAAAAGAACTTTCTGAATTTCTGTCAAAGGCGGGCATATATGAAAACGGTTACAATGTGGTCCTTCAGGGGGACATCATAAGGTTTCTGAAGATGACGCCTATAGAAAGAAGAAAGCTCATCGAAGAGGTGGCGGGCATAGGGGAATATGAAGAGAGAAAGCAAAAGGCACTGGTTCAGCTTGGGGAGGTGGAGCTGAAACACAGAGAGCTAAGGCTTCTTATAGATGAAATGGAAGTGCAGATGGAAAAGCTCGCCAAAGAGGTGGAAAGGATAAAGCTATACAGAGAACTCTCCCAAAGAAAAAGGGACATAGAAGTAAAGCTGTTTTCAAAGGAGCTTTTAAAGGTCCTTGAGGAGAAAACTTCCGTAGAACAAAGGCTTATGGGTTTGGAGGAGGAAATAAGGCAACTAAAGGCACAAGCCCAAAAACTCCAAGAGGAAGCCTCCGCTATAGAGAACGAACTTTCCTCCCTGAGGACTGCCATACTTCCCTTCAAAGAAAAAACGGGAAGGTTGAGCGAAAGGTTAGACCTTATCCAAAAGGAAACGGAGGATAAATACAAAGAGATTGAAAAAATGCAGGAGGAGGTAGAGAACGCAAGAAAGAGGATAGCACACTTGGAAAGAGACCTGGAAGTTTTATCCCAAGAGGAAGAAGAACTCAAGGAGGTTATCCGTCAAAAGGAGGAAGAGGTTCAAAAACTTCAGGAAGAGTTTGACGCAATAAACCAGGAACTAAAGGAGAAGGAAAGGGAAATGCAGAGCGCCTTTGAGGAGATGCATCAAACGGAAGAAAAGATGCGTGCCCTTTCAAAGACCATTGAAGAAAAGAAAAAAGAAGCATCTACCTTGGGGTTAAAAATAAAAGAGTTAGAGTTAAAGGAAGAGAGGGTAAGGGAAGAGCTGAAAAATTTGGAAGAGGAGTTAGAAAGGGTTAAAGGCAGTCTTGGGGAAGATGTTCTGAGTAAAGAGAACTATCAAAAAATGCTAAGAGAAGAGGAGTTTGCCCAAAAAAGGCTGAAGGCTAAGCTGGAAGAAGTGGAAGACCAACTGAGAAAGCTTAGGGCAGAGAGAGAGGATGTTTTGCAGGAGCTGGCAGTCCTTAGAGAAAAGCTTAGGTCTGCAGAGCAGGACTATCTTCCCTTTGAAGACATAGAGGGTGTTTACGGAAGGGTAGCGGACTTAATAAAGGTTAAAGACTATGAATACCTGAAAGCTGTAGAAGCAGCTGGTGGGCAAAGGCTCTCCTTTGTGGTGGTAGAAGATGAAGAGGTTGCAAAAAAATGCATCCAAAGATTAAAAGAAATCAGGGGCGGTAGAATGAGCTTTATACCACTTAACAGAATAAAGGACCAACCCTTGCCACCCTTTCCAAGAACCCGTGGTGCGGTGGTTATTGACTATGCGGTAAATCTGGTGGAATACGACAAAAAGTTTGAAAAGGCAATAAGGTTTGTTTTTGGAGATACGTTGGTGGTGGAGAACTTTGACAGTGCAAAGGCTTTGGGCATAGGAAACTACCGGATGGTTAGCCTGGATGGAGAACTCTTTGAAAAGACGGGTGTAATAAGCGGAGGGCACTGGGAATCAAGGGCAAGCTTAGGTAAAAGTTTTTACGAGGAAAAGATCAAGCAGTTGGAGGAGGTTTTGGAGAGGTTAAAGGAGAGTATTTCAGAAAAGGAAGCCTTAGTCAAAAGCTTGAGGGATGAACTGGTAGAAAAGGAGGGAGTGGTAAAGATCCTTGAAAGAAGGCTAAAGGAGTTGGAACAAAAACACAAAGAAGGTTTTGAAAGGATAAAGAGCCTGGAACAGAGACTGCAACAGGGTAAGGAGTATTTAAAGACCTTGGCGGAGGAAAAAGAAAAGGCCCAAAAAAGAAAAAGGGAATTAGAAGAGGAGCTCTCTTACCAAGAGGAAAAGTTGGAAAACCTAAGGTTCAGATACTCTTCCCTTTTGAAAATAGCCAAAGAATCTGGCTTGGAAGCCCTAAGAGAAAAGGCAGAGAAACACAGAAAACTCCTGGAAAGAAAAAAAGAAGAGCTATTCTCCCTGAAGCTGAAAGAACAAGAAATTGCCCAACAAAGGCAAAACCTTCTCCAAGAGATAAACCAGAGGAAAGCAAGGGTTGAAGACCTAACACAAAACATAGAAAATGCCCAAAAGAGGATAGCAGAGCTAAGTCAAGAGAAGGAAAGGATAGAAGAGGAACTGAAGGATATAAACCTTCAGGCTTATGAGCTTTACAAAAGGGTAGATCAACTGGAAAAACAACTCAGGGAAATAACCTCCCTCCTTGGGCAAAAAAGGATGTCCATAGACCTAAAGACCGAGGAAAGGATAGAGATAGAAAGGGAACTTTCTAAGCTAACAGACAAGCAAGCTCAACTCCTTGAGAAATTAAAAGAACTTGGCCAAGAAGAACCGCTAAGTTTGGTGCCGGAGAGCTACACTAAGCTAAAGGATGAGCTTTCAAAGGTGGAAAGGGAAATTAGCCTTTTGGGCAACATAAACTTCAAGGCGGAGGAGGACTACCAAGAGCTCAAAAACAGGCATGCAGAGTATGTGGAAAGGGACAAGAAGCTCTTAGAGGAGAGAAAGGCAATAAAAGAGCTCCTGGAGGAAATTGAAAGTAAAAAGCTAAAGGCTTTCCTCAAGGCTTACGAGCAGATAAACAAGAGCTTTTCCAAGATCTTTGCCAGATTGTCTCCCGGAGGGAAGGCATTTATGCAGTTGGAAAAGGAATATAATCCCTTTGAAGGGGGCATAAACTTGGTGGTAAAACCAAGGGGTAAAGAGGTGCAGTATTTGGAAGCAATCTCAGGTGGTGAAAAGACCTTGGGTGCCCTGTCTTTGATATTTGCACTGCAGGATTATAAGCCCTCCATCTTTTACTACTTTGATGAAGTGGATGCCCACTTGGACGAGGCAAATGCAAGAATGGTGGGAGAACTCATAAAGGAAAGGTCCCAGACTGCCCAGTTTATAGTGGTTACGCTAAGGGAAGTTCTGGCAAGCTTTGCGGACAAGTTAATAGGAGTGAGCGGTAGAGGGGGAATTTCAAAGGTATTCCCCCTCAAAAACCTCACTCACTCTCCTGACTAAAAACCGCTTCCAACTTTTCCTTCTTCTTGATGGGCTTTATGTAAGGCTTGTCGTCCTTTACCCTTATTTCCACCACATCCACATCCTGAAGGCTACCTTTTAGGAGTTCCTCCGCAAGCAAGTCCTCCACATGCTTTTGAAGGGCTCTCTTTATACTCCTTGCACCGTATTCTGGCTTGTATTCTTTATCAATGAGCCACTCAGAAAAGCTCTTGTGCAACTTTACCCTGATGTTCCAATCCGCCAAGTTCTTGTTCATTTCCTCAATTTGAAGGTCCAAAATCTTCATGATATCATCCTTCTCAAGTGCTCTATAGACTATGATCTCGTCCAAGCGATTGAGGAACTCAGGGCTGAATGACCTTTTGACCTGCTCCATAACGTTCCTCTTCATCTGTTCAAAGTCTATGACACCGAACTTTTGCTCAAAGCCCATCTTTCCACCGTGAACTATGAGCCTTGCACCCAGGTTGGAGGTCATTATTATGATGGTGTTGGAAAAATCTACCGTCCTTCCCATTGCATCAGTAAGCCTTCCGTCGTCAAAAATTTGAAGGAAGATGTTGAAGACATCAGGGTGCGCCTTTTCTATCTCGTCAAAGAGTAGCACCGAGTAGGGTCTTCTGCGCACCTTTTCAGTTAGCTGACCACCCTCTTCGTAGCCCACATATCCGGGTGGTGCACCCACAAGCCTTGAGACAGTGTGCTTTTCCATATATTCGGACATATCAAACCTTATGAGGGCATCCTCAGTGCCAAAGAGGTATTCTGCCAAAGCCTTGGCGGTTTCTGTTTTTCCAACACCCGTAGGACCCAAGAACAGGAAAACTCCGATGGGTCTGTGTCTTCCTTTCAGCCCAACCCTTGACCTTCTGATAGCCCTTGCTATTGCTTTTATGGCTTCATCTTGTCCTATTACCCGCTTCTTCAACTCTTCCTCTATGTGTAAAAGCTTTTGGGTATCGCTTTCATGAACCCTTTTAACGGGAATACCTGTCCATCTGGCAACCACTTCCGCTACATCCTCCTCTGTGACCTTTGGTCTGTGTTTTAGCATTTCCTGCTTCCACTTCATCTTTAGGTTTTCAAACTTTGCCCTTAGTTTCAGCTCTTCATCCCTTAGCCTGGCTGCCTTCTCGTAATCCTGTTCTGCAACCGCCTCCTCTTTTTTGGCTTCTATTTCCTTTATCTTTTCCTCCAGCTCCTTCAGCTCCGGTGGGAGTTGGTAGGCTCTTAGCTTTACCAAAGATCCAGCCTCATCCAAAACATCTATTGCCTTGTCCGGCAAGTGCCTATCTGTAATATACCTTTCTGAAAGTTGAACAGCTTTCTCTATTGCGGCAGGTGTGTATTCCACATTATGAAACTCTTCAAACTTGGGCTTTAGCCCATAAAGTATCCTTATGGTGTCCTCTTGAGAAGGTTCTTCTACAAAGACAGGTTGAAACCTTCTTTCCAGAGCACCATCCTTTTCTATGTACTTTCTGTATTCATCCAACGTAGTAGCACCTATAACTTGGATCTCTCCGCGCGCTAAGGCGGGCTTTAGCATGTTGGACGCATCTATGGATCCTTCCGCAGAACCTGCACCCACTATGGTGTGGATTTCATCTATGAAGAGAATAACGTTGGGAGCCTTTTCCAGTTCCTTTAGAATGTTTTTGAGGCGCTCTTCAAACTGTCCTCTGTACTTTGTACCAGCTACCAAAGCAGCCAAGTCTAAGGCTACTATCCTCTTGTTCAGAAGGGGTTCTGGCACCTCCCTGTTGGCTATTCTTTGGGCTAAGCCCTCCACTATGGCTGTCTTTCCAACGCCCGGATCGCCCAAAAGCACAGGGTTATTCTTGCGCCTCCTGACAAGGATCTGGATAACCCTTTCTATTTCCTTTTCCCTTCCTATTACAGGGTCCAACTTTCCTTCCCTTGCCATCTGTGTGAGGTCCCTCGAGAACCTATCCAAGTTGGGAGTGGGTGCATATTTGGCGGTCTCCTGAGGAGGAAGCTCTCCAAGAAACTGAAGGACCTCCCTTCTGACAGAGTACTCATCAAGACCAAAGCCTCTTAGAATCCTGCCACCAAGACCCGTCTTTTCCCTAACAACTCCTATAAGCAGGTGCTCCGGTCCTACAAACTGATGGTGAAGTATACGCGCCTCTTCTACCGCGAACTCTAAAACCCTCTTGGCATCCGGAGCGAACAAGATCTCACCCGAGTGTGTACCCCTGGTAATCTGACCCAAGATGGCTCTGCGTACCTTTTCTGCAGTAAGACCAAACTTAGAAAGAATTAAGGTGGGAAGGTCCTCCTCCTTTATAAGGGCTAAGAGTATATGCTCACTGCCTAGGTATGTATGACCTAATTCAAGGGCTTCTTCCCTTGCCTGAAGTATAACTTGTCTTGCCTTTTCTGTAAACTTCTCAAACATCTCTTACACCTCTCTTTTATTAAAGATATCTCAAAGCTGTAAAGATTGCAATGGATAGTTAGCCTACAGTTCAAGCCTAGGCTGAAAGGATGTCCCAACGAGATATTCGTAGAAAAACTTCATGGAGAAAAGTCATAAAGAAAGAGTTTCTTAAAGGATTGGTCAGTGGTTCTGTTGGCTATGTGTCTTTCCTTTGGGACTTCATCTACCTCCACAAAGTAAAGACAGTTGGTAACACACTTGGAAACGCAGGAGGGAAGTAGGCTCTTTTCTAACCTCTTATAACAGTAATCACACTTTTCCACCTTCATGGTGTTCGGATTAAAGGCTATGGCACCATAGGGACAGGCTATAATGCATGCCTTACATCCTATGCACCTAATTTCATCCACGTAAACTATACCGTCTTGCCTCTTTCTCATGGCAGAAGTTGGGCAGGCAAAAACACAGGGTGCGGGATCACAGTGAAAGCAGTTCATGGGCAGAAAAAAGCCCGAGGGTTGATCTCCCACACCCTCTACTCGCAAAACTCTCATAGGCCTTATCCCAAAAACCTCCAGTTCCTTTTCCTGAACACAGGCAACCTCGCAAGAAAGACACCCAATACATCTATCCACATCTATAAGCATTACAGGTTTTCCCATGGTAGGTAATATATTATTAGCTATGGGAAAGATAGAGCAAACCCTTAAGCGTTTACTCTTAATAACCTTTATCTTCCTACTAGGGTGTGCTACCGCAACAAATCCAAGATTTACTCTCCTTCCAGAAAGCAAGGAAATTGAAATAGGTAAAAGTTATGTACCAACAGCCATAGAGGAGTTCGATGGCATATATCCTGAAAGGGAGGTCCAAAACTACATAACTCAATTGGGCAACAGGATAGCGAGGGTTACCTACAGAAACCTACCCTACAGATTTTACCTTGTTAATTCAGAACAGATAAACGCCTTTGCCCTTCCCGGAGGGCCGGTGTTCATAACGAGGGGACTACTTTTAAAGCTTGAAAACGAAAGTCAATTGGTGGGAGTTTTAGCCCACGAGCTTGGACACATAAACGCAAGACACCATGCAAGGTTCTTAGAAAAGATGACCGCACTCAACATACTTCTAAACATAGGGGCAATAGTTGTGGCAGATAAACCTTACGGACAAGCCCTAATACAGTTCGGTCAAATTGGCGGGCAACTTCTGGCACTAAAGTTCAGTAGGGACCAAGAAAGAGAAGCAGACAGGTTGGGCATTGAATTCACCGTCAAAAGTGGCTACGACCCAAGGGGTCTGATAGAGGTCTTTGAGATGTTTAAAAGTCTTGAAAAGACAAGGCCTCATGAGTGGCTATCTACACACCCGTTGCCCGAAACAAGGATTGCAGAAAACACACAGTTTATAAACAGGCTTTCCCTCTCTGGACCTTTAATAAAGGACAGCGAAGACTTCCAAAGGGTTAGGGCACACGGTTTAAAAACACAGCCTTCTTTTGAGGAGTTTTACAGAGGGAAAAAACTCTACAGAGAGGGCAAAAGAGCCTTGGCAAAGGAGCATTTTACCAGGGCTATAAACCTTTGGGATAAGAACTACATGGCTATGGTCTATTTAACCTTTATAAACTTGGATGAAGGAAATATAGGCACCGCTTATAACCTTGCAACAAGAGCCCATCAGCTGGCTCCTGATGTCTTTTCTACCAACTACGCCCTCGGAGTTGTGCATTTTAGAAGGGGGGAGCATAGAGAATCCATAAACTTCCTTGAAACAGCCCGCCAACTGATTCCAAACTACCCGGACGTGTATTACTACTTGGGAAGAAATTGGGAAGCCTTAGGGAACAGGCAGAAGGCTATAGAAAACTATAAAGTAGCCATTGAATTATCCGGCGGAAAAAGACCGTGGGAAAGGGACGCAAGGGAACGCTTGCAAAGACTTTAAGACAAAATATAATTTAATCTTATGAGAATTTTAACTTACCTTATAACGTTAGTCTTCCTCTTGGTCGCCTGCAAAAAGGAGCACACCTTTTACGGACATCTTTACGATGCGCCCGCCTACGATTTTGAGCTTACCTCTCAAGATGGTAAAAGGGTAAAACTATCGGACTATCTAAGGGAGAAAAAAATAGTGCTACTGTTTTTTGGCTATACCTTCTGTCCGGATGTATGCCCTACAGCACTTACCACTATGGCGGAGGTGATGAAAAATCTGAATGAGAAAGAAAGAGAAAGGGTGCAAGTTCTGTTTATAAGCGTGGACCCAGAGAGGGACACTCTTCAACAGTTGAAAAGCTATGTGCCCTTTTTCTATCCCACCTTTGTGGGTCTGACGGGAAGTCCCAAAGAGATAGAAAAAACCGCAAGGGAGTATAAGGCTTACTACAGAAAGGTAGAGGGAGAATCAAAGGGAGGCTACCTAATAGACCACACCGCCACCATATACCTTATAACTCCTGATGGTAAAATAAAACTCCTATACACACCCGCAAAGCAAGAACCCAAGAAAATGGCGGAGGATATACAATACCTACTCAAGAGTTTTTAAAAGAAATTTTTGAAAGAAACGGTTTTGAACTTTCCAAAGAACAGATTGAAAAGCTTTCAGTTTACCTAAAAGAACTGAGAAGATGGAACAGAGTGCATAATCTCACTGCCATAGAAGACACAAGGGAAATAGCCATAAGGCACTTTTTGGATTCCCTTACCCTTAGCCTTTGCTTTAAAGAAAAGAACGTGGATGTGGAAAAAAACACCTTCTGTGATGTAGGCAGTGGTGCTGGCTTTCCGGGCGCTGTGCTGAGCATATATTACGGTCCTGTTTTGAACATTACCCTTATAGAATCCGTTTCAAAGAAATGTGCCTTCCTTGAGTTCATAAAGGCTGAACTTGACCTGAGCTACGAGGTTATCTGCAAGAGGGCAGAGCATATCAACCTTGAGTTTGATTACGCAGTCTGCAGGGCGTTGGGAAAACTAAAAGATATAGAGCCAATCCTTTTGAAACTATCAAAAAAGGGTGCCTTTGTGATGAAAGGAAAAGAGTTGCCAGCAGGCTATCAATTTTGCAAAATAGACCTAAAGGACATAAAAGACAGCTACATTATCTTCATTCCAAAAACCAAATAGCCCGTATGGGCTACCATTATATCCTCCGGTCTTAATCTTTCATAAACGGGTTTGTATTTTCTGAGTAGAATCTCCATAACCTCCACACCAGCAAAGAGCCCATCCATTTCTTGCAAAAGGCGAGAAACTTGGTTTGTAGTGGGAAGTAAAAAACCGCACATGGCACTATTTTTCAGAACACTGTGGACTTTTTTCAAATACAGCCAAGGTTCCCTTACATCTACAAAGCAAGCGTCAAATTCTCTTCCCGAAAGGTCCGCATCCATAAAGTCCTGGTTTATAGCCTCCACATTTTTACAAAGTCCAAAGGTATCCCAATTTTTTAGGGCATTTTTGTAAAACTCCGGAGATACCTCATAGGCAACCACCCTGCCAGCAAGTTCCGAAAGCACTGCGGTTAGGGCACCACTACCTATACCAAACTCCAAAACCGTTGAGCTTTTGTTAATCCCAAGCTTAAAGGCTATGTAAAAAGCATCCTTCGGATATATGATCTGTGTCTTCCTCTTAAATCCATAGAGTATTATGGCTTCCAAGTTGGGCTTTAGAAGATAAAAACCATTCACCAGCGTACCGAACTCTTTTCCTACGACGTCTTCAAACTTTAAAGCGCGTTTCTTGTAGTTGAGATTAAAGTCTTTGGTTATCCTCCTTAAAAACCTCTTATCCTCTACCTGTATGAGGACAAAGTCTCCCTCTTGTATAGGCATTACCTTCTTATTTCAAAGACCATAGGTATTATAAGAGAATAACCCATCATCTGCCAGTGGGCGACCTCCACTATGGCAGATGGCACCGTTTCCACAAAAGGATGCAGGTCCTTTTCTGTGGCGCCATAAAGCTGAGTAAGTGCCATCCTACAGACTTTGAACTTTACGCCGTAGTGGGTAAGTCCCTCTATCCTCTCCACTATATCTTGGTATTTATCCCTGTTTTCTTTTAGAAAAACAGGAAGTTCTCTACCGTGGGAAACGACTACTATATCAATGTCCTCAAGGGAAAAGTTATAGGGAGGGTTCGTTAGTACGAAGATTACGTTGGAGATCCATCCAATGGCAGGTCTCATCTTCTCGGGATGGTCCAGGTAAATCTCAAAAACTACCTTGAATGGCTTTTTATACTCTGTTTGAACGAAAACCGCTTCTTTGCCAAAGGAGAGGAGGAATCCTAAAAGCAAAACTATTACCAACCTAGCCATTGGGTTAAATTTAATCCAAGCTATGAGAATAGCGGTAGGTATGAGCGGTGGTGTAGATAGTAGCGTGTGTGCCCTACTTTTAAAGGAGCAGGGGCACGAAGTTATTGGCATTACTCTACGTTTTCATCAAGAGGTGTGCGACGAGCTTAGGGTATGCTGTTCTCCAAAGGATGTGCAAGATGCGGCAAGGGTATCCCAAAGGCTTGGCATTCCACACCTTACCTTAGACTGGGAAAAACTGTTTGAGGAGAAGGTTATAAACATTTTCGTGAATGACCACCTGAAAGGCAACACACCCAATCCCTGCGCCATCTGCAACAGGGATGTAAAAACAGGATTTTTGGCAAGATATCTCCGAAAAGTAGCCCTCATAGACAAGCTGGCTACTGGTCATTACGCAAGGATTGTAGATTACAAAGGGAGAAAGCTAATAGCAAGGGGGAAGGACACAAAGAGGGACCAATCTTACTTTTTGGCTTTGATAAAAGAAGAAGATATAGAACTTTTAGAATTTCCACTAGGCGAGCTTACAAAAGAGGAGGTAAGGGAAATAGCCAAAAGGCATGGACTAGAGGTTGCCCAAAAGCCAGACTCTCAGGATGTTTGCTTTTTGATGGGAAAGGATGTGGGAAGCTTTCTGAGGGAAAGGTTAGGAAGCCAAGAAGGCTACTTTGTCTATAAAGGGCAGATAGTAGGAAAGCACAAGGGCTTTTATGCGTACACTGTAGGACAAAGAAAGGGTCTGGGCGTTGCCTTAGGAAAGCCCGTTTATGTGGTGGGCGTGGAACCTTCAAAGAACATAGTCTACTTGGGCGATGAGGAAGAGCTATACAGAGATTGGCTGATTTTAAGGGAAGTAAACTTTCACCTTCCACCGTCCCTTTGGGATGAGCCAAAGGCACAGGTCAGATACAGGAACACTCCAGTAAGGGTAAAGGGTATAAAACCCTTAGAGGATGGCAGGTATAAGGTATTCTTTGAAGAGAAGGTAAGAGGCATAACACCCGGTCAGGTTTGTGCCTTCTATGAAAATGATGTTCTACTTGCAGGCGGGATAATAGAGGAGTAAATTTAACAACATGGCTAAGGAGAAGGAAGAACTGAAGGTAGAGAGTTTAGAAGAGGAAGTGGAGCAGATGAAAAAAGAAGTTGGCAAGTTGCTTGAGTTCTTTCTGCCTCCTAAGGAGGTAAGAAGGGAGATCATGAAAAACATATACACCATTGAGTTTTCTATCTTAAATATCTTCAAAACTCTACTGGACTACAAGGTAAAAGAGCTTGAAAGAAGGTTGGAGGAAAGGGGAGAGGGTAAAAAGGAAAGGGTCAAGAAAATACAAGTAGAGTAAGGGTCTCCCTTTTCCCACTCCAAGCTGAGGTATCCTTCGGACAGGTTTTTATATTTTCCTCCTGTAGCTTCTATTTTCCCTCCTCCTCTTCTTATTCTTACCTTCTATATATTGCTTTTTATACAGAGGAATAATTAATAGGCAGGGCTTTTTTTTCACACCCAAACTCACCAAATCCTTGATTCTCTTGGGTTTGCAAAAAAGAATTTCACATCCCATGCCTGAAATCCTTGTCTCTCTTAGCTTAGACGAGATGAGAAATGTAACGGAAATCCCAATACTTACGGACAATTTTCACAATTTCACAATTTTGTCTCTAAGTGCTGGGAAATCCGAACAAAAATTTTGACGAAAATTCCGATACTTACGGACAAAAATGTGAAATTCCACTCAGAGCCTTGAAAATTCTTACTTTTAGCTATGTGAAATTCCCTTTGAAAAAGTGACGGAAATTCCATAACTTACGAAGGGCGTACTTTTTTCACATTTTTTCTCCTAAGTGCTGGAAAATCCGAACAAATTTTTTGACGGAAATTCCAATACTTACAGCCAGAAATGTGAAATTGTGAAAAGGGGATGTGAAATTCTGGGCTAAAAAATGATGGAAATTGCCATACTTACGGATAGTATGTGAAAAATCGGTCTTGGCTTAGTGGGACAATAATTACAGAAAGTCAGATTATATTAACAGCTGAGATGCTTAAAAGTTTTTTTTCTATCAATACATTTAGGTGTATAGCTGTTTTGATTAGTGATTCACATCATATTTTTAAAACCTTGATTAGCTGAGGGTTAAGCCATACTGTGATATTCTACAGATTTTATATTAACATTTTTGAGTGAGTGTGTAGAGTGGCACTGTCTGTTGAATTTTTTAAGCTTTTTGAATACTCTCTGTTGTGCTTATAATTAGACCTATGAGATTTTCTACCGAGGCAAAGTTGGGTGCTTTTGTGTTCGCGGTGGCGTCTGCCTTCGCCTTTTTGATTTTAACCTTTGGAGAGATTCCGGTTTTTAAACCCAATACTAAGGAATACATAGTGTATTTTCCTGATGTGGCTGGGCTTTCTGTGGGGGCGGAGGTTAGGGTGGCGGGTATAAAAAGCGGTAAGGTAAAGAGCGTTAGCTTAGAAGAAGGTAAGGTTAAGGTGGTTTTTGAGGTGGATAAGTCCGTTGCTATATACAAAGATGCGTCTGCGGGAATAGGAACATTGGGTCTTATGGGTGATAAATACCTTGCCATATATCCCGGTAGCCCTCAGGCAGGGTTGCTGGAAGAAGGGGGAGTTATAACTCAAACTACTGGTTTTTCGGACACTGACAAGATGATAAAGGATGTTGCAGAGGCGGCGCAGGCGATTAAGGTGCTTGCAGAGAGCTTTAAGGTCATTCTGGAAGAAAACAGGCAAGATTTAAGACAGTTGGTTATTAACTTAGAGGTGCTTACACGCAACCTAAATCAAATAGCCCTTGAGAACAGAGAAAACCTAAGGGGTGCCATATTCTCCATAAGGGTTTTGGCGGATAATTTAAACAGAACACTTCCACAGACTATAGAAAACATTGACAGGCTGGCGGTTGCTTTAGAGGGAATTGCCTCAGAAAACAGGAAGGATATAAGGGAAGTAGTTCAAAACCTTAGAGAACTTTCCCAAGGTATAAAGGCGGAGTTTCCTGAGCTGGTGAAAAATCTTAACGAGCTTTCTAAAAACCTTAACGCTGTTGTTTCAGAAAACAGGGAAGATCTAAGGGCTACCACGAAGAACCTATCGGAGGCAACCCAGAAGCTAAACCTTATCCTTGCGCAAATTGAAAGGGGCGAGGGAACCCTCGGTAAGCTTGTTAAAGATGAAGAACTGTACAAAAACATAACATCTGCTACGAGGACATTCTCCGAGGCTGGAGATGTTGCAAGGAGAACCAATCTTTACATAGGTTTTAGAGGAGAGTTGTATAAGGGCGGAGACGGTAAAGGGATTTTAAGCATAAAGATTCAACCGGATAACGAGAAGTACTATTTAGCGGAAGTTGTGGGCAACTCAAAGGGTAAGATAACTTTAGAAGAAACAACGACAGCTGGCACTGTAGTAAAAAAGCAGTTTAGTCCGCAATTTACCCTTCAGTATGCAAGGATCTTTCCTATAGCTGGTAAGGAGTCTGTCTTTAGGGGAGGTTTGAGAGAGTCAGCGGGAGGTGTTGGCTTTGACTTGGTTTATAGCAAAAGTATAATGTTCTATTCTGACCTTTGGGACTTTGGAAGGAAAACAGACCCTCAGGGTAAAAAACTCAAACCTAACTTGCAAGTGGGTGTTCAGTACAACACAAGGGGACCTCTGTACATTAGGGTGGGCGGTGATGACCTGCTGAACAGTAAGCTCAGGGGTGGAATGGTTGGCGTGGGTGTCCTATTTACCGACAACGACCTTAAGTATCTTTTGGGAACTGTTAGATTGCCTTTACCTTAAGCTTAAGTTGGTTTAAATTTTTTATAGCAATGTTTGAAAGGCACATTGAAAGACTCTATCTGATAAACATGAACCTACAGCCCTCTGAGGGGCTTTTGCTAATTACTGATGACACAAAAGACTATTTGGCGGACTTACTTTTGGAATTTTACAATGTGGGCAGTGGGCTTGCCAAGTGGGTAAAGAAGGTCTGCTATACTAGCCTGGGCGAACATGGGAAGGAACCTCCGGAAGAGGTTTGGAGAGAAACCTTTGGAGATAAAGCGGTTGATGTGCTAAAGGAAGCTGGACTTTTTGAGAAGGTTCTGAACAAGGAAAATTACTCAGAAGAAGAAGTGGTAAACATACTTAGAAGCTACGCAGAAGAGGTTCCAAACGTGGTTGTGGCCTTTCCATATTATTCCACTACTCATACCTTTTATAGAAAGGTTCTTACCAAGCATTTTGGGGTAAGGTATGCGTCCATGCCACTTTTTGAACCGGATATGTTCTATGGTCCTATGGACGTGGATTGGGTGGAAGTTAGTAAGGTGAGCGAAGAGGTGGCGGACATTCTTACCGAGGGTGAGTGGGTAGATATAAAAGCAGAAGGGACAAAGTTTGAGTTTTCAATAAAGGGAAGGCAGGGCATACCGGATACGGGGCTGTTTCATAAACCGGGAGATTACGGAAACCTTCCCGCAGGAGAATCCTTTATAGCACCCTTGGAGGATTCCGCCTTTGGTAGTATGACTATCCTTTATGGCCCTGATAGAAAACTGAATGAACCAATAACCTTTAAGTTCAAAGATGGTGCGGTGGATAGCATTGAGGGCTTTGACCCTTATGTTCGTTATTTAGAGGAAGTTTTCAAAAAACATGAAAAAGCTAGGTTTATCGCAGAGTTTGGTGTTGGGACAAACCCGAAGGCTAAAAATCCAGAAAACATTTTAGAGTGTGAGAAGATAAAGGGCACCATTCACATAGCCATAGGGGATAACCATACTTTTGGTGGGACAAACAAAGTTCCCTTTCATACAGATTATGTGATATTTGAACCGACAGTATTAATAGGAGGAAGAGGATGGCAAAAGTTACTTCTGGAGAAGGGAAGGCTCAAACTTTAAAAAAACTTCACCTTTTTGAGGACCTTTCTGAGGAAGAGCTTGCGCATGCTGTTCAATATATGCAGGAGAGGACCTTCAAGAAGGGAGAGTATCTCTTCTTTGAGGAAGAAGGGGAGCCCGGCATATACATACTTTTGGACGGTCTAATAAAGCTTCTCAAAGAAACCCACGACGCAAAGATCGTTATAGTACGTCTTGTTTATCCAGGGGATATATTCGGATGGATAGAGTGGGGCAAAAAAGTGCCCAAAAATACTTATACTGCAAGGGCTATCACAGACTCCATAACCCTTTACATATCCAACAAAGACTTTATAAACCTTGCCATAAAGCATCCAGCTATTGCCATAAAGATGACCTGTGAGGCTACCGCCATCCTTTTACACGCTTACGACACTTTAAAGAGCATAGCGGGTGGAAAGGTGGAGGAGAGAATAGCACGGGTGCTTTTGGAAATAGCAGACCGTATAGGTAAAAAGCATAAAGACGCCATAATAATAGACGCACCTTTGACCAGAAACGATATAGCGGAAATGACTGGCACAACAGTGGAAACTGCCATAAGAGTTATGAGCAAATGGAAAAAGATGGGAATTATAAACACAGATAGGGGATATATAGAAATACTAAAGCGCAAGGAGTTGGAAAAACTGGCAGTTTGATTTAAAATTTTTATGCCCTTAAAAAAGCGTAGGAGGAGGCTGTATGAACGTAGAGTTTATTGGGAAGGCTGTGGAATGGACCGATGCAATGAAGAGTTTTGTGGAGGGTAAGCTTGAAAGATTTTCAAGGCTTTTGAAAGAGGCGGAGGAGGACCAAGTGGAGGTGGTTGTAACGCTCTCTACCTCTAAGGCAAAGCACAAAGATTACGCTGGTGAGAGCAGACCAACGGTTTTTAGGGTTGATTTAGATATCTATTTGAAGACCTCTGGTGGTGGAGTAATACACGCGTGGGAAGAGGATGTGGATGTTTTTTCTGCCTTGGACAAAGTCCTTGATGAGGTAGAAAGACAGCTTATAAAGCTAAAGCAAAGAAGGTTGGAACAAAGAAGAATAGGGCACAAGATAAAGGAAGAATTAATTAGCTCTATAACTGCACCCTCAAGAGAGGTAGAAAGAGAAGGACCCACGATAATTGAAGAGGAACTCGTGATAGATAAACCTATGAGTGTGGAGGATGCGATCTTTGAACTTCAGGAGAGTGGAGTTTTCTTTTTGCCCTTTGTGGATGCAAAGACCGGTGAGCTTAAGATAGCTTACAGAAAAAGGTCAGGAAGTTTTGGAATAATAAATACAAAGTGTAAGGGGGCATAAAAGCCCCCTGTTTTACTTATTTATGGGCAAACTTCCCTTTCTTCTGTCTTTACTAGCTTACCGTCTTGATAGTAGTGTGTTTTCACTATTCTGCAATTTCCTCTGCTTGCTACCGGCTCAGCATACACCCTTTGTCTTCCGTCCTCAGACCTGTACTCTACTGGTCTGTTAGCCATCGCCGCTTCCCTTGCAGCCCTTTGGGCTATCTCTGTTACAGTTCCACCCAATACAGCACCCAGCGCACCACCAATAACCGCTCCTCTCCACCTGTTTTCTTTGTCTAAGAGGGCACCTGCTGCTGCACCAACTGCTCCACCTATAGCTGCACCTTCATAGGTTCTTTGAGAGCTTACTTGACCGCAGGATATCACTCCTGCGGAGAAAACAGCAAACGCTAAAAGCATTGCTACTTTTCTCATGGCTTCACCTCCTAATTTAATGGTGTATTCAATAATAAAGTATAATCACACATTCTGAAAATTTTGTGAAAAAAATCAGCTTACTTTAGCCCCCTCTTTAACATCCCTCTCTGGCAGAAGGACAGAAAGATTTTCTCCGTCTCCAGCTGCCAGGATCATGCCCTGGGACTCTATCCCAAAGATCTTGCGAGGCTTTAGGTTTGCCAGCATGACCACCTTTTTTCCTACAAGCTCCTCCGGTGTATAGTGCTTTCCTATTCCAGCCACCAGTGTCCTCTCTTCATCTCCCAAAGATACCCTCAACTTCAAAAGCTTTTCTGAACCCTCTATCCTCTCAGCAGATAGCACCTTTGCTACCCTGATGTCTAACTTCAGGAAGTCTTCAATTCCCACCTGTTCCATAAGCTAAATAGTATATTACTTTTTCACTGCAATTTAGAATATAATTTCTTGTAAAGCCTTGTAAGGAGGTTTTGAATGGAAAGGGTCTTTGCGTGGTCTGGAAAGGCGGTAATTCCGCAGGAGGGACAGTTTATAAAGCTTAGAGAAGACAAGAGCCTAGAGGTACCAAACAACCCTATAATCCCCTACATAGAGGGAGACGGAATAGGTCCAGAAATTGCTCCCGCCATGATTATGGTGGTAAATAAGGCAGTGGAGAAGGCTTACGGTGGTTCAAGGGCTATATACTGGGTGGAGCTTTTGGCGGGAGACAAGGCGGAGGAAAAAACCGGTGAAAGGATGCCAAAGGAAACCTTGGAGGTCTTAAAAGAAGCCATAGTAGCCATAAAGGGACCCCTTGGCACACCTGTTGGTAAGGGAGGGAAATCTCTGAACGCAATCCTTAGGCAGTCTATGGACTTTTACTCTGCTATAAGACCCGTCTATTGGCTGGGACAGCCCTCTCCTATACCAAACCCTGAGAGGGTAAATGTAGCAGTCTTTAGGGAAAACTCTGACGATGTATATATGGCCATAGAGTTTATGCCAAGGGACGAAAAAACTCAAAAGGTAAGAAAATTCCTGATAGAGGAGATGGGCGTCTCTGAGTATGCCCTTCCTGAGGACTGTGGGATCACTGTCAAGCCCATGAGTGAGTGGAAGACCAAAAGACATGTAAGAAAAGCCCTCAGGTATGCCTTAGAAAACAACAAAAAGGTGGTTGCAGTTGTGGGAAAGGGAAACATCATGAAGGCCACAGAGGGAGCCTTTATGAACTGGGCTTTTGAGGTGGCAAAAGAGCCGGAGTTTGAAGGAAAAGTTATCACAGAGGGAGAACCAAAGGATGGGCAGGTACTTATGGTAAAGGTCATCACAGACCAGATGCTTATGCAGTTGGTTCTGAAGCCCGAGGCATATGATGTGATCATCACTCAGAACCTAAACGGTGATTACATATCGGACTTGGCTTCCGCACTGGTTGGTGGTCCAGGTTTTGTGCCAAGCGGGAACATAGGCGACGGCTATGCCCTCTTTGAAAGCACCCACGGAACCGCATACGATATTGCAGGCAAAGGTATAGCAAACCCACTTTCCTTGACCCTTTCCGGTGCCATGATGTTGGAGTATTTGGGTTGGAAGGAGGCAGCCCAGCTTATATACGATGCGGTAAAGAGGGCTATAGAAGATAAGGTAGGAACTCCAGACATAGCCAACGGCTTTAAAAAGATGGGTATATCCGCAAAGGCACTATCTACTATAGACTTTGCCAAAGCTATTGCGGAGAGAATATGAAGGTTGGATATGTAGCTATAGTTGGAAAACCCAATGTAGGCAAATCCACCCTTTTGAACAACCTAATTGGTACCAAGCTGTCCATAGTTTCCCCAAAGCCTGGCACCACTAGGATAAGGGTCTTGGGTGTTAAAAACATCCCAAACGAAGCCCAGATCATATTCCTAGATACGCCCGGTATATACAAGCCAAGGGATGCCTTGGGAGAAGCTATGGTTGGCGTTGCTGGTGCGTCTTTGCAGGATGCAGACGTTATCCTCTTCATGATGGACGCGGAGGATGGCTGGAGGGATGATGACGAAATGGTCTTTGAAAACTATGTAAAACCCTATGCGGGAGAAAAGTCCGTAATCTTGGTAATAAACAAGGTGGATAAAATAGGTCCTTTGGAAAACCTCCTGCCCTTTGTGGAAGAGATCTCAAAGAAGCATCCCGAGTTTAAGGAGATTGTTCCCATAAGTGCCCAGAAGGGGTTTAACATAGACAGGCTTTTAAATGTGATCCTTAACTACCTACCGGAGGGTGAGCCCCTCTTTCCGGAGGAGATGATAACAGACCTTCCCTTTAGGCTCTTGGTGGCGGAGGTTATCAGGGAAAAGGTTCTGCTAAAAGTCCATCAAGAGATTCCCCAAGGTGTGGCGGTGGTAGTCAATGAGATCACCGACGGAAGGCACGACCCAAGGGTTTTGGTCATAAAGGCAGACATAATAGTGGATAGAGAAAACTACAAACCCATAATCATAGGCAAGGATGGGCAGAGGCTAAAGTCCATTGGAAAGATGGCAAGGGAAGAGTTGGAGCTTATAACTGGCAGAAAGGTCTATTTGGAACTCTACGTTAGGGTAAAGCCAGACTGGAGGAAAAGACCAGACTTAGTACAGAGCTTCGGGTATAGGATTGAGTAGTAATGAAAACTCTACTCTTCCTCCTCCTCCTTCTTTCCTTTGCCCTGCCTAGGGAACTTTTGATAGCAACTACCTATCCCATATACTATCCCTTGCTTTATCTGACGGGAGAGCTTTACGATGTAAAGGTCCTTATCTCCGCAAAGACCGATGTGCATCACTATGAGCCAAAGCCCCAAGACCTTAGGAACTTAAGGGAGGCAAAGTACATTTTTACCCTGGGCTTGGAAAGCTGGGAGAGAAAATTGCCCGTGCCAAAGGAAAAACTCTACCTTCTCAATCAAAACCTGCCCTTAATAGGCAACGATCCGCACCTTTGGATGTCCCCTAAGTCCTATCAAGCGGTGGTGGACAATCTCTACAAGGCCCTTTTGAAAATAGACCCAAAAAATCAAAATATCTATGAGAGAAGATACAGAGAGTTCTCCAAAAGGTTAAAGGATTTGGATGAAAAATACCGCCAAAGCCTTAGCCAATGCAAAAACAGATGGCTTGTATCCACCCATCTATCTCTGAGGTATTTGGCAAGGGATTATGGGTTGAGGGCAGAAGGTCTGAGAGGTGTCCATGGTGAAGAGGAGCCTAAACCCTCGGAACTTTTCAGGCTTATAAACCTGATGAAAAAAGAGTCTATAAAGTCCCTCCTTGTGGAGGAGGGCTATCAGGGAAAGGCTGTCCTCAAAGTGCAAAGGGAAACGGGTGCCAAAGTATACACCATAAACACATCCCTTTATCCCACCAAGGAGGGGGATGATTACTTTTCTATAATGGAGAGAAACCTTTCAGCCTTTGTGGAGGGGCTGGATTGCAGGAGGTAATAAAGGTAGAATCTTTGACCTTTAGATACAGCCCTGGGGAACCTCTTATAGAAAACTTGAGCTTTTCCATCTATGAGGGAGAGTTTTTCTGTGTGGTAGGTCCCAACGGTGCAGGGAAAAGCACCCTTTTAAAGCTTTTGCTGGGTTTTTTACGCCCAAAGGCAGGAAAGATATTCCTCTTTGGAAAGGAGCTAAGTCAGTTCAAAGAATGGGAAAAGATAGGCTATGTGCCACAGAGGTTCAGCGTGGAGAAGTTCTGGACGGGCACTGTGGAGGAGCTTTTGAGAAAGGTGGCCAAAAAGGAAAAGGTGGGATGGATCATAGCCTTTTTGCACTTGGAAAACCTCCTAAAAAGGCAGTTCGTGAAGCTCTCCGGCGGAGAACAACAGAAGGTCCTCTTGGCTTTGGCACTGACAAAAAACCCATCTTTGCTTATACTGGATGAACCCATGACAGGCTTGGACATACACGCCCAAGAACACATAGAGCATGTGCTGAAGGAAATTTCCAAGGACAGGACGGTGGTGGTAGTCTCCCACGACCTTGGCTTTGTTATGAGAAACGCCAGTCGGATGCTGTGCCTTGGCATGCCCGAATGTAGGGTGGTCTATCCAAAGGATTTTGGACAGATCATAAGGGAACTCTATGGACTTCATTAACACCCTAGGTCTTGTTTATGAAGGTGTCTTGGCGGGGCTCTTGATAGCCCTCTCCTGCTCTATGGTGGGCGTCTATCTGCTGATGAGAAGGCTCTCTATGCTCGGTGCAGGCATTTCCCACTCCGCCTTTGGTGGTATTGCCATAGCCTTTTTGCTTGGACTTGAACCCACCTTATTTACACTCTTTTATGTAGCCCTCATCTCCGTGCTTCTTCAGTTTTTGATGGACAGCAAAAGGCTTCCCTCAGACACTATTCTGTCTTTGTTTTTTTCCTTAGGCACAGCCTTGGCGGTGATTGTGTCTGCCATGAAGGAAAACCTAAGTGCCAATATATATTCCTATCTTTTTGGTAGCCTTTTGGCGGTCTCAAAGGAAGAGCTCTACGTAAGCCTTTTTGTCTTTTTTATAACAGCCCTTGCCTTTTGGCTAAAATACGACCAGCTCTTTTTGGTCCTCTTCAACGAAGAGATAGCCAAGCTAAAGGGTATAAACACTACCCTTATAAACTACCTCTTTGTGCTTTTGGCGGGTATGAACATAGTCCTTTCTATAAAAGTTGCGGGTCTGTTGCTATCTGCGTCCTTTGTGGCTTTGCCCTCCATGACCGCCCTGTTGATAGCTGGCTCTTTTTTTCAAACCTTTTTGTTTTCCGCTATCTTTAGCCTACTCTCCGTTTTCCTTGGCGTAGTTGTCTCCCTGATCCTTAACATTCCTCCCAGTGGAGCCATAGTTATGCTAATGGTTCTTTTCTTTATCCTTTGCTTTTTGCTGTATGCCTACAAGGCACGCAAAAGGTTTTAGGGATACATCCAAAAACTTTAAATATTCCGAGAGGGGTCTCTTGTAAAGAGGATGCTCAAGCTGGGGCTCCAGTTCCAACAGGGGTACCAAAACAAAATCCCTCTTGGTAAGGTAAGGATGGGGAACTACCAAAAAGCTAAGCATGAGGATGTAATTTTCATAAAGTAGTATGTCTATGTCTATTTCCCTTGGTCCCCACCTTTCCCTTTCTTTCCTGCCCACCAGTTTTTCTATTTCTTTTAACCTTCTCAGAAGTTCAACGGGCTCCAATTCTGTTTTGAACTTGACCACACAGTTTAAAAAGTCCTCCTGATTAACCACTCCCCAAGCCTTGCTCTCATAGATGGTGGAGACGCGGAGCACCTCTCCCAAACTCTTTAAAAGTTCAAGTGCCTTCAGCATATAACTTAGCCGATCGCCCACATTACTGCCCATTCCCAAATAACAAACCGCCACGGTAGGAATATATTAATTGTTAATGGTGAGGTGGATCCTTTACCTTTTGGTGGGCTTTTTGATCATAGACCACCTGTGGGTCCATTATGGGGGACCCTTTATAGAGAGATTGAGGAGCGGATACACAGAAGAGTTAAAGAAAAATCCAGAGTGGCAAAAGGTGGAGCTTGAGCAGGCTTACAAGCAGAGCATATTAGATAAGCTTTGGGAGAAGATCAAACAATTAACCAAAAAGGAAAAGGAGGAGAAAAATGAGTGATAGCATCTTCAGTTCTATAGAAGATGCATTAGAGGATATAAGAGAAGGCAAGATGGTCATAGTGGTGGATGATCCGGACAGGGAGAACGAGGGAGACCTTGTGATGGCGGCGGAGAAGGTGACGCCAGAGGCTATAAACTTCATGGCAAAGTATGGAAGGGGTCTTATATGCCTTACCTTAACGCCGGAAAGATGCGAAGAGTTGGACCTTCACCCAATGACAACAAAAAACACAGACCCAAAGGGCACATACTTTTGCGTCTCTATAGATGCCCACCCCAAGTATGGCACCACAACGGGCATATCCGCCTTTGACAGGGCTATAACCATAAAGTTAGCGGTCAGTCCAGATGCCAAACCTTCGGACTTTATAAGACCGGGGCATGTGTTCCCACTGAAGGCTAAACCCGGCGGTGTTTTGGAGAGGGCTGGGCATACAGAAGCGTCGGTGGATCTGGCAAGGCTTGCAGGGCTGTATCCGGCGGGTGTAATATGCGAAATCATGAATGAAGATGGTACTATGGCAAGACTGCCCGACCTGATAGAGTTTGCCAAGCGGTTCAACCTAAAGATCATCACCATAGCAGACCTAATACGCTACAGGCTAAAAAAGGAAAGGATCGTAGTCCGGGAAGCAACAGCTAACCTGCCCACTAAGTATGGCTTTTTCAAAATTCACGCATACAGGCACGTAATCACAGGGGAGGAGCAAGTTGCACTAACTATGGGCGAGTGGAAGGAAGACGAGCCGGTGCTGGTTAGGGTCCATTCGGAGTGCTTAACGGGGGATGTGTTCAAGTCTCTTCGTTGCGACTGCAGGGATCAGTTGGAGGCGGCGCTTATGCAGATTGCGGAGGAAGGCAAGGGTGTTTTGGTCTATATAATGGGACATGAAGGAAGGGGCATAGGCATAGTCAATAAGATAAAGGCTTACAGTTTGCAGGATAAGGGCTACGACACGGTGGAAGCCAACGAAAAGCTCGGTTATTCTGCAGACCTAAGGGACTATGGCGTGGGTGCGCAAATACTTTTGGACCTGGGCGTCCGGAAGATGAGATTACTAACCAACAATCCAAGGAAGATCGTAGCCTTGGAAGGTTATGGCTTGGAGGTAGTAGAAAGGGTTCCCCTCAAGGTGCCACCTTGCGAGTACAACGAAAGGTATTTGCAAGCAAAGAAAAATAAGCTGGGACATATGCTTTAAGTATGTTTGTAGACGTAGCCAAGATATACGTAAAGGCAGGTGATGGGGGAGATGGCGCAGTTGCCTTTCTGAGGGAAAAGTACAGACCATTTGGCGGTCCTGCGGGTGGAGATGGTGGAAAGGGTGGAGACGTTATAATTGTTGCCACTTCCAGAAAGCACACCCTCTTGGACTTTGAATACAGAACCAAGTTTATAGCACAGAACGGACAACACGGGAAGGGTAAAAATCAGGCGGGCAAGGACGGAGAGGACCTCATCATAGAGGTACCTGTGGGAACGGTGGTAAAGGATGCCATCACGGGTGAGATACTTTGTGACCTGGTAGAGGAGGGTCAATCCTGCGTAGTAGCCAAGGGTGGAAGGGGTGGAAGAGGAAACGCCCGCTTTGCAAGCCCAACAAACCAAGCACCCAGGTATGCAGAAAAAGGACAAAAGGGAGAAGAAAGGTGGCTAATATTAGAGCTAAAGCTCATTGCGGACGTGGGAATTATTGGACTTCCCAATGCGGGCAAATCAACCCTAATATCCAAACTAACAAAGGCCAGACCAAAGATAGCCGACTATCCCTTTACCACCTTGTCTCCCGTCCTGGGTGTTTTTGAGTTGGACGAGGAACACCGATTGGTGCTTGCAGACATTCCAGGGCTAATAGAAGGTGCCAGCAAGGGTAAAGGTTTGGGTCTTGAGTTTCTCAGACACATAGAACGCACAAAGCTTTTGCTACACCTTTTGGACGTATCCGACGGAAGGGAAAAGGACCCAATAGAAGCCTTCAATATTGTAAACGCAGAGCTTAGGGAGTATAGCCCACAGCTCTTGGAAAAACAGCAAATAGTTGTTGCCAACAAGATAGATGCCCTCTCAGACAGGGAGTATCTAAATGAGTTGGAAAAATACTTTACAGAGAGAGGCTATCAGTTCTTGGCAATATCCGCCCTAACGGGCGAGGGCTTGGATCAGCTAAAGAAAACCCTCTTTGTTAAGATGTTTGCGAAAGTTTAAAAAAGCTACAAAAATCCCTTATGGGGCATACGTCACACCTTGGTTTTTGAGGTTTGCATATAGTCTGCCCGAAGGCTACCAGTAGTCTATTAAAATCCATCCAATACTCTTGGGGCAGTATTTGTGTTAATGCCTTTTCCGTCTCCTCTGGAGTTTTTGTGCTAACTAACTTCCATCGGTTGCATATGCGATGCACATGAGTATCTATACCTATGGCGGGCTTTCCGAAGGCTTCCACCAGAACGATGTTTGCCACCTTTCTGCCTACACCCTTTAACTTCAGCAGTCCCTCAAGGTCCGAAGGAACCTCTCCGCCGAACTCCTCCTTTATTTGTCTTGCCAACTCTTTGAGGTACCTTGCCTTGTTTTTGTAAAAACCCACCGGGTATAAGAGCCTTTCAAGTTCCTTCAGGTCTATGGCAAGTAGGTCTTCCCAGTTTTTAATCCTTTCAAAGAGCCTCTGGCAGACTTCTGCGGTGGTTTCGTCCTTTGTGCGGGTAGATAAAAGGGTGCAGACGAGAGCCCTGAAGGGATCTCCCTTTTTGTGGGCTTTGAGCTTTTCTATGGGAGCATTTAGCTTTGGATACTCATCTCTGAGTATTTCTATAACCTTTTTTAGCTCTTCTATTTTCATACTCAAGGCATATAATTTTAACTATGGCAGACAGGGAATTGGACATCAGAGGTGAGGTTTGCCCTTTTACCTTTGTGAAAAGCAAATTGGTGTTGGAGCAGATGGAGCTAGGTCAGGTGCTTAGGGTGATCTTGGACTATCCGCCCTCCGTGGAGAGTGTGCCAAAAAGCATGAGAGAAGAAGGACAGGAAGTCCTTGCTATAAACCAGCTTGACAACAACACCTGGGAAATCCTCATAAGGAAGGTAAAATGAGAATTCTCCTTGTAGTAAGCAGTAATCCCTTCTCAAAGGACTACGCCACCATCTTTAACTTGGTGAAGGAGCTTGTAAAAAGGGGAGAGGTTATTATCTTTTTCACGGGCAACGGTGCATACTACACCATAAGACCAGAGACAGAAGAGCTCAAGAAATTGGGGGCGAGACTTTTGTACTGTGCCCACTCTGCCCACCAGAAGGGCATAAAGGAAACTCTTCCTTTCTTTGAGAGCAGTTCTACCTATAACCTTTCAAGGTTAATGCTTGAGTGTCAAAAGGTGTTATCTTTTAACTAATGGAGAGGAAAAATTTTCTTGGGCTTTCTATATCAGAGTTAGGTGTAGGCACCTACTTGGGAGACATTGATCAAGCCACATCCGAAGGCTACAAACAGGTAATAAGGACCGCCTACAAAAGGGGCGTCAATGTGGTGGATACCGCCATAGTGTATAGGTATATGAAGAGCGAGAGAGATGTGGGGGCTGTAGCCAAGGAACTGGGCAGAGAAAACCTTATCATATCCACCAAAGGGGGTTATGTGCCCTACGACGTTGAACTTGGAGCAGACCCAAAGGATTACTTTTATGAAAACTTCGTAAACACAGGAATAATCAACCTACAGGAGATGACACCGCAGGGACACTACTTGGGTGTCAAATTCATAGAGTGGTGCTTTAACAAGAGCTTGGAGAACCTACAAACCCAATACATAGACATATACTTTCTTCACAATCCAGAAGAACAGCTGAACTTCTTCCCGAGGGAGAACTTTTTAAAAAAGCTTGAAGAGTGCTTTTACTTTTTGGAGGAGATGGTAAAGGTAGGAAAGCTCAAGTTTTACGGGCTTGCCACCTGGAGTGGCTTTAGGGTCTCGCCCACCTCAAGGCAGTATTTAAACCTACGGGAGATTTTAGACATAGCCCAAAAGGTGGGAGGAAAGGACCATCACATGCGCTTTATTCAGCTACCCTACAACCTGGGAATGACGGAAGCCTTTACCCTCAAAAATCAAGAGGTAAACGGAGAAAAGCTCTCCACCCTTTCCGCATGCCAAAGGCTTGGGATATACACCTACATAAGTGCATCCATCTATCAGGGAAATGTGATCGGTAGAGTTCCACAAAAACTAAAGGACTTCTTTGGTTTGGAAGAGGATGTGCATACCGCCTTGCAGTTTGTAAGAAGCACGCCCGGAGTTGGCACCGCTTTAGTGGGAATGAGTAAGCTAAAACACCTTGAGGAAAACCTTGAGCTCTTTGAAAAACCCAAATTGGAGGAGAGCAAGTTCCTAAGCCTTTTTAATTAAATTTGATGGAAACCCACACACTTATAAAGGTCTTTCCAAAATATG